>JANPAR010000138.1:0-15664 GCA_031430015.1 Burkholderiales bacterium
GTGTCGCGCAGCGCGCGCCACAAGCCGAGCATTGCCAGCGCCACCAGCAAGGGCACGGGCATGAACCAGACGACGTTCGGCCAGGTGAACCAGCGCTCGGCGACACGTTCGAGCGCCAGCGGTGTCCACAGGCTGATAGCGCCGATGAACAGCAGCAACACCCAGGACAGGTTGCGCGCCAGCAGCTTCATGCGCAATTGCAAAAGTCCATCGGTCTTCATGATGAGCCAGGTGCTGCCGAGCAGCGCGTAGGTCGCGAGCAGCCCGAGGCCGGTGAAGACCGAAAACGGCGTCAACCAGTCGAGTGCGCCACCCGCGTAGCGGCCACCCTGCACCGGAATGCCCGAGATGAAGGCGCCCAGCGTGATGCCCTGGCAGAAGGTGGCCAAAGCCGAGCCGCCGATGAACGCCAGATCCCACCAGCCACGGCGCTCCGGGCTGGCCTTGAAGCGGAACTCGAATGCCACGCCACGGAAGATCAGGCCGATGAGCATTAGGATCAGGGGCAGGTAGAAGGCGCTCAGCACCACCGCGTACGCCAGCGGGAACGCGGCGAGCAGCCCTGCACCGCCGAGCACGAGCCAGGTCTCGTTGCCGTCCCAGACCGGCGCAACGGTATTCATCATCACGTCGCGGTCGTCGCCCGACTTGAAGAACGGGAAGAGCAGACCGATGCCGAGGTCGAACCCGTCCATCACGACGTACATCATCACGCCGAACAGAATGATGATGGCCCAGAGCAGAGGCAGATCAATGCCCATGGGCGTCTCCGCGTTGATTCACCGCGCTGGTCAACGCTGATACTTCATCGTCAGCGGCGGACAGTGGCCTCGCCGGGCTCCGCTGCTCCCCAGGCCCGCCGGCGACGGGAAACAGCCCTTCGTCGATCTGCGGCCCCTTGGCGATCAGGTTCAACAGGTAGCCGGCACCCGCGCCGAACACCACGAAATAGACGACGACGAACAGCGCCAGGCTGATGCCGAGTTGCTCGGCGCTGACCGGTGATGCGGCATCGGCTGTTCGCATCAAGCCGTAGATGATCCAGGGCTGGCGCCCGATCTCCGTCGTGAACCAACCGGCGAGCAGCGCGATGAATCCGCTCGGTGCCATCAGCAGCGCAAAGCGCAGAAACATGCGCGACCTGTAGAGGCGCCCACCTCGGCGCAGCCACAGGCCGAGCAGCGCCAGCAGGATCATCAGCGAGCCGAGCCCGACCATTGCCCGGAAGGTCCAGAACACAATGGTCGAGTTCGGACGGTCGGCGCGTGGGAAGTCCTTCAGCGCGGGGATATTGCCGTCCCAACTGTGCGTCAGCAGCAGGCTCGCGCCGCGTGGTATCTCGACCTTCCAGTGCGTGGTCTCGGCCTGCATGTCGGGCCAGCCGAAAAGAATCAACGGCACACCTTCGCCCGGGTGGTTCTGCCAATGACCCTCGATCGCCGCCAGCTTGGCCGGCTGGTACTCAAGGGTGTTCAGGCCATGCGCATCGCCCACGACGGCTTGCAGCGGCGCCACAGCGAGCAGCATCCACAGCGCCATCGACAGCATCACGCGCACCGGTTCGTGACTGCGGCCGCGCAGCAGATGCCAGGCCGCGCTGCCACCGACGACGAGCGCGGCCGTGATGAACGCGGCCAGCACCGTGTGCGTCAGCCGGTACGGAAACGACGGATTGAAGATGACCGCGAGCCAGTCCACCGGCACCACACGCCCATCGATGATCGCGTGGCCCTGCGGCGTGTGCATCCAGCTGTTCGAGGCCAGGATCCAGGTCGACGAAATCAGCGTGCCGACCGCCACAGCCACCGTCGATATGAAATGCAGCGCAGGCCCGACGCGCTGCATGCCGAACAACATCACACCCAGAAACCCGGCCTCGAGGAAAAACGCGGTCAGCACTTCATATGCCAGCAGGGGCCCGGTGATGCCACCGGCGAAGCGCGAGAACTCGCTCCAGTTGGTGCCGAACTGGTAGGCCATCACCACCCCCGAGACCACGCCCATGCCAAAGGCCACGGCAAATATCTTGGACCAGAAGTGGTAAAGGTCCATGTAGACCTGCCGTCCCGTCTTCAGCCAAAGCCCTTCGAGCACCGCCAGGTAGCTCGCGAGGCCGATGGTGAGAGCCGGGAACACGATATGAAACGAGATCGTGAAGCCGAATTGAATACGGGCAAGCAGCAGAGCGTCCATTTGGGTGCGCCTCAGTGCAGCTTGACATGGGGTTCGGTGCGGCGGGTGATCAGCCGTGCCAGCGTGTCGAGCCCCACCTTCGCAATGCCGTGCAGGGCGACCTCGTGCATCTTGTACAGCGACAGGTACATGACACGTGCCATGAAGCCTTCGATCATCAGGCTGCCGCCCATCAAGCCACCGACTGCGCCACCCATCATGTTGCCCACCGTGCTGAACTCGCCCAGCGAGACCAGCGATCCGAAGTCGCGGTAGCGATAGGGCAGCAGCGCGTTGCCGGCAAGCCGGCGCTGCACCTGCTTGACCATCAGCGAGGCCTGCTGGTGCGCCGCCTGGGCACGCGGCGGCACCCATCCGCCCTTGCCTTGGTCGGCCTCGGGCCAAGGGCACGCGGCGCAGTCACCGATCGCAAATATGTCGTCGTCCAGCGTGGTCTGCAGCGTGGGCCGCACGACGAGCTGATTGATACGGTTGGACTCCAGGCCGTCCAGGTCGCGCAGAAAGTCGGCCGCCTTTACGCCTGCGGCCCACACCACCAGTTCGGCTGCGATGCGGCGGCCGTCGCTCAAGCGCACACCCTCGGGCAGCACTTCAGCGACCTTGGCGCCGGTGTGCTCCTGCACGCCTATCCCTTCCAACATTTGCCGCGCTGCCGTGGACATGCGCTCGGGCAGGCCTGGCAGCACGCGCTCGGCGGCCTCGATCAGGTGCAGTTGCAGGTCCCGCTCAGAGTCGATGCGGTCCAACCCGTAGGCGACCAGCTCGCGCGTCGTGCGGTGCAACTCGGCCGACAGTTCGACCCCGGTGGCACCCGCGCCGATGATCGCGACCTGGAGCTGGTGCGGCGCCAGCGGCTCATGCTGCGCCAGTTGTGCATTGGCGCGGATCAGTGCGCCCACCATGCGGCGGTGAAAGCGCCGTGCGTCGTCTGTGGTTTCGAGCTTCAGCGCGTGTTCGGCAACACCCGGTGTGCCGAAGTCGTTGCTCTGGCTGCCCACGGCGATCACCAGGGTGTCATAGCCGAAGCTGCGCGCGGGAGTGACTTGCACGCCGTCCTCGTCGATGAATGGCGCGACATGCACCAGGCGGCCGGCGCGGTCGATGCCGGTCAACTGGCCGATCCGAAAGTGGAAGCCGTGCCAGTGCGCCTGGGCGCGGTACGAGACTTCATGCAGGCCGATGTCCATGCTGCCCGCAGCAATCTCGTGCAGCTTGGGCTTCCACACATGTGAGCGCGCCTGGTCGATCAGCGTGACGGCGGCGCGGCCCGACCTGCCGAACTTGTGGCCGGGCTTGTTGCCGAACTTCTCCCCCAACGCGGTGGCGAGCTCCAGTCCGCCAGCCCCGCCGCCGACGATGACCACTCGGTGCAGGGCATCTTGTGCGACAGCCGAGACCCGGCCGTCGGCTGATTTTGTGGGCATGAGCATGGCCGGTACGGGCGCAGTCTCAGCGATGCTGGAACGCGGGCTTGCGCTTGGCCATGAAGGCGGCCATGCCCTCCTGCTGATCCGCAGTGCCGAACAAGGAATGGAACAGGCGCCGCTCAAACCGCACGCCCTCGCCCAGTGGCGTTTCAAACGCACGGTTCACCGCTTCCTTGGCCATCATCACGCTGGGCAGGCTCAAACTGCAGATCACCGCTGCGGCGGTGAGCGCCTCGTCCATCAGTTTGTCAGCCGCTACGACACGGGAGACGAGCCCAGCCCGTTCGGCCTCGGCAGCGTCGATCATGCGCGAGGTCAACACCATGTCCATCGCCTTGGACTTGCCGACGGCCCTCGGCAAGCGCTGCGTGCCCCCCGCACCGGGAATGACGCCGAGCTTGATCTCCGGTTGCCCGAACTTGGCAGTGTCTGCGGCGATGATGAAGTCGCACATCATCGCCACCTCGCAGCCGCCGCCGAGCGCAAAACCCGCGACGGCGGCGATGACCGGCTTGCGGATGGTCGTCAGCGTCTCCCAGTTGCGCGTGATGTAGCCGGCCTTGTAGACCTGCATGTGGTCGAAGGCCGCCATCGCTGCGATGTCGGCGCCAGCAGCGAAGGCTTTTTCGCTGCCGGTGACGACGATGCAGCCGATGCCGTCATCGGCGTCATAGACCATCAGCGCTGCGCCCAAGTCATCCATCAGCGCGTCGTTCAGCGCGTTGAGCTGCTTGGGCCGGTTGAGTGTGATGACACCGGTGCGAAGCGGCCCATCGCCGTGCACTTCAACGAGGATGTTGTCGTAGTTCATTTGGGTTGACTCGCGGGTTGACTCGCGGGTTGGCTCGCCTTCACCTTGACGTAACGCCCGGGCGCTGCCTCGACGATGGGGTACTTCTTGCTGCCCAGCTTGCGCCGGGCGGGCACGGCCTTGCCGCCTTTTGGTGACAGCCACTTCATCCAGTGCGTCCACCAGCTGCCCGGTGTTTCGGTGGCGCTGGCCAGCCACGCTTGCGCGTCGTCGCCCTGCTCGCCGCCGGTCCAGTAGCTGCGCTTGTTCTTCGACGCCGGGTTGATGACGCCGGCGATGTGCCCGCTGGCGCCCAGCACGAACTGCGACTTGCCGCCCACGAGTTGCGTGGTGCGGTAGGCCGATCGCCACGGCACGATGTGATCTTCCTGTGTCGCCAGCACGTAGCTCGGCATGTCGATGTCGCCCAGGTCCACCGGCGTCTCGCACATCGTCAGCTTGCCCGGCACGCGCAGGTTGTTCTCGAAGTACATGTTGCGCAGGTACCAGGCGTACATCGGGCCCGGCAGATTGGTGGCGTCGGCGTTCCAGTACAGCAGGTCGAAAGCCTCGGGCGACTTGCCCTTCAGGTAGTTGTTGATCACGTTCGGCCAGATCAGGTCGTTGGCACGCAGGGTCTGGAACACAAAGCCGAGTTCGGAGCCGGCGTAGATGCCACCCTGGCCGATCGTCTGTTCTCGTTTCGCGACACCTTGCTCGTCGATGAACACACCCAGGTCACCCGGATCGCAGAAATCGAGCATCGTGGTCAGCAGTGTCACGCTGGCCACCGACTCATCGCCACGTGCGCGCATCACAGCCAGAGCCGACGACAGAATGGTGCCGCCCACGCACCAGCCCACCGCGTTGACCTTGTCGGCGCCACTGACAGCGAGCGCCACCTCGATGGCCTTCATCGCGCCCTGCGCCAGGTAGTCGTCCCAGGTGATATGGCCGCAGCTCGCGTCGGGATTGCGCCATGACACCAGGAACACGGTCTGGCCTTGCCCGGCCGCAAAGCGAACGAAGGAGTTCTCCGGCTGCAGGTCGAGGATGTAGAACTTGTTGATGGCTGGCGGCACGATGAGCAACGGGCGGCTCGCCACCTGGTCGGTCAACGGCGCGTACTGGAGCAACTGGAACAACTCGTTCTCGAAGACCTCCGCGCCTTCGGACACCGCCACGTTCTTGCCGACCTCGAAGGCCGACTCATCGGTGATCGTGAGACCACCCTTGCGCATGTCGGCCAGCAGGTTCTCGAAGCCCGCCTTGACGCTCTCTCCCTTGGATTCGAGGGCAGCCTTGAGCACGTCCGGATTGGTCGCGGCAAAGTTGGCCGGGCTCATCGCATCGATAAACTGGCGCGTGTAGAAGCGCAGTTTGTGTTTGGCCGCGTCGTCAAGATTCGCCGCTTCGGCGACGTCGGTGAACAGCTTTGAGTTGAGCAGGTAGCTCTGCTTCAACAGACTGTACGCAGGGTTATCGCGCCACTCGGCGGCATTGAAGCGCCGGTCGCCACGTTCCGGCGCCACCAGCGGCTCGCCCGCACCGCCGCCGCTCATCATTCGGGCCCACAGCGCAAGCTGCTGCTGGAAGTAGTTCATCTGCAGTTCGGCCAACGGCGTCGCGCGGGGCGGCGTGGAAACTTCACCGGCCGGCCCAGGCGTCGGCGTCAACGCTTGCAGCAGGCTCTGCCCGGCCTTGAAGAAGCCCTGGACATATTCGTCCGGCATGTTGAATGGCGAATTCATCGTCAACTCCGTTGGAAAGGTTTCAGTCATCTGACCGGGCGGCGATATCGGGTCAGCCGTACGCTGCCACGGCGCCAGCAATCCGGTCCTCACGCTCGCGCTCGGCGAGTGCGGTCAGAAACTCGTCGCCGCGGTTGGCTCCGGGCAGGCCGTGCAGCAAGAACACCAAGCGCACCACACCGCGCAACTCGTCCCAACTTGCGCCGGCGCGGCGTGCGGCGATGCCTTGCGCAACCGCGGTGGCCCCATGCTCGTTCAGGAGCATCGCCAGAAGCAGCAAATGCGCCGTCTTCGCCTGAATCGAACACGGAGTCCACCCGCGAAGGCGCATCTGTTCGTGCATGCCACGCAGCATCGTGTCCAGCGTCGCATCACCGCGCGCATCCGCGCAGGGGGGTACAAAGCCGATCAACTCGCGGTAGACCGATTCCGGTCCGGCTGCGCTTTGGCCTTGCAAGGGAATCTGCGCCAGCCGCTGGCGCAGTTCTTCGATGGGCAGATTGGCAGCGGTCATGGCGTCATTGCACGTCGTTCAGACGCCCAGCAACTTGGGCAGCGCGGGGTCGCTTGCCACCTGTTGCGCCGGCCCGGCGAGCTCAACCTGCCCCTTCTGCAGCACCAGCGCCTGGTCGCTGTGCGCGAGTACCTTGCGATAATCGCGGTCGACGATCAACGTGGCGATTCCGCTCTCTCGGATGTCGGCAATCACCTTCCAGATCTCGAGCACGATCAGCGGCGCCAAGCCCTCGGTGGCTTCGTCGAGAATGATCAGCTCGGGGTGCGTCATCAGCGCGCGTCCGATCGACAGCATCTGCTGCTCGCCGCCCGAGAGCTGCGAGCCGAGGTTGGTGAGTCGCTCGGTCAGCCGCGGGAAGGTCTTCAGCACGCGCTCGTAGGTCCAGTCGTTGCGGCCGTCGCGGCCGGGGCGCGATGCCATCACGAGGTTTTCGCGCACCGTCAAATTGGGGAACACCCCGCGCCCTTCGGGCACGTAGGCCACACCCAGGCGGGCCACCTCGTAGGGCTTGGCCTTGGATACGTCTTGGCCGAACAGCTGAATATGGCCTTCGCGCTGCGTCACATGCCCGAGCAAGGTGCGGATCAACGTGCTCTTGCCCATGCCATTGCGCCCGAGCAGGCCCATCGTCTGGCCTTTGCCGATCTGCACGACGATGCCGTGCAACACATGGCTCGAGCCGTACCAGGCGTGCAATCCCTTGGCGTCGACCAGCAAGTCCTGATGGATAGTCATTTCAATGCCCCTCGCCCAGATAGGCTGTGCGCACCTCGGGGCTGTTGCGGATGAAGTTCGGGTTGCCCGAGGCGATCTTGCTGCCGTTGACCATCACCGTGATCGTGTCGGCGATACGGAACACCGCGTCCATGTCGTGCTCGACGAGCAGGATCGCGTGGCCACCCTTGAGTTCGGAGAGCAGGTGCAGCATGCGATCGGTTTCCTCTGCGCCCATGCCGGCCAGCGGTTCGTCCAGCAGCAACACTTGCGGCTGCGTCGCCAGGCACATGGCAAGTTCGAGCTGACGCTTTTGGCCATGCGACAGCATGCCGGCCTGGCGATCGAGCACCTTGTCCAGACCGGCTCGCGACGCGGCCTCGCGCGCGGCGGGTGTGCTGACCTCGCAGCGGTCGGCACGCTGCCAGAACCGCCACGGCATCTGTGCTGTGGCCTGCGCGGCGAGCCGGCAGTTCTCGAACACCGTGAAGGTCGGGTAGATCGTGTTGCGCTGGTAGCTGCGCCCGAGGCCGGCGCGCGCGCGCCGGGCCTGCGTCCAGGCCGTCACGTCCTGCCCCAGCAGATGGACCGCGCCTTCCGATGGCGGGAACTCGCCCGACAGCATGTTGATGAGCGTGGACTTGCCGGCACCGTTGGTGCCGATCACCGCGTGGACCGTGCCCCGCTCAAGTTCGAGCGAGACCTTGTTGACGGCCACCAGGCCGCCCCAGCGGCGCGTGATGTCAACGCCTCGAAGAAGGATGTCACCGGTTTGCATGGCTTCACGCCTCCTTCTTTTGGCCGACGCCGGCGCGGCCCGTCAGGCCGCCCGTTAGACGTTCGCGGATCTGGGCCGGCAGTCCGACCAGGCCCCGTGGCAGCAATGCGACGGTGGCGATGATGGTGAGGCCCAAGCCCAGGTGCCAGTGTTTTGCAAAAGCGCCCCAGACCACTTCGGACTTGAAGAACTCCTGCAGCAGCGCAAACGCGAACGCGCCGATCAGGGCCCCGCGCAGATGACCCAGCCCGCCCAGAATGATCATCACCAGCACAGCGCCCGACAGGTGCCAGCTCATCATTTCGGGGTTGACGAACCCGTCCTTCACCGCGAACAGGAACCCGGCCAATCCGGCGATGGCGCCCGAGATCGTGAACGCCGCCAACTTGTACGGGTAGGTCGAGAAGCCGGTGGCCTTCATGCGCTGCTCGTTGACCCGGATGCCGGCCAGCGCGCGCCCGAAGCGCGAACTCGACAGCACGGCCAGCAGCACAAAGACAAAAGCCAGGCAAGCCAGTGTGAAGCCGTACATCGCCACCGGCTTGTCCAAGTCAAGCACGGACCCGAGCACGGGCTTCATCGTCAGGTAAATGCCGTCGGTGCCACCGCCAAGCGGGGTGTCATGCACCACGAAGTAGGCCATCTGCGCGAAGGCCAGCGTGACCATGATGAAGTACACGCCCTTGGTGCGCAGCGACAGCGAGCCGACGAACAAGGCATAAATCGCGGCGCAGACGATGCTTGCCGGCAGCAACCAGGCGACCGATGCCGACTCGTTCTGGGGCGACAACAGCACCGCCGCGTAGGCGCCGATGCCGAAGAACGCCGCCTGGCCGAAGCAGACCAGCCCGGTGCCGCCGACCAGCAGCTCCAGGCTCAGCGCAAGGATGGCGTAGATCATGATCTTGCTCACCAGGTCGACGCCAAAGCTGCTGGCGAACAGCGGAAAGATCGCGAGTGCGCCAAACACCACCGCGGTGAAGATCAGTTTTGAAGAGACATTCATGTTGTTCATCGTTCATCCCGCCTTGAACAGTCCATCGGGCTTCCACAGCAGAATTGCCGCCATGAGCAGGTACACCAGCACACCAGACGCTGAAGGCAGCAGCACCTTGCCAAAGGTGTCCACCACGCCGATCAGCAGCGCGGCGACGAGCGCGCCCTTGATCGAACCGATGCCGCCGATCACCACCACGACGAAGCAGATGATCAGCACCTGGTTGCCCATGCCCGGGTAGACCGACGACACCGGCGCGGCCACCATGCCGGCCAGCGCCGCGATTGCCACGCCGGCGGCGAACACGACGCGGTAGAGGAACTTGATGTCAATGCCCAGCGACTGCACCATCTCGCGGTTAGTTGCACCGGCCCGGATCATCATTCCCAGGCGCGTCTTGGTGAACACCAGCCACATGCCGATCGCCAGCGCGATGCAGACCGCAGAGATGAACAGCCGGTACACCGGGTAGGTCATCAAGTCGCCCAGCGGCAGCACCCCGGCCAGGAACTCCGGTGCCTTGACGCCATGCACGTCGTCGCCGACGAGCAGGCTGCGAAGCTCCTCGAAGACCAGGATCAGGCCGTAGGTCATCAAGACCTGCTGCAGGTGTTCGCGGTCGTACAGGTAGCTGTAGAACGCCCACTCGAGCACGTAGCCCAGCAACACGGCGAGCACCGTGCCAACGATCAGCACCGAGAAGAAGCCGCCACCGAAGAGGCTGGCCACGGCCGGCGACAGCGCAAAGGCCATGTAGGCGCCGATCATGTAGAAGCTGCCGTGCGCCAGATTGATGACGCCCATGATCCCGAAGATCAGCGTCAGCCCGGAAGCCACAAGGAACAGCAGCAGCCCGTACTGCACCGCGTTCAGGCATTGAATCAGAAAGGTCGTTAGTTCCATGGGGCAAGTCCTGCCTTGCCGCCACGCCCTGACTTGATCAGGACGTGGCGGTGTGGGTGAAAGAGGCTAGAGATTGGCGCCGGAAGGCAGCTACATCTTGCAGCCGCGTGCCGGGTCGCTCAGCGCCTTGCTGGCGATGCCGACGACCTTGTTCTCCTTGCCCGAGACCTCGCGCAAGTACATGTCCTGCACGGGGTTGTGGGCCTTGGAGATCGTGAACTTGCCGCGCGGGCTGTCAATCGTGGCTGCGCGCAGGGCGGCGCCAAACTCGGCCTTTTTGGCCACATCGCCCTTGGTCGCGGCCAGCCCAACCCCCAGCATCTGCGCCGCGTCGTAGCCCTGCACGGCGTAGACGTCGGGCTGAAGCTTGTAGGCCTTGACGTAGGCTAGGCGGAAGGCTGTGTCCTTGGGCGTATTCAGGCCGTCGGCATAGTGCAGCGTCGTTAACACACCTGCAGCATCGGCGCCCTGCGCCTCGAGCGTGCCGTCCGTGAGAAAGCCTGTGCCATAAAGCGGAATCTTCTTCAGGCCCGCAGCGGCGTAGTCCTTGACGAACTTGACGGCGCCGCCGCCAGCATAAAACGCAAACACCGCCTCGGGCTTTGCTGCGGCGACCTCGGTTAGCAGAGCCTGGAACTCGACGTTCGGGAACGGCAGGTTCAGCTCCTTCGTCACCTTGCCGCCGGCCTTCTCGAAGGCCTCTTTGAAGCCGCGCACCATCTCGTCGCCCGCAGCGTACTTCCAGGTGATGGTGACCGCCGTCTTGAGGCCCTTCTTGGCCATCGCCTCGCCGGCCGCATAACCCGGCTGCCAGCTGCTGAAGCTGGAGCGGAAGATGTTGGGCGCGCACATCGGGCCGGTGATCGCATCGGCACCGGCATTGGGCACGATGAGCAGCGTGCCCGACTCCTTGGCCACCTTGGCCATCGCCATCGCCACGCCCGAGTGAACGCTGCCCACCAGTACATCGACGTTGTCGCGCTTGATCAGCTTGTTGACGTTGTCGATGGCCTTTGCCGGGTCGGACTCGTCGTCGACCTTGACAAATTCGACCTCACGGCCTCCGAGCTTGCCGCCTTGCTCGGCGACGCTGAGCTTGAAGCCGTTTTCGATGGCGGCCCCTAAGACAGCAAATGTGCCGGTGGCCGGCAACATCAGGCCGACCTTCAGCTTGGACGGTGCCTGGGCCATGGCCGCTGGCCATGCCAGCGCCGCGGCCGCAAAGAGGAGAAGCGAGCGCCTGATGCTCAGTGTGTTTGTCATGATGGTCTCCGAGTGGATCGTGTGTGTCGGGTGATGTTTATCGAGTGATTCTTCTGGCGCGCAAAGCTCACTTGAGCTTCATCATCTTCTTGACTTCGTCCAGATGCTCGGTGCCGCGCTGGGTAATCTTGGCCATCGCATCGGCTTGCGACTTGCGCGCAATCTCGGCCAGGTCCTTCATGTCACCTTGCACCTTTTCGTAGGCTTTGCGCGCGAGTTCGCCTTGCTTGGCGGGATCGCCGACGCTTCCGGCAGCACCCTTCACCGCAGCCTGGATGTCTTCCATCGCTTGCTTCAGCATCTCGGTCTGCTTTTTCGCCAACGCCTGCATGCCCTCAAAAGCCGCCTGGTTGGCTTGCACCAGTGCTTCGACGTCCTTGCGCCGCGCCGCTTCGATCTCAGCCGTGTCGACGCCAGGCAACTTGAACTGCTCGAACATCTTGGTCAGATCGCCGAAGGCATTCGACAGGTCTATTGCGGGTGCTTTGTTCGTTGACATGGTTTCTCTCCTCAAGGTTTCGGTTAATGGAACTGGTCGCTAGACGCGGTTGGTCGAACGGGTTTCGCGGGAGGTGGGCATCACCAGCGCATCGCCTTCGATCACCACCTTGCCGTTGACGGTGCACACCGTGGTGAGCGCCACGCGGCGCTTCTCGGCAAACAACTCCTTGACGGTGACCGTGGCATGCACGGTGTCACCGGGGCGCACCGGCGCCTTGAAGCGCAGGTTTTGGCCGAGGTAGATCGTGCCGGGGCCGGGCAGCCGGCCGGCAATCGCCGCCGAGATCACGCTGGCCGTCAACATGCCGTGCGCGATGCGACCCTTGAACTGCGTGGTCTGCGCAAACTCCTCGTTGATGTGCACGGCGTTGTTGTCGCCCGACGCACTGGCAAACAGAACGATGTCGGCCTCGGTGATCGTCTTGGCAAAGGTCGCGCTCATGCCGGCGTTCAGGTCTTCGATGTCGTAGCCGTTGAGTTCGTTCATGAAACCTCCGAATTGGGTTGTGGTGGGGCGGTCTCAGCCGAAGCGGGGTACAGCCAATTGCCGAACAGTGGGACCAAAGCCGGCATGACCACCCAGGTCATCGCGACCGTGATCAGGCCCGTCGAAAGCGTCGACACCAGCAGTGGATGAATCCAGCTGCCCAGCACGGGAGCGATCGTGTGTGAAGTCAGCAGGACGAGCGGAAAGATACCCATCCATGTGACGATGGCCATCTTCCAGCGCGCCGGCGGCAACCTGGTTCTCGCGGCAGGCAGCGCGAACCAGGTCTCCAGGCCGCTCAGCACGCGCATCGTTGCGTCGCCGTGCGTCACGTCTGCAATGCGCCGGAGCCAACGCTGCCGTTCCCGGCCCTGCGTCCAGTCCTGCAAGTGCGCATCGGTGTCGAAGGCGAACAGCACGCGATAACAACCCTGCTCGGCCTGTTCCGGCGGAATTAGGAACCCGCCCATGTGACCGGGAAACATCGCCGCCGCCTGCATGCCCACCATCAAGCGCTCGAACTCCCGTGTGCGACCACGCCGCACGCGCCGAGCCACCAGCACGGTCACCGGAGGGGAGGCCCTGACTTCGCTCATGGGCACGTCGCGACATCAGGCGGGCACCGATTGAACGCCCGGCTGCGGCTGCGGCTGCAACTGCGCTTGCGCTTGCGGGTTGCGAAACGCCGCTGCACGCCGTTCCCGCAAGGTCTTCGCCTCGGCAACGCTCTTCTCCTTCACATGCCCGTAGCCGCGGACTTCGTCGGGCACGCTGGCCAGCGCCACCGCTGCGGCATGGTTGACGGGGCTCAGCGCGGCGCAGATGCCGTCGAGTTCCTTGATGTAGTCGTCGATCATCTGGCGCTCCTGGCGACGCTCCTCGGTACGTCCGAAGAAGTCCAGCCCGCCGCCGCGCAGGCCTTTGAACTTCTTCATCAGGCCGAAGGCACTGCGCATCCAGGGACCGAACTGCTGCTTGATGAGATGGCCAGTGACGGGATCTTTCTTCGAGATCGCTGGCGGCGCGAGGTTGTACTTGACCGTATAGCCATGTTTGAACATCGCGTCGAGCTGGGCCACGAAAGCCGGGTCGGTGTGCAGGCGCGCCACCTCGTACTCGTCCTTGTAGGCCATCAACTTGTAGAGGTAGCGCGCGGCGGCCTCTGCCAAGCCCGTCTTGCCCGCAACGGCCTTGGCCTCGGCGGCGACCACGCGCTTGAGCACGTCGGCATAACGCTTCGCGTAGGCCTCGTCCTGGTAGGCGATGAGCTCGGGCACACGAACTTCCAGCAGGCGCCTCGTCTCGCCCTGCGCGCCGACCGCGTCGACGATCGCTCGCGCAGCGGCCGAGAGCAGGGGCTTCTCGATCTTCGGCGCGTACTTGGCGATCTCGGCCTCGACGAAGGCACGATCAATCACGACCATGCGACCCCAGCGGAACGCGGCCACGCTCTGCTCGACACCGACGCCAGAGTTCTTGATTGCGGTCTCGATCGATTCGGCCTTCAAGGGAATCGTCCCGGCCTGGAAGGCAACGCCAACCATGAAGTTGTTGGTCGCCATGGCGTCGCCGAACAGGCCCTCGGCCATCGCCTGCCCATCCACGAAGACGTTGTGTTCCTTGCGCGTGACACGGTCGATGCCGTCGGTCAGCGACTGCACGATGGGGAAGAAATTCTTCCGGTTCGAAACCATCTGACCGGTCGGCGTCTGCGTGGTGTTGACCACGGCAATCGTGCGTTCGGGCAGGCACTTGTCCAGGTTTTTCGGGTCCGTCGCGTTGAGGATGTCGAAGCCCAGGTACAGGTCGGTGCGGCCGTCGGAGATCTTGTTCGAACCGCTGAACGGCTCGTTCGTGATCTTGATGTCGGAGATGACCGCGCCGCCCTTTTGCGCCAGGCCGGTCTGGTCCAGCCCGATCACGTGTTTGCCTTCGAGCCGTGCCGCATTGGCGATGGTGGCCACGACGGTCACCGAGCCGGTGCCACCGATGCCCATGACGTGGATGCCGAAGCCGAAACTCGAATCGACCTTGGACACCGGGTTGGGCAGTTCGCGCTCGAGCGCCGGAATGCGGCCCTTCTTCTTTTTCTTCTTGCCATCATCGGCGGCCGCCGGCTCGGGGTTGGGCGTGATCGTCAGGAACGAGGGGCAGAAGCCCTTGACGCAGGAGAAGTCCTTGTTGCACGAAGACTGGTGGATGCGCGTCTTGCGGCCGAACTCGGTGGCGACCGGCTCGACGCTCATGCAGTTGGACTTGACGCCGCAGTCGCCGCAGCCTTCGCAGACACGTTCGTTGATGACGGTGACTTCGACCGGTTCCTCGGCCTTGCCGCGGCTGCGCGCGCGGCGCAGTTCGGCCGCGCATTCCTGGTCGTGCACCAACACCGTGGTGCCGGGGGTTTCGGCCAGCACGCGCTGCGCCTCGTCCAGGCGGTCGCGATGCCAGGCTTCGGTGGCGCCAGGCAGGCCGCTGATCAACTCGGGGCGATCACTGGTGACGATCACCTTCTTCACGCCGTTGGCGAGCAGGTCGGAGACCAGGTTCGCGAGCGGCTCCTTGCCCATGATTTCCTGGCCGCCAGTCATCGAGGTGTGGAGGTTGCGCAGCAGCTTGTAGGTGATGTTGACGTTGTTCGCGGCGGCGTAGCGGATCGCCAAACTGCCCGAGTGGGCGTAGGTGCCGTCGCCCATGTTCTGGAAGATGTGCTTGGTGTCGGTGAACGGCGCCATGCCGATCCACTGCGCGCCCTCGGCGCCCATGTGGGTGCCCATCACCACATTGCGGTCCATCCACATCGCCATCGTGTGGCAACCGATGCCGGCCGAGACGATGCTGCCATCGACCGGGGCCGTCGAGCTGTTGTGCGGGCAGCCCGAGCAGTACCACGCGGTGCGGGTTGCGGTGGGCAGTTTGTCGCGCGCATGGATCTCGTCCACGCGTGCCAGCCAGGCCTCGGCCGATTCGACCCGCGCCTTGCCCGACAGGCGCTTCGCCAAGGCGCGGCCGATAATGTCGGACTCGAACTCGCCGTAGTGCGGCAGCAGTTCCTTCTCCTCCTCGTCGAACTTGCCGACGATGCGCGGCGCGTTGGCCATGCCGTAGAGCACGTTCTTGGCGAACATCTCGAGGAAGGGGCGCTTCTCCTCGATGACGAAGATCTCCTCCAGGCCGCGCGCGAAGTCGCGCACGATCTGCGGCTCCATCGGGAACAGCATGCCCATCTTCAGGATGCGGATGCCGTAGCGGCGCAGCGCGGCGTCGTCCAGGCCCAGCTCCAGGAAGCACTGGCGCAGGTCGTTGTAGGTCTTGCCGGCGGTGATGATGCCCAGCCACGCGTCGG
>JANPAR010000139.1:0-7575 GCA_031430015.1 Burkholderiales bacterium
CGCAGGGCAGCCAGACCATCAATCCGGGCCAATTCGGCTATGTGCCCAGTGCCACCGCAGCACCGGCCATCGTGCCGGCGCAGAGCGGCGTGCGCGTGACCATGCCGGCGGTGATTGCCGCCGGCAACACCGGTGGGCGCAGCATCGGCAATTCAGCCGCCGGACAGGCCGATTGCCGGCCTTGAACGCCTGAAGGCCTGAACGGGCTTGTCAGGCCGGTCCGCAGGGCTCTTGGACCGGGAGTGTTCGGGAACGCGTCAGCACCAATGCATGCATCGACTTCCGCTGGAGGCCGACTGGCAGCATAGTCACCCCGGCCTGGCCGGAAGGGTGTCCGCGGCGCGATTCCCAATAGCAGACTGGCATGGTATGATATTCATATTCAAGGAAACTATTTCGAGAATATGAAAATTAGAATCCAGACTGCGATAGCCGGGTGCGCGCGGGCGCAAATACGGCAATTGGCGGATACTTCAAGGGTATCGACTTGAGCGACGGCGCCAAAGCGGCGGCACAACTTGCAGTGGGCACCAAGGTAATGACAAAGTTTGCGCTGCATCGCACCGGCGACGTGCTCGATTTCTGGTTTGAATTGGCGTAAGCGCCGTCGTTGCAGATTTGGTGTTGCTGCACAGGGCAACAGATGTGCGGATCGCAAAAAAATCACCGAGGAGGCAAGATGAATGATTCGACCTTGATGCAGAAGCAGGCACGCCGCCGTCTTCTGCAAGCCGGTGCCGGCCTGGCCGTGACGGTGACCCTCGGCGCCGGCAGCAATGCGCTGGCGCAGAGCGACACGCCAATCAGGATTGCGGTCGGCTTTCCGCCCGGCGGTTCGGGTGATTTGTTTGCGCGCATCTTTGCCGACAATCTGCGCGAAGAATTGCAGCGGCCGGTGCTGGTGGAAAACAAGCCTGGCGCCGGCGGCCTCACCGTTGCCATTGGCTTTTTGCGTGCCCCAAAAGACGGCACCCAACTGATGATGGCGACCGGTTCGACCTCGGTATCAGCGCCGATCTCGCGCGCCAAGCCGCCTTACAACCCGGTCGAGGATTTCCAGTGGATCGCGTTGCTCACCAATGCGCCGTTTGTGATTGCTGTCAACCCCGCCTTGCCCGTCACCGACCTCAAGAGCCTGATCGCCTATGCCAAGGCGCGCCCCGGCAAGATGTCCTACGGCCATGCCGGTCTGGGCACCACGGTGCACCTGGCCGGCGAGTTGTTCAAGGAGCGCGCCGGCGTTGATGTGGTCGATATCGCCTACGCCGGCAGCGCCGGGGCGATCACCGATACCATCGCCGGCAACGTGCAATACATTATCGAGACCACCGGCACCCTGCAGCAGCATCACAAGTCGGGACGTCTGCGCATCATCTGCACCATGGCCGAAGCGCGCGAAAAAATTGCGCCGGAGATTCCGACCGCGCGCGAGGGCGGCATCGATATCCTGGCCGGCACCTCCAACGCACTTGCGGCGCCGCTGGGCACGCCGCGCGAGATTATCGAGCCGATTGCCAAGGCCGCTGCACGCGTGATGGAGCGCCCGGCCATGCTCGAGCGCCTCGCTGCGCTGGGCATCACGCCGGTGAGCAACTCCACGCCTGCGCGAGCGCAAGCCTACGTTGCCAGTGAAGTCGCGCGCTGGAGCGCCGTGGTCAAGAAGCTCGGCATCGCGCTTTGATGCCGCGTTGGTGTCTCGTTGTTTACGCCTGGCTGCAGCCGCTTTGATGTGTGTGACCGGCCTGTAATCATCCAGTGACGATCACCGCATTGCTCAATCCATCGTCAGTCGCCCTGATCGGTGCGTCGGACAAGTCGCGCTGGTCATCGATTGCGTTTAACAACCTGACCCAGGGTGGGTATCAAGGCAAGGTGCATCTGGTCAATCCGCGCGGCGCTGTCGCCCACGGGCGGCAGACGGCAACCAGCTGCACCGCGCTCGGAGAGCCGGTCGCCCTCGGCCTCATCATGACGCCCACCGCAGCGGTGGCTGATGCGCTCGCAGGCCTCGCTGCCGCAGGCGGGCGCGCCGCAGTGATTCTCTCGGCAGGCTTCGCCGAAACCGGCGCCGCCGGTGCCGCCGCGCAGGAGCAGGTGCGCGCGCTGGCAGCCAAGCACAATATTCGATTGCTCGGCCCGAACTGTCTTGGCTTCATCAATTTCGTCGACCGTGCCTACGTGTGGACCACGCCGGTCAAGGCGCCCTCGCGCAACAGTGGCGTGGCCATCGTTTCGCAGAGTGGGGCGACGGCCCATTTTTTGTCGACGCTGGCGCATCAGCAGGATGTGGGCCTCAGCTACGCAGTCTCGACAGGCAACGAGGCTGATCTGGACGGCGCGGCCTTTGTCGAGTTTTTGATTGACGATCGGTCCACGCGCGCGATTGCGATATTTGCCGAGACCTTTCGCAGCCCTGCACGTTTTCGCCTGGCGGCTGCGCGCGCGCTGGCAGCAGCCATGCCGCTGGTGATACTGAAAATTGGTGCCAGCGACATCACCGTCAAATCGGCCATGGCGCACACCGGCTCATTGGTAGGCGACGACAAGGTGTTCGACGGCATTTGTGCACAGTACGGTGTGATCCGTGTGCGCTCGATGGAGGATTTGCTGGCCACTGCCGACATCGCCGGGCGCACCGGCGTGCTGCGCACGGGCGGCCTCGCTGTCGTCACGAATTCGGGGGGCATCGGCGAAATTGCGGCGGACACCGCCCATTTGCGTGGAATTGCCTTGGCCGCGTTGACTGCGCATACCGAGGCTGCACTGCGCGCCACGATTCCCGATTCGGCCACGCCGCATAACCCGATTGACCTCACCGGCTCGGTGACGCCGGCGCAGTGTGAGGGCGTGGTGCGTGTGATGGGCGCGCAGCCCGATGTGGCGGCCCTGCTCTGTCCGTGGTACCAGGTGCCCACCGATGATGACCAGATCAGCGAACGCCTGTCACAGTTGCATCATCATTTAGGCAACGGCCTGGCAGCGGCGCCGGTGCCGGGATTTTTGGTGAGCTACACCAATACGTCGATCAATGACATGGCGCGCGGCATCATCAAGGCCGAAGGTTTCGACTATCTCGCCTGCGGGCTCGATCGCGCGTTGACCGGGCTCGCCGGTGCCTTCCGGTGGTCACAGCGGCAACGGGAGCATTCCCGAAAACCCTTGGTGGGAGCGGATCACAGCCATATTTCCCTCTCAAGCGCTGTCACGTCAACACGGATCGACGACACTACGCGGCCGCGTTCGGAGCGCGAGGCCCTTGGCTATTTGTCACGCCATGGTGTTCCCGTGGTACCGGCTACGCTGTCAACTGGCGCAGAGCAGGCCGTCACGGTTGCCCGTGCCTTGGGCGGGCGCGTCGTACTGAAAATCGCGTCGCCGGATATCGCCCACAAGAGCGACATCGGCGGCGTGGCGCTCAACCTTCAGGGTGACGATGCGGTGCGTCAGGCGTTCACGCAAATGATGACCGCTGCACGCCGCCATTGCCCTGACGCCCGCATTGAAGGGGTCATCGTCGCGCCGATGCGCGAGCGCGGCATCGAGTTGCTCGTGGGCTTCACGCGCGATCCGCAATGGGGGCCGGTGCTGGCCGTGGGCCTGGGCGGCGTGTGGGTCGAAATCATGCAGGATGTGGCGCTGCGCCTGTTGCCGGTCGATGCTGCCGAAGTCAAGCGCATGCTCTCCAGCCTGCGCGGTGCGAAACTGCTGCAAGGCCAGCGCGGTGTGCCTGCTGCCGACAGCGACAGACTTGCCGCAGTGATTGCGCTCATCGGCGATGTGCTGCTGGCCTGCGGCGATGAGTTGGTCGAGGCCGACATCAATCCGCTTTGGGTGCTCGGAGATCAGGTCGAGGCCCTCGACGCGCTGTTGATATGGCGTGACGCAGAGGCGGCCAGCACATCGGCGGCACCTGCCAGCGTCACTGCCGGTACATAATTTAGATCAATGCAGTCAAGGAAGCCCCATGTCATTGAAAGAAAAATCCGCCGTCACCGGCATCGGCGAAACTGCCTACACGCGCGGCGCCACCAAGACCGGCATCGAGCTGCAATTCGAAGCCTCGCTCAAAGCCATCGCCGACGCCGGCCTCAAGCCCGGTGACATCGACGGCATCATCCCAATGGGCATCAGCGGCGCCAGTGCCGAAGAATTCATCACCAACTTCGGCATTGAAGACCTGCGCTTCTCAATCCAGATCCCGCACGGCGGCGCCAGCCCGGTGGCGGCCCTGCAAGCGGCCGGAGCTGCAGTGGCGTCTGGCGTGTGCAACCACGTGCTGGTGCCATTCGGCCGCAATGTGACGAGCGGTGCGCGCGCCGGCGTGCGCATTCACCAGATGCCGCAGTTTCATCTGGTCACCGAATACGAATACCCGATTGGGTCGATTGCGCCCGCGCAGCTTTACGCGCCGATGGCGCGCCGCCACATGGAGTTGTACGGCACCACCACCAAACAGTTCGGCGAAATCGCAGTGGTGTGCCGCGAGCACGCGCTGCTCAACGACAACGCCGTGATGAAAAAACCGATCACGCTCGAAGACCACGCCAACTCGCGCATGGTGGCCGACCCGTTCCGGCTGTTGGATTGCAGCCTCGAGAGCGACGGCGGCGTCGCCTTTATCGTGAGCAGTGCGGAGCGCGCACGCGACATGCGCCAGCACCCGGTCTATGTGATGGGCGTGGCCGAGGGACACCCCGATCAGCCGGCGTCAATCACGCAGCGACGCGACATGACCGAGGTGGGCCTCGCCAAAGCCGCACCGCGCGTGTTCAAGATGGCGGGCGTCACCCATGCCGACATTGACGTGGCCGAAATTTACGATTGCTTCACCTACGTGGTGATCTGCGAATTGGAAGACATGGGCTTTTGCAAGAAGGGCGAGGGCGGCGCGTTTATCGTGAATGGCCGCTTGCGCCTGGGCGGTGCGCTCCCGACCAACACGCATGGCGGCCTGCTGTCGCAAGGGCATCTGTATGGATCGAATCACGTTGTCGAACTGGTGCGCCAGTTGCGCTGGGCCGGCGGGCGTGCGCAAGTACAGGGTGCCGAGGTGGGTCTTGTCACCGGCTATGGCGATCAAGGCGATGGCGCGATGGCCATCATGCGCAGGGGATAAATCATGACGACCACAACAGCATCTGCCACGCAACTCTCCCCGCGCCACGCCAAACCGGTTCCCCAGCCCTCATCGCTGTCCGCGCCCTATTGGGACGGCGCGCGCGCCAACAAACTCATGCTGCAACGCTGTGGTGCCTGCGGCAAGGTGCGCCACTATCCACAGGTGCGGTGTGGTGCCTGCCAGTCGGATCAGGTTGAGTGGATTCAATCATCCATGCGTGGCACTCTCTATAGCTGGACCGTGACGCACCACGCCTTCCATCCCGGCTTCATCGCCGACTTGCCCTATACGCTGGTCACGGTCGATATGGCCGAGGGCGGGCGCGTGCTCGGCCACTATCGCGGCACCACTCCGCTCAAGATCAACCTGCCGATGCAGTTGCGCTTCGAGCCGGACGCGCAAGGCACGCCGGTGCCGGTGTTTGATGTGGTCGCGGGCTGACACGCGCAGGTGCACACCCGCACACTTGATTCGCTAGCGGACAAAACCGGTACCCAATCCCACGCGGCTGAAAAGGCATCAACATGCGCACCCCCATCTGCGACACCCTCGGCTGCGAGTTACCGATTTTCGCCTTCTCCCATTGCCGTGACGTCGTGGTCGAAGTCACCAAGGCGGGCGGCTTCGGCGTGCTGGGCGCGGCGACGTTTTCGCCCGAGCAACTGGAGGCCGAGTTGCGCTGGATCGACCAGCACACCGGCGGCAAGCCGTACGGCGTTGACGTCATCATTCCCTCCAAGTACGACAAGGAAGCGGAGACCACCAGCGAAGACCTGGAGCATCTGATCCCGCAGGAGCACCGCGCCTTCATGGACAAGATGCTCGATGACGCTGGTATTGCGCCTCTGCCCCCGGGCGAGCGCGAGCGGATCCACCGCGAGATCATTGATGGTCGCGGCAACATGACGCCCGATGGCGCGCGCCGTCTGGTGCAAGTGGCACTCAAGCATCCGCAAGTCAAGATGGTGGTCAGCGCCCTCGGCTCGCCGCCGCCCGATGTGGTCGAACAACTGCGCGCCCACAACATTGTCATCGGCGCCATGTGCGGCAAAGGCGAGCACGCCAAACGCCACGTTGCCGCCGGCGTGCAGGTCATCATTGCGCAAGGCACCGAGGCAGGCGGCCACACCGGCGAAGTGGCGACCATGGTGCTGGTACCGCAAGTGGTGGAGCAAGTCGAAGCGCTCGCTGCTGGCGGCGCAACCACGGACAACAAGGTGGCCGTGCTCGCAGCCGGCGGCATTGCGAAAGGCAGCCAGATCGCCGCCGCCCTCGCCCTCGGCGCGCAAGGCGTGTGGTGCGGCACCATCTGGCTCGGCACGCGCGAGAGCGAGCTCGATGCCTTCGAGAAAGAAGCGATGTTCGCCGCCAAGACCGAAGACGCCGTGCGCCGCCGTGCCCGCACCGGCAAACCAGTGCGCATGCTCAAAAGCAAATTGTCGGAGGCGTGGGAAGCGCCCGGCGCACCCGCCTATTTGCCGACTCCCCTGCAAGGCATTCTCTACAACGAGTCGCACGCACGCGTGGTGCGCGCCCAGCGGCGCGACATGTATTCATTCCCCGCCGGGCAGGTTGTCGGCATGCTGCATCACGAGACCAGCGTGCGCGAGGTGATGATGCAGTTGCAGACTGAATATCTCGACGCGATGGAACGCCTGTACGCGATTCAGCCGCGCGACGCCTGACCCCGCCGGCAGTTCCCTTATTAAGCGAGAACGATCATGAGCGATGAAGTGCTGGTGGAACACCTCGACGGCATGGTGATCGTCACCATCAACCGTCCAGCGCAACGCAATGCCGTCAACCGTGCGGTCTCGTACGGCGTATGCGAAGCCATCGACGAAATGGATCGCAACCCCGATCTACGCATCGGCATCCTCACCGGCGCCGGCGGAAATTTTTGTGCCGGCATGGACTTGAAGGCCTTCCTGCAGGGGGAAATCACCCGCGTCGAGGGGCGCGGCATCCTCGGCATTGCCATGACACCGCCCAAGAAGCCGCTGATCGCCGCAGTCGAAGGCTATGCCCTGGCGGGCGGCTTCGAATCCGCGCTCGCGTGCGATCTGCTGGTTGCCGCACGCAATGCCACCTTCGGCCTGCCCGAAGTCAAGCGCGGCTTGGGTGCAGCAGCCGGCGGGCTCATGCGCCTGCCGCGACTGATCCCGCAACGCATCGCCATGGAAGTAGCCCTTACCGGCGACATGATCAGTGCCGAGCGCCTGTATCAGTACGGCCTCATCAACGCCCTGGTGGAACCGGGCCAGGCATTGGAAGAAGCCAAAAAACTCGCGCGCCGCATCATGGCCAACGCGCCGCTCGCAGTCGCTGCGAGCAAGCGCGTCATCATCGAACAGCGCGATTGGCCGATTGCCGAAATGTTTGCGCGGCAGGACAAGCCGCTGTGGGTGGCCGGCACGCACATGGACATCAGCCAGCGCATGCGCGCCGACGAGGCC
>JANPAR010000140.1:0-2520 GCA_031430015.1 Burkholderiales bacterium
CATGATGAGCAAGCCGCTGAACCGCTCCGGCATCTCCATCGGCAGGGTCAGTCCTAGCAGGCCGCCCCAGTCTTGCACTACCAGCACGATGTTGCGCAAATCGAGACGCTCAATCAAGTTGAGCAGCATGCCACGGTGAAAATCGTAGGTGTAGCGCGCATCATCGACTGGTTTGTCACTCTTGCCGAAGCCGAACAGATCGGGCGCGACGGCGCGATGCCCGGCCTGGGTGAACACCGGAATCATCTTGCGATACAGGTAGCTCCAGGTTGGCTGGCCGTGCAGACAAAGAAACGTTTTCTGCGCGGCGGCGGCAGGCGTGGCGCTGGCCTGCGCAGCACCGGTCCGCGCAGCACCGGTCCGCACAACACCCGCCTGCACGGCAACAGCGCCCCCCTCGTCCAGATAGTGCAGGCGCAGCCCTTGATACCCCTTGAGATCGCCGATGTAATGCGGCGCAAACGGGTAGCCGGGCAGATTGCTGAAGCGTTCATCGGGCGTGCGCAACACATCGTTCATCACGGACTCCTGTTTTTCGGTGCGGCGGCGCGCGGCAAAAAACTCCTTGAGCAGCGCGCCGCATTCGTCTTGCATCACGCCGCCTTGCAGCAGGGTGTGGTGATTCAACTGCGCGTTGTCGAACAGGTTGATCACGCTGCCTGCCGCACCGGTCTTCGGATCGTACGCCCCAAAGATGACTTTTCTCAGGCGCGCGTGCAACATCGCACCGGCGCACATGGCGCAGGGTTCGAGCGTGACGTACAACTCGCAATCGGGCAGTCGGTAGTTGCCAAACTTGGCAGCAGCGGCGCGCAAGGCAATCATCTCGGCGTGCGCTGACGGGTCGTGCGCCGCCACCGGCTGATTGCGGCCCGTGGCGATCACTTCGCCATTTCTGACCACCACCGCACCCACCGGGACTTCATCGTGGCTTGAAGCCTGCAACGCCTGCTCGGCTGCGAGGCGCATGAATCCTGCCTCTTGGGCCGATGCGGTGCCAGGATCGTTGGTGGGAGCCATTTTAGTGACAGGGGCTGCCTGCTTTTCACTTTGCGCGCCGGGTCGCACGTTGGTTTGTGAGGCGGGTGACATGCGGGGCCGCGCGCCGAGGAAAATGCCGGATTGGACGCCGAGTTAGATGGGTGCGCCTTCTGTCATTCAAGATGCGTCAAACCGCAGGCGGCGCAACGCTTAGACCGCGCACGCCATGCTTCTCGATCAAGTGCGCGACCAGACCGGTCTTGATGTCTTCCGCAAACTCGCGCAGGTAGGCAGCACTCGCCTCACGCGGACGCGGCGTGCCGATGGCTTGCTGGATCGAGGTAAACCGCCCTTCCAGAATGCGCGAACCTGGATGCTTGGCTTGATCGGCCACCAGACGCGGGCGCAGGCCGGCGAGTACGTCAAGTTTCTCGCGCACAAACAGTTGGTAGGAGCCTTCGATGCCTTCGACGCGGCACAGCGTGGCGTGCTTGAGCGTGCGGCGCAGATACATGTCATAGGCGCTCTTGTCGGCGAGCGCGATGCGCACACCGGGTTGATCGACCTGTTCCAGCGTGCGAATCGGTGAATCCGCCAGCACCATGTAAGTGGCTTCGATTTCAACGTAGGCCGCAGTGAAGGTGATGTCTGCGGCACGCAGCGGATCAGCACCAATGAGGCCAATGTCCCACGCGCCGCTAGTCACGGCAGCGGCGAGATCACCGGGTTGCGCGTAAGGCACAAACGCCACTGGCACGTCGAGGCGGCGCGCCAGCTCGCGGCCGATGTCGGGGGCGACGCCGGCAAAATCACCGCTCTCATCCTTAGCTGCGTTGTTCAGCAAAAAATTGGCGAGGTTCAGCGCGACCCGCAGCGTGCCGGTAGGCGCGAGTTCAGTGCGCAATACGGTAGATACCATCTTGTGTATTTCTCCCGGGTTGGTTCAGGGCAATCTACTCCCGCTCATTCCCACTCAATCGTCGCCGGCGGCTTGCCCGAAATGTCGTAGACCACGCGATTGATGCCGCGCACTTCGTTGATGATACGGTTCGAGACGCGCCCCAGCAATTCGTGCGGCAAATGCGCCCAGTGTGCGGTCATGAAGTCCTGGGTCTGCACAGCACGCAGCGCGACGACGTATTCGTAAGTGCGGCCGTCGCCCATCACGCCGACTGACTTGACCGGCAGAAATACCGCGAAGGCTTGCGACGTGAGGTCGTACCAGGACTGGTCTGCGGTCTGGGGTGTATCGCCCTTGGTGTTGCGCAACTCTTCGATAAAGATCGCGTCGGCGCGGCGCAGCAGATCGGCGTACTCGCGTTTCACCTCACCGAGGATGCGCACGCCGAGGCCGGGGCCGGGAAAGGGATGGCGATACACCATCTCAGGCGGAAGGCCCAACGCCAGTCCCAGCTTGCGCACTTCGTCCTTGAACAATTCGCGCAGGGGTTCGAGCAGCTTGAGATGCAACGTGTCGGGCAGGCCGCCGACGTTGTGGTGGCTCTTGATCGTCTGCGCTTTTTTGGTTTTCGCACCGGC
>JANPAR010000141.1:0-4874 GCA_031430015.1 Burkholderiales bacterium
CGCACCTGGGGTGGCAGCTTCAACATGCGCACAAACATGGTCGGCACCAGTTGCGTGTGCGTGACCTTGTGGCGTTGGGTCTGGCGCAAAAAATCTTCGGCGTCGAAATGCTCCATCACGACGCAGGTGCCGCCCAGGCGCATCGCCGTCATGGAGAAGCGCAGCGGTGCCGCGTGATACAGCGGCGCAGGCGAAAGATAGACCGACAGCGCGTCCATGCCGTAAAGCTTGGCGCAGATGTTGATCAGCGGGCCGGGCGCGTCAATTTCGGGAAACTCCGGCGGCACGAACACGCCCTTGGGGCGGCCCGTGGTGCCGGAGGAATAGAGCATGTCGCCGCCGGCGGTTTCGTCACTGATGGGTGTGATGGGGCAGCCCGCGATGGCAGCCTCGAAGGCTGTGTAGCCTGCGGCGCCCACCGCGCACTCGGGCGGCACGCCGTCGAGCATCAAGCGCGCCTTGAGTGTGCCGGTGTGTGGCAGCAACTCTTGCGCAAGGCTGCGCATGGCCTGCGAGGCAATCAGCACACGGGCTTCGCAGTTCTCGACGATGTAAGCCGCCTCGCTCACCGTGAGGCGCGTGCTCATCGCCGTGTAGATGATGCCGGCGCGATGCGCACCGAAACAAATCTCATAAAAGCGTGAATGGTTTTCCAGGAGGATGGCGATGTGATCGCCCGCCTTGAGGCCAAGCTTGCGCAGCAGGTGCGCGACCTGATTAGAGCGCTCTTCGAGTTCGCGATAACTGACGCTGACGCCGCTGCCGGCCATGATGAAGGCAGGCTTGTCCGGCTGCGTGCGGGCGAAATGAGCGGGGTGCAAGGCGTCTCCTGAATTATTTTTAACCCGCAGCGATGCACCCATGCGCAGACGCCGGCGGAGTTCAATAGTTTATCCTCGCAGCTCTTCCGCTCGCATGCAGCCTGTTTGCAGCCTGCGCGCGGCCTCACCATTTGCTCAAGGATTCACCATGGCACAAGAAGCTTTCATCATCGACGCCGTGCGCACGCCGATGGCGCGCGGCAAAGCCGGCGGCGCGCTCTCCGGTCTGCATGCCACTGACCTATTGGAACCGGTGCTGCGCGCGCTGATCGAGCGCAACAAGCTCGATCCCGGCACAGTAGACGATGTGATCGCCGGTTGCGTCTCGCAGGCGGGCGAACAATCGGCCGGCGTCGGGCGCTTTGCATGGCTCTCCGCAGGCTATCCCGATCACGTACCCTCGACCACAATTGACCGCAAGTGCGGCTCGTCGCAGCAGGCCGTGCATTTCGCCGCGCAAGGCATCATGGCCGGAGCCTATGACATCGTGATCGCCTGCGGTGTGGAGTCGATGAGCCGGGTGCCGATGGGCAGTGCGCGCATCGGGCAAAACCCGTTCTCCCCCGGCGTGCTGGCGCGCTATGCGCCCAGCATGATCGGCCAGGGCGTGTCGGCTGAACTGGTGGCGCACAAGTGGCAGGTGACGCGCGACGAGATGGATGCTTACTCCGCGCAATCCCATCAGCGCGCAGCAGCAGCGCGCGCGGCGGGGCATTTCAAGAACGAGATCGTCCCGGTCACCACGCCCGATGGTGTGGTGTCTGAAGACGAAACCATCCGCGCCGCCACGACCGCCGGCAGCCTTGCGCAACTCAAGGTGGCGTTCGCCTCGGACGAGATGAAGCTGCGTTATCCGCAGCTTGACTGGCGCGTCACCGCCGGCAATGCATCGCAAATCACCGACGGCGCAGCGGGCCTGCTCATCATGAGCGAGCGCATGGCGGTGAAGCTTGGCCTCAAACCGCGCGCGCGCTTCGCGGGCTTCGATGTGATTGGTGACGACCCGCTCATGATGCTGACCGCGCCGATCCCCGCGACGCGGCGCGTGCTGGAGAAATCCGGCATCAAGAAGGACGCGATCGATCACTATGAAGTCAACGAGGCCTTCGCCTCGGTGCCGCTCGCCTGGCAAAAGGAGTTTCGAGTAGACGCGGCGCATCTCAATCCTGTGGGTGGCGCGATTGCCCTCGGCCATCCGCTCGGCGCATCGGGTGCGCGCCTGATGACGACGATGTTGAATGCGATAGAGCGCAGCGGCGCACGCTATGGCCTGCAGACCATGTGCGAGGCGGGCGGCATGGCAAACGCGACCATCATCGAGCGGATTTGATCTGCACCAACAGGCCCGAACCTCTCGCGCCAGCGCATTTAACCGCCTTGCGCCCTATCCTGCTTGACTGGCGGCCGCTCAGTCAAGCCGCGCTCCGCAAGGCTAGGCGGCGATGGATTGTCAGGCGACGACATTCCGACCTTGCCCCATCGTTGCTTGATTCAAGTTGTTATCGACAGACAAACGCTTGAGCGCCGCACTCTTTGATCTGCAGAGCGCGTGATTGAAGCCAAGGAATGTTCGGGTCCAGAAGCGCAGCTTGAGCCCAATAAAGGCACGACTTCTTGCAAGGTTTGACCTGACGGGGTGATCACTTGCAAATCGAGATGATCACTTGCCGGGGCTGTGGTGACGAACATAAAACGGCCATCGGCATCGGAATGCGTCGTCATGCCGGTCGCCGTCAGCCCAATCGCCGCCCGCGCAATTGCCTCGCCGTTTAGACCTGTCAGTCGCCCAGATAGCACAAGTCCCTCGCCTTCCCATGCCGGCGCCGCATCACCATGCCCTTCGACGGACTCGGCTGCGAAGCCTTTGATGAGTTGTCCCAGCGTTTGGGCAGGCAATGCGGGCGCCTTCACCACGGGATTGGGCCCGGCAACAGCCAGGCTGACAACCGGGAAACTAAGCGCGCCGGCTCCCGCGACCAACAGCCGCCGGCGAACGCGGGATGCAATTTTTGGGTTCATGGCGTCGGTCCAACAGGGGTGGGGGAAGCGACCTTAAGCAATCAGCCGGTCACGCCGAGAATACAATATAGCAACATTGGCACGGGAGGCTCTGATGAAAATTCTTTACTTCAACGACTTTCGCTTAGGTGTTCTCAAAGGCGATCAGGTGGTCGACATCATGTCGGTCGTCCAGGGCATTCCGCATGTCGGGCCCGGCGATCTGATCAACGGACTGATCGCCAATTTTGCAGATTTTCGCGCCCGCATTGACCGCGCGGTTGCCGACGGCAGCGGCCCGCCACTGATGCAGGTCAAGATTCGTCCGCCCTTGCCCAAGCCCGTGAATATCGAATGCATGGCCGTCAATTATATGGAGGACGGCACCCTCAAGGAAGCCGCACCCATCAACGCATTTCACAAGGCGCCCGGTTGCATCATCGGGCACGGCGACACCATGCTCTTGCCCGACATGGCCGCCTCCATTTTCGAAGGGGAGGCGGAGCTGGCCCTGGTGATCGGCAAGCGCGCCAGTTTTGTGCCGGCCGCCAAGGCGATGGACTACGTGTTTGGCTACACCAACTTCATCGACGGTTCAGCGCGTGGCGTGGTCCCCCCCAACAATGTTTTTTATCAGATGAAGTCGCGCGCCACGTTCGCCCCCATCGGCCCGTTCCTGGTCACCGCCGACGAGATCAAGGACCCGCAGAAACTGCAGGTCAAGCTGTGGGTCAACGGCACCCTGAAGCAAAACTTCAACACCGACGACATGGCCCACAACATCAAGCGCTGCATCGAGTGGATGACCGCCATCCACGAGCTGGAACCGGGCGATATTCTCGCCACCGGCACCAATCATCGCGGCCTGTCATCGTTCCAGGACGGCGACAAGGTGGAGCTTGAATGCGAGGGGCTCGGCAAACTCGTGATCGGCGTGCGCGACGACCTCAAACGCACCTGGTCGCGCGAGACCCGCCTGGAGCGCACCCAGCGCGGCTTGACTGGATTGACACCGCAACTCACTGGCAAGTACAGCAAGCCGTCGTAGCCTGATCAACGATTTTCCCGCAAAGGATACTGGCCCATATTCCTGCCGCAGCCAGCGGTTATGCGTTCAAAACAAGGCGCCTCTGGCCTCAATTCAATGCGCCGTGTTCGACGTGTACTCCGGTGCCCGCTGCGCGAAAAACGCATGCAGAATCTGATACACCATGAGATAGTTCTTCTGCTGAAACGACGCATGCGATATCCCCGACATCATGATGAATTGCTTGTCGGGGTTGGGCAGGCGTTTGTAGAACTCGATCAAGTCATCGAGAGCGGCGATGCCATCGAACTGGCCGCGCAGCACCACGGTGGGCACGGCGATTTTTTCCGGATGGCAGATCGGTAATTTGGAGCACATGTCGATGTAGGTGCCGTTGGGCATCGAGTCGTCGAGCGCAAGCACGGCGTCGGCGAAGGCTTCGATCACGCGTTTCTCGGCGCAATCGGCGTGGTCGCGCTCGAAGATGGAGAACATGAATGCGCGGTCAATCGGGCGGCGCTTGTTGGCGATGAATTCGGGCAGCTTTTTGCGGCGCTGCTCCAGCGTCGGCGCGCCTTCGCCGGTATAGACAAAGGCGTCGAGGGCGAGGCGTGACACGCGCTCGGGATGGCGCTCGGCGAACAGACCCGCGCGCAATGCGCCGGACGAAATGCCGTAGGTGAGGAAGGATTGCACGCCGCGTGTTTTGGCGATGTAGTCGGTCGCGGCCTTGAGGTCGTCGGAGCCGTTGGAGATGTCGCAATAGATGTCGCGCGTCTTGGTCGAGCGGCCATAGCCTTCCATGTCGACGCACCAGCACACGAAGCCGCGCCGCGCGAACCAGTCCATCACCGAGGAGTCGGCGCGGCCGGGTACGGTGAGGTCAAAAGTCGGCTGCGAGGCCATCGATGAGCCGTGGACGAACAGCACGGCGGGCTTGCCGTCAGGTTTGCCCACAAATTTTTCCCACATGAAGAGTTTGACTTCGCCTTTGGTGGTCCAGTGTTCTACGCCGGTGACGGCGGCGT
>JANPAR010000142.1:0-26883 GCA_031430015.1 Burkholderiales bacterium
GCTCGTCGGTCTGTGCTTTGACAGTGCGGCGGGCACCGTCAAGGTTGATGGTGTATTCAGGCATGGCGTCTCCTCGTCAGCAGTGAAGACGGGAAATGTACCGCAATCCCCGGCGCTAAATTGCTGCGAGTGCGTCACAACGATTGCGTTACGCGGCACCTCGTAAGGGGGTGCTTGATATCATTTACGCATGACTCTGCAACCCTTGGTGAGAGCCATTCCATGAGACATGACAGCCTGCAAAGCGCATCCACCAAGGCGTTCCGCCAGATGGCATTGGCGATTTCTTTGTGCTGGATCAGCAGTTGCCGAGGCGTCGCCCCGAAATTTTGTTCTGAAATTCTGTCGGAGTACCTGCGACATTGCCCTTGGCGATGATCGATCCGTTCAGCGACTGCGCATCGAACGACACTTCGCCGCGCGTCTGCAGCGCATAGGTGCCGGCGCACTGCATCGCGAAGCGGAAGGTGTTGCCGCTGTAATTTTTCTCGGTGTATTGGCAGTCGGACGCGCCGGGATTCGACAGACCGCCCAAGAGTTTCGAAGGATCACGCGCATCGGCGGCGCTGAAGCATTGATTCACGGTGAATGGCGCGGGCTGAAACCCGGGCGCTGCGTTGGTGCGCGTTTCCATGCTGATCGCCCACAGACCGGGACTGAGATCTGCGGCGTGCCCCAGCGGCATGAATGCAGGCAAACACAATACGGCGGCGAGAATAGAAAGTTGAATCGTCTTGTTCATGGCGGCACTCCTGGAGGACGGCACTGGTTGCATGCAGGCGGGATGTCCCATTGTCAGGAGCTTCAAGCAGCGCAAGAAAGCTGCAACAGACTGGCGGGCGGGCGTTGCCGACAGACGGAACGCACGCGCTGCATCTCGAAACATTTGCTTACGTTTTCGAGCGCTTTTGCGCCTTCACTGACCCTGCATTCACTCTGCACCCATGCGCTGCGGGCAGTGGCGGCCGCTTTGAAAACTGCGGAGCACCGCAGCTGCTTCGATCTGCCCAACGCGCGCCGCTCAGTTGCCTGCTAGCAGCAACTTGATATCGTTTACGAGTCCTTCAAGCGGCTGCCCATGGCGGATAAACAGGCGCAGCCGCCCTTGCGGATCGTAAGCATATGAACCCGCCGAGTGATCCACGCTGTAGCTGCCAGGTGTTTTGCCCGGCACCTTCTGGTAGAACACCTTGAAACTTTTCGCGACGGACTGCGTCGATTCGAGATCACCATACAAGCCGACGAAAGATGGGTCAAACGCCGGCACATAGTTTGCGAGCAGCGCCTGTGTGTCGCGTTCGGGGTCTACCGTGATGAACAACACTTGCACACGCTTGGCATCGATGGGGCCAAGCTTGTCGAGCACGGCTTTCATTTCGGCTAGTGCGGTGGGGCAGACGTCGGGGCATTGGGTAAAGCCAAAGAAAATCGTAACGACTTTGCCCTTGTAGTCGGCGAGGCTGCGCCGCTTGCCGGTATGGTCGGTGAGCGCGAAGTCTTTGGCATAGTCAGCACCGGTGACATCGGTGTTTTTGAATTGTGGTTTGCCGCTGTCGCAGGCGGCGAACAGGAACACAACAGCCACGCCCAGCAATACGGCGCGTGCTGCGGTGATGCAGCGGGAGATGGCGTGATGTGTCGTCATATGCGCGTCCTGTTTCAAAAACCCGCTAGCGGGAACACATAGTGATCAACCAGGAGCGCGGCAAACAATGCAGCAAGATACCAAAGCGAATAGCCGAAGGTTTTGCGGGCCTGTGTATCGCTATAGTCCTTGTAGAGCTTCCACGCGTGCCAGACAAACCCTGCACCCAAGGCCAGTGCAACGACCAGATACAGCAGGCCGCTCATTTGAATCACGTAGGGCAGCGCGGTGGTCGCCGTGAGCAGAATGGTGTAGAGCAAAATCTGCAAACGCGTGAATTCGGAACCATGCGTGACCGGCAGCATCGGCAGGCCCGAGCGCTTGTAGTCTTCGACGCGATACAGCGCGAGTGCCCAGAAGTGCGGCGGCGTCCACACAAAGATGATGAGCACCAGCAGTACCGCTTGCGGCGCGACTTCGCCAGTCACTGCCGTCCATCCCAACAGCGGCGGCATGGCGCCTGACAACCCGCCGATGACGATGTTTTGCGGCGTGGTCGGCTTCAACATCACGGTGTAGATGAAGGCGTAACCGAGGAAGGTGGCCATCGTGAGCCACATCGTGAGCGGGTTGACCAGCCAGAAGAGCAAGGCGCTGCCGGTGATGCCGAGCACTGCAGCAAACACGAGAGCCTGCGTAGTGGAAAGTTCACCGCGCGCCATTGGCCGCGCGCGCGTGCGTGCCATTTGCGCGTCAATGCGCTGCTCGATCAGGCAATTGACCGCGAATGCGGCGCCGGCGAGGATCCAGATGCCCGCTGCGCCCGCGAACAGCGTTACCGGCTCGACCATGCCTGGTGTGGCGAGGAACATGCCTATCACTGCGCAGAACACGGCGAGCAAGGTGACGCGCGGTTTGGTGAGGTCAAGGAACTGACGCCATTTTTTTTCCGGTGGCGCTGCCACATGTTTCTGCGCCGCTGCGTCTTGCTGCACGATTCCCTGCGCATCTGTTGCGGCAACCGCAACCTCGGTGACCTCGTGCACGTTTCCGCTCATGACAGTACTGCCTGCGCCGGCGCATAGCGCGGTGCCGTTTGCGGTGCAAGGTGCGTGCGCAGCAGGGCCAGCACAAACGCCAGCGCGGCGGCGCCACCGTTATGCACTACGGCGACGAACAGTGGCCAGCTAAAGACGACGTTGGATACACCGGTCAAGACCTGCAATACCAGCAGCGCAATCAGCCAGCGCGCATAGCGTATGGCTTGCGCGTCCGCAGCAGCGCGTTGCAGAACCAGCGCGGCGGTCCACAATACTGCGGCGCTCACTACCAAGGCGAAGGCGCGATGCGTCCAGTGAATCGCTACCAGGGCTTCATAAGGCAACAATGCGCCGTCAGCGCGCACGCCAAGCGGGCGCAGAAATTCAAACCCGCTGGCGAAATCCGCGCGCGACGGCAGCACTTCGCCATGACACAAGGGAAAGTCAGGACAGGCCAGCACTGCGTAGTTGGTGCTGACCCAGCCGCCGAGCGCAATCTGGATGAACACGGCGATCAGTGCAAACGTCACCAGCGCGCGCGGCCCTGGAGTCACAGCGAGGTTCACCGCCGGCACCGCAGGTGCCGCGGAAAGATGCGCGCCGAGCGTGCCGAGCGCGCACAACAGTGTCACTGCCAACAGAAGGTGAATTGTGACGATGAGCGGCATCAATTTAAGCGTCACCGTCCACGCACCGAAAGCACCCTGCACGCAGACGAGCGCGAGCAGCGCCAGCGCGTGCCAAGGCGCGTGCGCCGGGCCTTTGCGCTGGTCGAGCCAATTGCGCCACGACACCGCCACCAGCGCAATGAGCAGCACGCCGACACCCATCGCCAGATAGCGGTGAATCATTTCGATCCAGGCCTTGGTCACGGTCACCGGGCCGGTGGGCATCGCAGTTTCTGCCGCCTTGATCGCTGCGTGCGCCGCGAGCGGGTTGGAAGTGCCGTAGCAGCCTGGCCAGTCGGGGCAGCCGAGACCAGAGTCGGTGAGACGGGTGAAGGCGCCGAACAAGATCAGATCAAAGGTGAAAAACACAATGACCCACACGAGCTTGCGCTGGCGCGCCGCTGCGCCACACAAGGCTGCCGCATCACCCTGGCCCGCACCGCTGTTGTTGCCACTGCCGCGCCGCGCCCACACATAGGCGAGCGGCCCGCTGGCCACAATCAGGCCCAGCAGCAGCAATTGGAACAAGGCGAACGTGCTCATGGGTCAGCCAATGCGCGAATATTTGAGCAAGCGGTCGAGGTCTTTTTTCATGCGCGCCGGGTCGGCATCTTTGGGAAAGCGCAGAACCAGATTGCCGAGCGGATCGATCAAATAAATGTGATCTTCAACGCGTGACGCAACGGGAAACTCTTTAAGCACCGCTGCGCCCTGCGCGCGCAGCATACGCGTGCCGTCGTATTCGCGCATGGTCATGGTCGAGAGCGCTTCGTTGTCGTTGACCAGCCAGGCACGCTCGATGCGATCCTTCTCTTTGCCGGTGGCGAGACGCACTTGGCGCATGGCGTAGAGCTTCTTGATGCAGGGGTCACCGCAGGCACCGCCATCCACTGTGACCAGCACCCACTTACCCTTGAATTCACTCATCGCGAAGGGCTTGCCATCGAGCAGCGCGAGCGGCGCGGGTGAGAGCGGTTTGACTTCAAGCAGGCTGCCGTAGTTGGTGCGGCCATCCGGCTTCAAAAAGTAATACGACACATAGGACGCGATCACCGGCGCGGCACACACCAAGAGCACCAGCAGCATCTTGACGCGGCCGGCGCGAATCGCCTCTGTATAGGCGGCCTCGCGGGTATCAAGATGATGGGCCATGGGGTTCGCTACGCTCGAAAAAAGTGAAAATCACAAACAACAATGCGGTCAACGCCGCCAGGGAATACCACTGAAAGGCATAGCCGCGATGCTTGGCGGCGGTCATGCCGGATGCGCCGGCACCGGACCCGCTACTGCCAACGGCCCCACTCGCCGCGCTCGATTCCACGCGCGCAAGGCCATCGCCCGTGTTGCTCGACAGTCTAAGCACTAACGGTAGCAGATCAATGCCGAGCTGTTTCGACATCGCTGCCAGCTGCAGGTTCTGCCAAACGCGCCCTTGTTGGGCTTCCGGTTTGATTTCGTAGACACGCAGCGGCGGCAGCGCGGCGCGGCCGTCAATCATGACGCTGCCGGTGACTGGCACGATTTCGGGCAACGCTTCCCGCGTTCTGCCCAACCCCACCCAGCCGCGATTGACCAGCACCACCGCGCCGTTTTGCGCGCGCAGTGGCGTGAGCACGTGGTAGCCAGCCCTCCGGTTCTGGACCTGGTTGTCGAGAAAAATCGTTTTGTCATTGAGAAACACACCTTGCGTGTTGATGCGGCGGCCATCGAGGGCTTCACGCTCTGCCTCCGCGATGCGCGCTGGCAGCGCCACCGCGGGCGCATCCCGCAGGGCAGCGTGACGGGCCTCAATCACGTCCTTCTCCGCGGCGCGCCCGCTCTGCCATTGACCAGCGGCGAACGCTACACCGAACACCACGATTGCGGCCACAGCAGGCCACAAACGCCAGTGGGGAGGATGGCTAATACGTATCATGATGCCGGCTGTTGGTACAACACCAAACGGCGATGCGCCAAATAGTATCGACACCGTGGCCCCCGGCAAGTTCCATTGCGTACTTGTCCATCCTGCACGATTGCGGAAAAGGAGAAAATAGAGGTTTACGCACCGGGGCAGCCCATGAAAATCATCGCGGTCATCATCATGCTGGTCATCCTGGGCAGCCTTGCATCAGCAATGGTATTTTTGGTCAAAGACGGCGGCAAGACCAAACGTACGGTCAACGCACTCACCGTGCGTATCTCGCTGTCGGTGGCTCTGTTCGCTTTCCTGATGTTTGGCTATTGGATGGGCTGGTTCCGCTCAAGTCATCCGCTCGGATAAGACCGCGCGGCAGCTTCCGCTCGCCGGGTCTGGCGCATACGCGCAGTGCGGTGACGCCCGGCCAACAAAAAACGCCGCACTCATGCGGCGTTTTTGCGCTTTTTTGTTGCGCGGCGCGCGGTCAGAACATGTAGACCACGAAGAACAGGCCGAGCCATACCACGTCGACAAAGTGCCAGTACCAGGCAACCGCTTCAAACGCGAAGTGGTGATCGGACGTGAAGTGCCCCTTCATGCAGCGCGCCAGAATCACGATCAGCATGGTGGCACCGATGGTCACATGGAAACCGTGAAAACCCGTCAGCAGGAAAAAGGTTGAGCCGTAAATGCCACTGGTGAGCTTGAGGTTGAGCTCGGAGTAGGCATGGCTGTATTCGTATACCTGAAAGCCGAGGAACAACACGCCGAGCGCGATGGTGAGCGCCATGAAGAGGTTAAGGCGGCTGCGATTGCCATCTTTCAATGCGTGATGCGCGACTGTCAAGGTCACGCCCGACATGAGCAGCAACGCTGTGTTGAGTGCGGGAATCGGGAACGGCCCCATCACCGTGAATTTCTCAGCCGCTTCTGGGCCGGCCGTCGGCCAATGGGCGCCAAAGTCAGGCCATAGCAGCTTGTGCTCGAGGTCACCGAGCCACGGCACCGACAACTGGCGCGCGTAGAACAATGCGCCAAAGAAAGCCGCGAAAAACATGACTTCGGAAAAAATGAACCAGCTCATGCTCCAGCGGAACGACACGTCCACCTGGCCGTTGTATTTGCCGCTCTCGGATTCACCCACCACAGTGCCGAACCAGCCGAACAGCACATAGATCAGAATCGCGAAGCCAACCGCCACCGCCCATGGGCCGGGCATATAGCCGTTGAACCAAGTCGCTGCGCCGATGGCCATGCAAAACAGCGCGATCGAACCTTTGACCGGCCAGCTGGACGGATCCGGAATGAAATAACCGGATGAAGATGCGGCGTGGGCTGAAGCTGCGGGTGCGTGAGATGCGCTCATTTCAATTCCTCGACTAAAGATGCTGGGCAAAAATTTATTTGGCGGTCAAAAACTTGACCAAAATCACTAAGGACGTAACGAACAAGGCGGCCCCGATTAGCCCGGCGATGATGGCTTGCGCCGGGGTAATGCGGGCAACGTCGTTCTCATGCCCTGAACTCTTGCGGATACCAATAAATGACCAGAACACAGCACGCCCGACTTGCGCTGCTGAGGCTTTTGGCTGCAGCACCGCACCCGCAGCACTGCCCGCAGACTGCACTCCCTCTACCATGACCGGCAGGGCAGCGCCGTTCAGGGCAGCACCGTTCAGGGCAGCACCTTGGGCAAGCTGTGCGCCAGTCTGGCTCATGATGCTTTGTCCCGCCCGGCCACGGTGAAGAAGGTGTACGACAGCGTGATGGTGCCGATATCCTTCGGCAGATCCGGGTCTATCACGAACACCACCGGGAATCGCTTGGTCTCGCCCGCGGCGAGCGTCTGCTGCTTGAAACAAAAACACTCGAGCTTCTTGAAATACTGCGCGGCGTTGCGCGGCGCATAGCTTGGAATCGCCTGGCCGGTGACCGGCACGTTGAGCGTGTTGACAACCTCGTAGTCCATTTGCATCAACTGGCCAGGATGCCCGGTCAACGAGCCGGTGACCGGCTTGAAACGCCACGGCAGATTCGGGCCTTCACTGGCATCAAACTCGATCACCACATTGCGGGCGATATCGACCTGCGAATTGACCGGGGCGACATCGGCCTTGAGCAGATTGTTGATACCGGTGACTTCGCAAATCTTTTTGTAGAACGGCACCAGCGCAAAACCAAATCCGAACATGAGCACCGTCACCACCAATAGCTTGGTGAGGGTCTCGCGATTGAGCCCGAGGGTTTGCGCAGGTGCGGTAGACGGCGTATCCATGATTCAACCAAACAAAACACGGTTGGCAATCACACCGGCAAAAAACACCAGTGCGATCGACAACAGGACGAGCGCCGTCCGGCCATTGCTGCGCGTATTGCCACTAGTAGCCGGCACGGGGGTTGTGTCCAGGTCACGAGGCTGGTTCAAGATGGCAGACACGGCAAAGCTGTGGGTGAGGGAGAAGGTCGAATCCGCCGGCCTTACTTGACTTCAGGCACCGTGGTGAACGAGTGATACGGCGCCGGCGACGACAGCGTCCACTCCAAGCCTTGAGCGCCTTCCCACGGATTGTCTCCCGCCTTGGCACCGCCCTTGATGGTCTTGAGCACGCAGGCAAGGAAAATCAGCTGAGACAGGCCGAAACCAAACGCGCCGACAGTGGCAATTGCGTTGAAATCAGCAAACTGGGTCGCATAGTCGGGAATGCGGCGCGGCATTCCCGCCAGGCCGAGGAAGTGCATCGGGAAGAAAGTGATGTTGAAGAAAATGATCGATGCCCAGAAGTGCAGCTTGCCCAGGCCCTCGTCATACATGTGGCCGGTCCACTTGGGCAGCCAGAAATAAACTCCGGAGAAGAGGGCAAACAGTGACCCCGCCACCAGCACGTAGTGGAAGTGGGCGACGACGTAGTAGGTGTCCTGCAGCTGAATGTCGATCGGCGTGACCGCGAGAATCAGTCCGGTGAAGCCACCCATCGTAAACACGAAGATGAAGCCCACCGCGAACAGCATCGGCGTCTCGAAGGTCATCGAGCCTTTCCACATGGTGGCGATCCAGTTGAACACTTTGACGCCGGTGGGGATGGCAATCAGCATGGTCGCGTACATGAAGAACAATTGGCCCGCTGCCGGAATGCCGGTGGTGAACATGTGGTGCGCCCAGACGATGAACGACAGGATCGCAATCGACGAGGTGGCGTACACCATCGAGGAGTAGCCGAACAGGGGCTTGCGCGCAAAGGCCGGCACCACGTGGCTGATGATGCCGAATGCCGGCAAAATCATGATGTAGACCTCGGGGTGGCCGAAGAACCAGAAAATGTGCTGGTACATCACCGGGTCACCACCGCCGGCGGCGTTGAAAAATGACGTGCCAAAGTGGCGGTCAGTCAGCACCATGGTGATGGCACCGGCCAGCACCGGCATCACGGCGATCAGCAGGTAGGCGGTGATGAGCCACGTCCAGCAGAACATCGGCATCTTCATCAGGGTCATGCCGGGGGCGCGCATGTTGAGGATGGTGGTGACGATGTTGATCGAACCCATGATCGACGACGCGCCCATGATGTGCAGTGCGAAGATCGCCAAGTCCATGCCGATACCCATCTGGGTCGACAGCGGCGCATAGAGCGTCCAGCCGGCCGCCGTTGCACCGCCCGGTACAAAGAATGAAATGATCAGCAGGCTGGCGGCGGGAATCAGCAGCCAGAACGACCAGTTGTTCATGCGCGCAAACGCCATGTCGGGCGCACCGATCTGCATCGGGATCAGCCAGTTGGCAAAGCCCACAAAGGCCGGCATGATCGCGCCGAACACCATGATGATGCCGTGCATGGTGGTGAGCTGATTGAATACTTCGGGGTTCACAATCTGCAAACCGGGCTGGAACAGCTCGGCGCGCAACGTCAGCGCCAGCACACCGCCGGTGAGAAACATGGTGAAGCTGAACCACAGGTACAGCGTGCCGATGTCCTTGTGGTTGGTAGTCTTGACCCAGCGCATCAAGCCAGGCGGCGGGCCGTGGTGATGGTCATCGTGACCGTGGCCGTGATCGTCAGCGTGTCCTGCGGCATATCCGGGACTTGGGAGAACTGCGCTCATGTTGTCTGCCTCAAAAATAAGTCTAAAAATTCGTTTGGTGAATCTCGCCGGATCGCGACGGGGCTGGGCTGCGATCGTTTTCGGTCAATTTACTTACGGTCGTTTTTAGGGCTGCTTCGCCGCCAGCTGATTAACTTTTGCGGCCTCCCAAGCGCGCGCAGACTTCACATCAGCAACGCTTGGCGCTTCACCTTTGTTACCCCAGCTATTACGGGTGTAGGTGATCACGGCCGCCAATTCAACGTCGGATAACTGCTTGAACGACGCCATTGCCGACCCTTGGCGGCCACCAAGCAAAATCGCGATCTGATTTTCTTTCGGACCATTCACTATCTTCGCGCCTTCGAGTGGCGGGAACGCAGGCGGCACGCCTTTGCCCGTGGCCTGATGGCAGGCCACGCAGTTGGCGGCGTACTCCTTTTCTCCACGCGCGGTCAGTTCTGCCACCGTCCACTGCTTGTTCGGATCATCCTGCTTGGCCGCGAGTTTTTTCTTCTCGTCTGATACCCATTTCGTGTAATCGGCGTCGGACACGACATTGACCACGATTGGCATGAAGCCGTGTTCCTTGCCGCACAGCTCGGCGCACTGGCCGCGGAACTTGCCAATTTTTAGCGAGGTGAAATGTGCATCACGAATGAAGCCAGGCACCGCATCCTGCTTGACGCCGAAAGCCGGGATCATCCAGGCATGAATCACGTCTTGCGCGGTCAAGATCATGCGGACTTTTTTGTTGACCGGCACCACTACCTCGTTATCGACCTCGAGCATGTAGTTCTCGCCCTTGGGCGCGGTGCCATCAATCTGCTCGCGCGGCGTTGACAGATTGGACATGAAGCTGATGCCTTCGCCTTCACCCTTCAGATAGTCGTAGCCCCATTTCCATTGATAGCCGGTGGCCTTGATGGTGATATCGGCATTGGAGGTATCTTTCATTGCCAGCACGGCCTTCGTGGCAAACGCCGCCATCAGGATCACGATGATGGTTGGGATCACCGTCCAGGCGATTTCCACCGCAATGCTCTCGTGAAACTGCTCGGCCTTGTGGCCCTTCGATTTGCGGTGCGCATAAATCGAATAGAACATGGCGCCAAACACGGCAATGAAAATCAGCGTGCAAACGATCAACATGCCAGTGTGCAGATCGTAAATGTCGGCAGCAATTTTGCTCGCTGGTGCGTGCAAATTGAGCTGGTTGACGGCCGGCCCACCCTGCATGTCGACTGACTTTTGGGCAAACGCGAGCGGAGCGGTAAGCAGCGTACTGGCTGCCAGCCCGATGGCGGTGGCGCCGCGCGAGACTGCGTGTTTCACATGATTGCCTGCAAACATCATGACCTCGTAGATGGAAAATTGAAGCAAATACCGGTGTAATGGGCTGCCGGGCTGACGGCGGCGCGCAGTCTGAAAAGGGCTGACACCCCACCCCAAACATCCCATTGCCGCGCTGCACAAAGACCCTAAATAATTCGCGAGATTATAGCAGCCTGAAAAAATGGATTTTGTGCCGTTTTTTGCGCGCGCGGCGTTGGCGCGGCGTTGGTTTTGTACCGGTGCTACCCGGCGTACCCACCCCACGCCCCTGCCCAGCACTCCCCTCTAGCACTTCCGTCTGGCACTTCCACTTCAATTGGGCAGCAGACCCGTTGGCACTCAGCGACGCTGTCTGCCGTCGCGTCCGACGAAACGCACCACGTCATCGCCTCCGGCAGTTTTGCGCGCGGGGGCTTTCCAGGCATGACCGTACACCACCTCAAAGGTCGCAGGCAGCCGTCCGCTCGTGCGCCGCTTTTCGTAGGCAGCCGTAGCGCGCTGCCAGACGCGTTTGCCGGTAAGTCCACGCGGCCGGCCCTGCATCGCGTTGACCGAGCCAGTCGTACGCAAGTCGGCGACAAGTTGCTCGACTTTTTGGTACGTCAGTACAATCTTTTCCATGTCCATTACCGGCGTGGCAAAACCGGTCTTGACCAGCAGATCGCCGATATCGTGCAGATCGATGAAACGCTTGACGTGCCAGCGCATCGGGGGCGAAGCGGATGGGGACGAGTGCACTTCCGGCTGCGCCATGCGCTCTGCGGTGATCGCAGCGCGCCCCGCCGGTTCGCCCTGATCTGCTGCCCCGGTAGCACGCGCCTCCGCCTCCGCCCACGCATCACGCAATTCGCACAATGTGTCCGGCCCGAGCATGCTGAACATCAACAGGCCACCCAACTCCAGCACGCGATGCGCCTCGCGCAAGGCCGCTGCCGGGTCATCAAGCCAATGCAGCGCCAAATTGGAAAATACCAGTCCATGACTCGCCGGCGCCAGCGGCAGGGCTGAAAGATCGGCGCACACCGCGTGGCGCCGCGCACCGCGCAGCCGCGCGAGCCACCCGTCCGGTTGCGCTGCGGCTTGCGCCATGTCTGGCGCGAAGTCGACGCCGGTAATGGCGGTTTTGGGATACAGCGCGCGCAGCGCAGCGCCTGCTGCGCCGGTGGCGCAGCCGAGATCGAGCGTGCGCGCGGGCGTGAGTTTGACGTAGCCCAAACGCTCGACCATGCGCGCGGCAACCTCGCGATGCAAGGCGTCGCCTGCGGCAAACGTCGGGGCGGCGCGTTGGAACTGGCGCCGCAGCGCATTGCGATCGGCGAAGAAGGGCTCGCTCGCGGTTTCGTCTGCCTTTTCGGCCAATGCATGCGCGGACGCGGCTGCACCCAGCTTAAAGACTTTACCGGCACCGGCAGCCATCGCTCAGCGCGCCAGCGCGGCGGGTCGCGTCATCACACAGCTGGTCGGCTGCGCTGTCGCATAACCCTCAATGCGCGCGTCAGTCTTGAAACCGAGACCGCTGTTTTCGGTATCCACAGCCACCTCTGCCGCACCGCCCTGCTGCGCGCTCGCCGTCAGCGTGGATACGTAGAGCGGCTGAATCAATTGATGATCGCGCGCGCGCATTTCTACTTCGCCGGTGGCGGTGGAGATACGCATGCCTTCAAGCGCCAACGCGACGCGCTGCGGGTCGCTGCTGCCGGTCCGCGCGAGCGCGGAGGCAAACATTTCCGTGAGCGTCAAAAAGCGCAAATAGCGAAAGTCTTCGCCATAGCGCTGCTTGAATTGGGCCGCGTAGGCGTCGTGGGTGCGGCGGCCATTGACCTGCACATTCGGGTGCCACTCGTTGACTTGTTTGAGCTTGCCCGCGCCCGCGCGGCCAATCGCCGTCACCGCACCGGGCGAGCCGGCATAGAAGGTGTAGAAGTCGCCGTTGAACCCCTGCTCGCGCGCTGCCTTGACCAGCAACGCCAGATCGTTGCCCCAATTGCCGGTGACGACGGTGTCGGCACCCGCGGCCTTGATCTTGGCAATGTAAGGCGCGAAATCACGCACGGTGCCAATCGGGTGCAGGTCGTCGCCGACGATGCGTGCGCCCGGCACTTTGCGTGCGAGTATCGCGCGTGCATGCTGGGCCACGCTGCGCCCGAACGAATAGTCCTGCCCTATGAGATAGATGTTTTTTGCCGTGCCATCGCGGAGAATAGCTTCCACCAAGGCTTCCATGCGCATATCCACCGGCGCGTCGAAGCGGAAATGCCAGAAGCTGCACTTCGCGTTAGTGAGGTCGGGGTCGAGCGCCGCGTAGTTGAGAAACAGCACGGTCTGCGCCGGATTGCGCGCGTTGTGCTTGTCGATGGCGTCACTCAGGGCCAGCGCCGCAGCCGAGCTTTGCCCCTGCAATACGAAGCGGATACCCTGATCGATGACGGCACGCAACTGCACCAGCGCTTCATGCGCGGAGGCCTTGTTGTCGAAGGACACGATTTCGATGCGCGCGTCGATGCGCGCGCCGGTGCGCCCATCGAGGACGCTGCGACGCAGGATGCGCTGCACCTCATCGCGCTCTACCGCTGCGCGAAAATGCTTGAGCGCCGACTCACCCGTGTTGGCGAATGGCCCGGACAGCGGGTCGATAAACGCGATGCGCACCGGCTCGCCGGCAGCGGCCACGGCGCCGGCAAAAAATGCAGTGGCCAGCAGCGCCCACACCTGGGCGACAATCGAAACACTGTTGACACAAAAACTGCGGCTGAACACGAATGACACTCACTGAACGCATTGCAAGGCGCGCATTGTCTCCCACATCGTCTTTCGCTTCTTGTCCCTCATCGCATTGCGTATTGCATCTCATCGCGTGGCGCGCTGGCGGCGAAGCCGGGTCAACATGCGTCTGACAGCCGCACTGCGCACGACACTGCACACCTCACTGCGCAAATTGGCGAGCGAACAGGATTGCTATCTGTGCGGCTGCGCCAGCGTGCAGGCGATTTGCATGGAATGCGTTGCCGTGTTTCCCGCGCCGCCGCCGCATGCCTGCCCGCGCTGCGCACTGCCAGTGCCGCAAGCGGGCGTGTGTGGCCGCTGCATCGCCGATCCGCCCCACTTCGATGCGACGGTCGCTGCCTTCGCCTACGGCGAACCGCTCGATCAAGCGCTGCAAGCTTTCAAGTACCGGCATGCCCTTGGGCTGACGCACTTCCTCGCTGCACAACTGGATCGCGCGCTGGATGTGGCACAGGCCGCCGCACGGGACGCGCGTCTGCCGGCAGCTCTCGCTTCGCACGGCGGGGCGGCGGTAGTGGCTTGCGCAGCTTCACCTGTTATCGATCTCATCGTGCCGATGCCGCTAGCCCCCGCGCGGCTCGCAGACCGTGGCTTCAATCAGGCGCTCGAACTCGCGCGCCCCATTGCGCGGCGGCGGCGCATCACAGTCGATGCACTGATGGTGCACAGGATCCGTGACACACCGCCGCAAGCACTCCTGCCATGGAAAGAACGCGCGCGCAACATTCAGGGCGCGTTCGCTTGCACTGGCGCCGCAGGCAGCGTCAAACCCCACCCACTCGCCGGTCTGCGCATTGCCGTGGTCGATGATGTGATGACTACCGGCTCCACTCTCAACGAACTCGCGCGAGTGCTCAAGGCGGCCGGCGCGGCGCACGTCTCCAATTGGGTGGCGGCGCGCACTCTGCCGCACAGCTTTAGCCAGACTGCGGCACCCGCATCCGCGTAAAATCGCAGGCCGTCAGCAGCACCGTCCCGCATTGTCCACGCAGATTTCTCCGCACAGATCGCCCCACACCATGAATCAGCCGTCCGCTTCAGCCCCTTCACCTGCATCCCCCCCTCCCGCCGCTGGCGCAGTCACCGATGTCACCACCGCCACCTTCGAGAGCGAAGTGATGGCGGCCTCGATGACCATGCCGGTCGTGATTGATTTCTGGGCCCCCTGGTGCGGCCCCTGCCGCGCCCTCACGCCCATCCTGGAAAAAGTCGGCGCGCAGTACGCCGGCAAAGTCAAAGTGGTGAAGATCAACTCGGATGACAACCCGGAGATTTCGCAAGCCTTTCGCGTGCGCAGCATCCCCTACGTGGCGGCGATCATCGGCGGCCAGCTCGCTGACCAGTTCATGGGTGCGCAGCCCGAGGGCCAGATCAAAGCCTTCTTCGAGAAAATTTCCAAAATGTTTGCGCAGGCCTTGCCGGAAGCCGCCGCTGCGCTGAAAAACGCAGCACCTGCTGCCGCGCCCGCCAGCCCGGTCGATACCAAGCGCGCCGAAGCGATGGCGCAGGCGCAGAGTGGCGATTTGCCCGGTGCCATCGACACACTCAAGATCGCGCTCGCGCTCGCCCCCGGCAACACGGACGTGAAACTTGATCTGGCCGAGATTGAAATGATGGCCGGCACGTTTGACGACGCCATCAAACATCTCGATGAAATTGACTTCCCGCCTGTCGCGGGGGAGCAAGCCGAGCGTGTCGCCAAGATGAACCGGCGCGACGGCATTCGCGCCCAAGTCGAAGTGTTGCGTTCGGCGCAGGATTTGCCGGAGACCGAAGAACTCGCGAAGAAAGCTGCCGCCGACCCGGACGATCTGGCTGCACTCTATGCCCTTGCACAGGCCTTGATCGCGGATGGCGTATTCGATCAAGCACTCGCCCACCTGTTCGAAATCGTGCGCCGCGACCGCAAGCTCCACGAGGACGGCGCACGCAAGGCGATGATCAACGTGTTCAACATGCTGGCCGGCAATCCTGATTTCGCCGAATTGGTATCGAGCTATCGGCGCCAGTTGGCGGCGGCGCTGAACTGACAAACCGGCGGGACGCCGCCGCTCTGCGCGCGGCGCGCGCGAGCCACGCAGGTTCAGACGGGGTCAAGGCAGGCTACCCATACAGACTACCGCCCCCATCATTCGCATGCTGCACATCGTCCTCTACCAGCCTGAAATTCCGGGCAACACCGGCAACGTGATCCGCCTCGCCGCCAACACCGGCGCGCAGTTGCATTTGATCGAACCGCTCGGCTTTCGGATGGACGCGAAAGAACTCAAACGCGCCGGCCTTGACTATCACGAATACGCCAGCGTAAAAGTGCATGCAGGCTGGGAGCCTTGTGCCACAACGCTTTCAGCGCAATGGCAGAGTGGGCGCGTGTTTGCGCTATCGACCAAAAACAACCACGCCTACAGCGCCACCTCATTCCAGGACGAGGACGTGTTTGTGTTCGGCCCCGAAACGCGCGGCCTGCCGCCAGAGGTTGTGGCGCTGTTCGCCCCCGCGCAACGCCTGCGTATTCCGATGCGGCCTGACAACCGCAGTCTCAATCTGTCGAACGCGGTGGCGGTGGTGGTGATGGAGGCTTGGCGGCAGTTGTCATTCGCCGGGAGCGCACCTCTATCGTGAAAACACGCGTCCGCGCGCCGCCATTGCCAACAGCAGCAGCGCGCCCGCCCACGCCACCGCCGGCAGCCATGCGATCAGCGGTTTGAAGTCGGCGCTCGTATGCACGCCGGTCAGCACGATCAGAAAGCGCGTCAACGCGGCGCCCGCCAGCAACGCAAACACGAGACCCGCGAAGCGCCCTTCGCGCCCGGTTCGGCCTGCGTCGAGCGCCGCCGTGAGCGCGTAACCGGTAATCAGGCCCCATGCCGCACCCGCAGCAACTTGTGCAGCAATCGCCGCGGCGAGACTGCCAGCCTGCGGCAGCGCGGTAAACGCCAGCGCGCCGAGGGCCGTACCGGCAATCAGCATTTGCGCAGGCCGGGCGCGCTCGAATACGCCCATGCCCGGCACCATCACGCACACCGTGAAGCCGACCCAAAACAAGCCCATCAACCATTCCAGATCCGGCGCCTTGGCGAAGCGCAAATAGGCGGGTGCGGCGTTGATGAACGCATGTACTTGGAAACCGAGTGCGAGCAGCAGCACGGCGGCGAAAAGCGCTGTTGTGCCAGCACCGGCCGGACGCGCGGCCACCTGCGGTACGGCGGCGGCGCTTGACGCACCCGCACCGCTGGCAACCACTGCAGAGGTGCCAGCAGATGAACCAGTCGCGGCACCCGCTGCCAGCCGCCGTTCACACCAGCCCATCGCCAGCACGGCGGCTATCAGCCCAACGCCTGCGAGCACGAAGGGCAACACCGGCGACGTGCCGCGCAACTGCCCCGTGAGCCACGGCGCTATCGCCCCGGCAATGCCAATGCCGAGGAGGGACAGAAACACGAAGCGCGGTGCCGCCTCGGCTCTGAGGTATTTGGAGAACATCGCCATCGGCGGCGCGCGCAATGCCGACGAGGTCACCGCCCACACCACCGTCAATGTGAGCAGCAGGGCGGCCGACGCGCCTGCCAGTGGCAGCAAGATGAACGCCGCTGCCGACACCACAGTGATGGCAATCATCGGCGCAGATATGCGCTTCATCGCCGCCGATACTTTGTCCGCACCAATGCCGAGCGCAAAGTCCATCGCGATAAAGATGGCCTGATCGAGCATCAGGATCCACAACACTTGGGTTTTCGGAATCCCCGCCGCCTGCGCGAGCTGCGGCAGGAACGCGACATAAATCGTCCACGTCACCGTGAACAGCAGTTGCACAAGTGCGAGATAGAGACCGGTTCGCATGGGCAGCAGTGTATACGCGTGCAAGCGGCTTGCGTTATGATTTTGCTCTGGCCGTTACACGACATCGCCCCCGGAGCATCCGCATGCAAATCAGCCCGCCCTTTGGTTACGCGGAAATTACCCCTTTCCTCAAAAATCACCAGGTAAAAATTTCCACACCTGGGCAGTTGCCGGTGTTCACGCAGTCGCTCAACGCCATTCCGGTGAGCTACACCGAGTTCAACGTGGCGCATCGGGATTACCCGATCGTGTTCTCGTCAGGAGATGAAGGGCGCTCGTTCGCGCCGGTGGCGGTGCTCGGTTTGCAGGCACAAGAAAACTTGTTTGTGCACGATGGCGTATGGACGCGTGATGTTTACCTGCCGGCCTATGTGCGCCGCTACCCGTTCTGCATGGCGCGTGTCACGCTCGACAATGTCGAGCAGGCCGAACGCCTGATCTGCGTCGAGAAGGACTACATCGCCGAGTCCGGCGGCGAGCCGATGTTCGACGCCAAGCAGGAGCCGCTGCCGCGCTGGAAGGAAGTGGAAAAACTGCTCGAAGAATACGAAGCCGACCTGGAGCGCACCCAGGAGATGTGCGGCATCCTCGCCGACTACGGCTTGCTCGAACCGTTCACCATGCAGGCAACGCTCAACGCGGGCGGCTCGATGCATCTGACCGGCATGTTCCGCATTGACGAAAAGAAGATCGAGTTTCTCAACGCCAGCCAACACAAGAATTTGATCAAGAAAGGGGTGATGTCGAAAATTTACATTCACCTCTTGTCGCTGGACAATTTTGGCCGCTTGCTCGATCGCAAGGCGGGGCGCGTCGGCGCGCAAGCAGCCAGTGCGGCTGCGTCAGGTGGCGGTGCGCCCGCTGTGTCTGCCAAACCAGCTGCCGAGCAACTAAAAGACGCGCCCACACCGGCTGCGGCAACCGCAGCGGCCAGCGACAAATCTGCCAAGAAAGACAAAGTCTGACGACAAAGTCTGAACACATAGTCTGACCGCCACGGCGACAGAAAGCATCATGTCACTAGTCAAGCCCATTGAGTATGACGACGCCAGCCCGGTGGTGCGCGCCGTCTATGACGACATCATGCAGACACGTGGCATTGCCACGATCAACAACTTCTGGAAAGTGCTGGCGAGCGACCCGGATACCCTCGCCCGCACCTGGGCGGAAGTCAAGGCGGTGATGCAGCCAGGCGCACTTGACCCACTCACCAAAGAAATGATTTACGTTGCAGTGTCTGCCACCAACAACTGCGAGTACTGCACCTATTCGCACACTGCGGCGGCGCGCAAGGCGGGCATGACCGACGCCATGTTTGCCGAAGTGTTGGCCGTGACCGGCCTTGCCAACAAGACAAACCGCCTGTCCAACGGCTACCGTGTGCCGGTCGATGCGGCATTTGTGCCGAAGCACTAAAATCCCCCGATGACCGCCACAGCCACCGCCGATAGCGTTTACCGCCGCACCGATCTGGGTGACAAAGCCATGCGCGGACAGGCGGGCAAGGTGCCGCCTGAATTGATCCGTGTGCTCGCCTTGATCGCGGGCGAGGCGCATATCGACATGGTCAAGAAGCGCGCGATCCGCATGCCCGAAAACGAGGTGCTGAGCGTGCTCGACAGGCTCGTGGAGGGCGGCTTACTCGAACGCAGAGCAGCGAGCGGAGATGCCGATCTCGACTTCACCGCGCATTTTGAAGAGCCGGCGCCGGCGGCGCCAGTGCTGAGCGCGCAAGACCAGCAGCGCATGGCCAGCGCGGCCAATCAAGGCCACGACGTACTGACCAAGACCGGCTCGTTCATGCAACTCGCCGATGGCCAGGGGCCAGTCACGCCATTGGGCAAAGCCTGGACCGACATCGTTGTCCTGATCATCGAAGACGACGAGATTCAGGCTCGCTTCGCCCAGAACATCATCATGAAAGCGGGCTTCAAGCAGCGTCACGCCGCCACACGCGAAGAAGTGGTGGGCGAGCTCAACAAGACGCCACTGCCTGACGTGGTACTGATGGATGTCGAGTTGCCCGGAGCAAATGGCTTTGACATTTTGGCGCGCATGCGCCAGCACCCCAAGCTCAAGATGCTGCCAGTGATCATGCTCACAGCGCTCGCGAGCCAGAATGACGTATTCAAGGGTATAAGCCTCGGTGCTGGCGCCTACATCTCTAAACCCTACAAGAAACAGACGCTGGTTGAAACTATTGTGCGTGTGCTCGGCCTCAAACCCTACGCCGACAAGCCTGCTGGCGTTGGCCCCGAAGCTGCGCCCTAACCGCGTATCCCTTGTGGATTGCGGGTCCGCGGAACCGCTGGCGTACGCTCGTACCAGCTCGCGATTTCGATCCCGATCGACCTTTCTTGAAGGGGGCTGCGATGAAATACGACCCAGCATTCTGCGAACGTGAGTACAACGCCCGCGCGGCGGTACCCGATCACGCGGTACACATGCGCGCCTGGGCGGAAGAATCGCGCAAGGTGCGCATCGGCTCGCCCTGTTATCTCGACATTCCCTATGGTGCCCAGCCCAAGCAAACACTGGATTTTTTCCCCGCACGCCGCGGCGGTGACGCGCCACTGATGGTGTTCATTCACGGCGGCTATTGGCGCGCCATGGACAAGGCCGATTTTTCGTTTCTGGCACCGGCCTTCACCCGCGCCGGCATCGCCCTCGCCGTCATCAACTACCGCTTGGTGCCTGCGGTACCGCTCGAGGAGTTGATACGCGACAACGTCGCGGCCATCACCTGGCTCTACCAAAATGCCGGGCACTATGGTGCCAACCCGCACCGCATCAGCGTCTCCGGCCACTCGGCGGGTGGTCATCTCGCGGCTCTCATGCTCGCCTGCCAATGGCCGCGCTGGCACGGTGCGCTGCCGCGCAATGTCGTGCGCGGGGCGCTCGCCATCAGCGGGCTGTACGACCTCGAACCCTTTATCGTCACGCCGTTTCTACGCGACGACCTCAAGCTCAACGCTGCACGCGCCTTGGCGATGAGCCCCGCCTGCCTGCCGCGCGCGACGCCAGCGCCGCTCATCACAGCGGTGGGCGCAGAGGAGAGCAGCGAGTTTCATCGTCAGGCAAGCGTGCTCGCGCAGCACTGCCCTGACGTATTTGTGCGCCATCTCAATCTGCCCGGCAAAAATCACTTCAGCGTTTGTACCGCCTTGGGCGATTCATCGAGCGCGCTGTTTGCCGCAGCGTGCGCACTGACAGAACGCTGAATCCGTCCGCAGGTTGGCGGCTGTGCTGCGCCAGCGGCGCAGCAGACGGATTCACTCGAAGCGGCGCGCCGGAACAGTGTAGCCGCCCAGCATCAGCGGCCCGGCGACACCTGACGGTCGCGCACGAACAATAGGCAAGTCGTGCAAAAACACTGGTACTGGCGCGACGGCAACTTGCACCGGAACTTGAACGGGCACTGGCACTGGCGCTAGCCCCGCCGCTGATGCCGGCACGTGCGCAATCACTGTCCTGGCTGCATCAACCTGCGGCAACAGCTGCGCCGTTTGCTGCACGCCGGTGTGAGCCAGCGCCGTCTCGGCTGCACGCGCTTGAATGTTGGAAGCGGATTGCTGAAATGTACGCGCCCAGCTGCCAGCGCCGAGGCGCTCGGCGGACGGCCCTGCCGTCAACGCCTGCGCCAGCCCGCCCAAGCGGTAACCCGCCGCTTCGAGCAGGCGCAATCCAATCTCATCGGCTTCGTGCACCTGACGCTCGCCCCCCGCGGCCGCGGCCGTCTGCGAGCTAACCAGCGACACGGCACTCTTGAGCAAGCTGCTGCCCGGAATGATCAGGTTCATGATCACCGACGTGATGATCGAAGCAGCGGAGTTGTCATCGTGATGCCCCGCGAGCACATGCCCCATCTCGCGCGCAATCACCAGCGCCAGCCACTCATCACTCGGCGCAAGTTGGGCCATACCTGCATAGAGAGCAATTTTGCCGGTCGCCGAAGACAGCGTCTCCGCCTCTGTGGAATCGGCAACATAAACGTCAAACGCACCGAGCGTTTTCATCTTGTCGCCATACAGCCCGTGTGCTGCCTGTTGCAGACCGGAACTGACACGGTTGATCTGACGCGTAAGGTCCAGCGCAGCATTCGGGACGGCGGCGGAAGCAGCTTCCAGGCGCGCCGGCGCGAAGACCGAAAACTTGATGTCCGAATGCAGCGAGGGCAAGCTAGAGGATTTCGCCTCGGGTACCGCCTGTTGCGCCAACGCTGGCAGCGCGAATGCACACAGCAGCGCGCCCGCAGCGAGACTACTCGCGCCGCAAGGGCGCCAAGGCGAAAACAAAACAGTAGCTGGCATGGTTGCGCGGGGCAATTCCGAATGTGAACATTTGTCAAATACGGATCGTGAAGTCTACGCGCTGCGCCTGCCAAGCACCAGCAGTTTTTACCAAAAACGTCTAAAAATCAAATACTTAAGAAAATTTTTTAGTTAAGACAAGTGCTTATGAGTCAAACTTGAAGTGCTTTATTTAAAGTGATTTCTTGAAATTATTTTGCTGCGTCAGATTTACCATTTCTGTGCGCATGGCGGGCAATCGCGGCAAGCGGCGACGTGCGCTTCAGTGACCCCTGCCACGCGGCGGGCGCAATGCTCACACGCCGAGCAACACAGCTCCATCATCAATCCGCACCGGAAACGATTGCGTGCAGCCCGCATCGGGCGCGACTGCACAGCCATCGTCGAGACCAATGTTCCAGTTGTGCAACGGGCAGGCGACGCGCTTGCCGTGCACGATGCCCTGTGACAGCGGCCCACCCTTGTGCGGGCATTTGTCGAGCAACGCAAACACTTCGTCAGTGGAGGTGCGAAAGATGGCGATATCGCCGTGCAACGCCGACTTGACCACGCGTGCGCCAAGCTTGGGAATGTCGGTGAGGAGGCAAATTTTTTTCATCGGAATCTCAGTCATCGTACCCATCACGGGGCTCACGCGGTGAGCATTTCAAAGTCGTTCTTCGCGACGCCGGCGGCGCGCTCTTTCCACGGGTCTACGTAGTCCTTGACGGCAAGCTTGAGCCGCGCATAGAGGGCTTTGCGCTGTTCACCATCTTCGACCACATTTTTCTTCACGTACTCCATGCCGACACGCGCGACCCAATGTACGGTGCGGTCGAGATAGCGCGCTTCTTCGCGATACAACTGCAAAAACGCGCCCGAGTATTCGAGCACCTGCTCGTGCGTCTCAACTTTGACCAGAAATTGCGCGACTTCGGTCTTGATGCCACCGTTGCCGGCCACATAAATTTCCCAGCCCGAATCAACGCCGATCACGCCGACATCCTTGATGCCGCTCTCGGCGCAATTGCGCGGACAGCCGGACACCGCGAGCTTGACCTTATGCGGCGACCACATGCCATACAGATCACGCTCCAGTTCCTTTCCCATGCGCGTTGAGTCCTGCGTGCCGAAGCGGCACCATTCGCTGCCGACACAGGTCTTCACTGTGCGCAGGCTCTTGCCGTAGGCGTGGCCCGACGGCATGTCGAGGTCGCGCCAGACGCCGGGCAGGTCTTCCTTTTTCACGCCGAGCAAATCGATGCGCTGGCCGCCCGTGACCTTGACAGTGGGGATTTTGTATTTGTCGACCACGTCGGCGATCTTGCGCAAGTCAGTCGAGGTGGTCTCCCCGCCCCACATGCGCGGCACCACGCTGTAGGTGCCGTCTTTCTGGATGTTGGCGTGGGCGCGCTCGTTGATATAGCGCGATTGCGGATCGTCCTGCGACTGATGCGGCCAGGTCGAGAGCATGTAGTAGTTGATTGCCGGGCGGCAACTTGCGCAGCCGTTCGGGGTGCGCCACTCCATGAATTGATAGACCGCTTCGTGCGTGAGCAACTTGTGACGGCGGATCGCCTCGCGCGCTTCTTCGTGGGTGTGGTCGGTGCAGCCGCACATCGGTTTGGTTTTGGTATCGGCGGGCTGGTACGCACCACCGACCACGCTCGCCAGAATCTGCTCGACCAGGCCCGTGCAAGAGCCGCACGAGGACGACGCCTTGGTGTGCTTGCGCACATCCTCAAGCGTGAACAGGCCCTGCTCCTTGATGCTCTTGATGATGGTGCCCTTGCACACACCATTGCAGCCGCACACCTCCGCTGTATCGGCCATCATCGCCGCCTGCGACTGGCCTTTGTGCCCAGTGTCTCCGAGGTGGCTCTGGCCGAACATCAGGTGATCGCGGATCTCGTGAATGTCCTGCTTGTCGCGCAGCAACTGGAAATACCAGGAGCCGTCCTTGGTGTCGCCATACATCACGCCGCCGACGATCTTGTTGTTCTGGATCACCAGCTTCTTGTAGACGCCGCCGAACGGATCGTTGAGCACGATTTCCTCAAACGCCGGCCCGCCGGTGAAGTTGCCGGCTGAGAACAAATCGACGCCGGTGACCTTGAGTTTGGTCGAGGTCACCGAGCCTTCATAGCGGCCGATGCCGAAATGCGCGAGATGGTTGGCGCACACCTTGCCCATTTCAAACAGTGGCGCCACCAGGCCGTAGGCAATGCCACGATGCGCGACGCACTCACCGACTGAATAAATCTTGGGGTCGTAGGTTTGCATCGTATCGTTGACCACGATGCCCTTGTTCACGTGCAGACCGGCCGATTCGGCGAGTGCGGTGTTGGGACGAATGCCGACCGCCATCACCACCAAATCTGCGGGAATGGTCTCGGCATTCTTGAACTTCACCGCGCACACGCGGCCAGACTCGCCCTTCACCAGCTCGGCGGTCTGCGCTTCGAGCATGAATTTGAGGCCCTTGGCTTCGAGCGATTTTTTGAGCAAGTCGGCTGCAGTGCGGTCGAGCTGGCGCTCCATCAGCCACGGCATGATGTGCACGACGGTAACGTCCATGCCGCGCAGTTTGAGACCGTTCGCCGCTTCGAGACCGAGCAGGCCGCCGCCAATCACCACCGCATGCTTGTACTGCTTGGCTGCTTCGATCATCGCGTCGGTGTCGGCGATGTCGCGATAGCTGATCACACCCGGCAAGTCCTTGCCCGGCACCGGCAGCATGAACGGGTTGGAGCCGGTCGCCAGCAGCAGGCGGTCATAGGCTTCAACAGTGCCGTCTTCGGCCACCACCTGGCGCTTGACGCGGTCGATCTTGGTGACCTTCTTGTTGAGGTGCAAAGTGATCTTGTTCTCGGCGTACCACGCCACATCGTTGAGCATGATGTCCTGAATCGTCATCTCGCCGGCCAGCACCGGCGAGAGCAGGATGCGGTTGTAGTTGGCGTGCGGCTCGGCACCGAACACCGAAATGTCGTATAGATCGGGCGCAATCTTGAGCAGCTCTTCGAGAGTGCGCACCCCGGCCATGCCGTTGCCCACCATCACCAGTTTCATTTTTTTCACACAGACCTCATTGCCAGATTGAAGGAATTGGGGTTGCGCGGATTGTTACCGGCAACATATTGCTCTGCGCCGGCTACTCGCGGCGGCTTTTCCGTCTCAGGCCGCACGCATCAGTGCGCCGGCCGCATGCTGCTCCTGCGTCTGCGCCAGCCGCACCACGTTACCCACCACCACAATGGCAGGGCTGCCCAATTGCGCAGCGCCAACTGCGCCTACCAGCGCGCCCAAGGTAGTGATCACCTGGCGCTGCGCCGCCAGCGTGCCCGATTGAATCGCTGCGGCAGGGGTTGTGGAGGGCAGACCGGCAGCGAGCAGGGCAGTGGCGATCTCGTCGAGACGACTCATGCCCATGTAGATCACGAGCGTGGTGCCGCCGTTGGCCAGCGCCGCCCAGTTGGGTGAATGTCCGTCGCGTGTGTGGCCGGTGACAAAGCTCACTCCGTCAGTCCAGGCGCGATGCGTGACCGGAATCCCCAAGGCGGCGGGCACGCCGATGCCGGCGGTGACGCCACTCACGATTTCGTAGTCGATCCCGGCTGCGCGCAGGGCCAGCATTTCTTCGCCGCCTCGCCCGAACACAAAGGGGTCACCGCCCTTCACGCGTGCCACGTTACTGCCCGCGCGCGCATAGCGCACCATCAAACGCTCAATGAACGCCTGCGGGGTCGATTGACAACCACCGCGCTTGCCCGCCTCGATGATCCGCGCACCCGGCTTGACGTGCGCCAACACCGCCCGGTCAACCAGCGCATCGAGCAGCACCACATCTGCCGCGCGGAGCACACGCACCGCTTTGAGAGTAAGCAGCTCAGGGTCACCCGGCCCGGCGCCGATCAGCCAGACCTTGCCGGTGCGCGCAGCTCCGGGTGATGACGACACATTGCCAGACACATGAAGCTTTCAATGGAAACAATATCGCTATCCATTGCAAGCCACATGCCAACGAGAGACAAATCGACCGCACTGGCCATCCAGGAAGCCTGCACGGGGCGCGCGGGACTCTGGGCGGGCCGTATCTGCATGAAATCCCAATCGGACCCCATCTTGCGGCACTATTGCAGTGCACAAAACACCAGGATGGTGCTAATCAGCGAGTACCACCAAAAGAAAATGGCCATGGAAGCAGCTTCCAGAGCCATTCTTGACAGCTACGCCTCCACAACCCTTGCCGCATGCGCCCGTGGAGGCAGATCCCATTGCAGCCCTGCGCATGCGCGCTGTCTCGCCCCGCCCGCCTACTGCCTCTACGACGGGAACGGCACCAACTCGATTTCCTCTTCCTTGATCCCCAGCGCCTTAGCCATGGCGGCGAGCGAATCGTCGCTGATCGCCACCACATCGTAAGCCCCCAGCATCTCGGCCCCCTGCCGCTCCAAAAACGCCTTCGCCATGTCGGCCGCATCCCACGTCACCACGGCATCCGGGCCACTCTCTTTGAGGCGAGCGCACATCGGAACCTTATCTTCTTTGTAGACGATGGCAAACATGCGACGCGCTCCTCGGTGGGGTGACTTGCTTGGCCTTGCTCGATTTCCCGCAGTTTACAAAAGTTTGGGCGGTTTGTGGCGACCCTTCGGCAAAACATCGATCAGGCCTTGGCATGGCAGTTGCGAGTGCCCTGCACACCCCTTCTACGTCGCCATGACCGCCCCACTCCACCAGACCCGCTCCACCTGCCCCTATTGCGGTGTCGGCTGCGGCGTCATCATCGAGCACGACGGCAAGCGCATTCACAACGTGCTGGGCGACCTCGCGCACCCGGCCAACTTCGGCAAGCTGTGCACCAAAGGCTCGACCCTGCACCTGACCGCACGCCTCGACCATCGCGTGCTCACGCCGTGGCTGCGTGCGGACAAGACCGCCGCGCGTGCGCCCGCCTCGTGGAATGCCGCGCTCGACCACTGCGCTGAAAGTTTCGCCAGCGTTATTCGCGAGCACGGGCCGGACGCCGTCGGCTTCTATATCTCCGGCCAGCTCATGACCGAAGACTATTACGTCTTCAACAAATTGGCCAAGGGTCTGATTGGCACCAACAACGTCGACACCAACTCGCGCCTGTGCATGAGTTCGGCCGTCGCCGGCTACAAGCAAACTCTCGGCATGGACGCACCGCCGGCCTGCTACGAAGACATCGACCACGCCGACGTGTTGCTGATCGCGGGCTCCAACACCGCCTATGCCCATCCGATCCTGTACCGGCGCATTGAAGAAGCGCGCGCGCGGCGCAGTGAAACAGCAGGTGGAACGCCGGTAAAAACCATCGTCGTCGATCCGCGCAAGACTG
>JANPAR010000143.1:0-5551 GCA_031430015.1 Burkholderiales bacterium
CACGCTGATTCCCGAAATCGCCGCCGCGCAAAAAGCCTTTGTCGAGGCCGGGCTGATGGCAGCCGAGCATGATGCCGAATACGGCGGCATGCAGATGCCCACCGTGATTGCCAAGGCGATGTTCGCGTATTTCAAGGCGGCCAATGTGTCGTCATCGGGCTACGCCTTTCTCACCATCGGCAATGCCAACCTGCTGCTGCATCACGGCACGCAGCAGCAGATCGACACCTACGTGCGGCCGATGCTCGCGGGCAAGTGGTTTGGCACCATGTGCCTGTCGGAGCCGCAGGCCGGCTCGTCGCTCTCCGACATTCGCACCCGCGCCGAGGCGCAGCCCGATGGCACCTACCGCCTGTTCGGCAACAAGATGTGGATTTCCGCAGGGGAACACGACCTCACCGAAAACATCATCCACCTGGTGCTCGCGAAGATTCCCGGCAGCCCGCCCGGCGTGAAGGGAATCTCGCTGTTTCTCGTGCCGCGCAAGCTGGTCAATGCCGATGGCAGTGTGGGTGAGCGCAACGATGTAGCCCTCGCGGGCCTCAACCACAAGATGGGTTATCGCGGCACGGTCAACACGCTGCTCAATTTCGGCGAGGGCAAGTTCAAGCCGAAGGCGGGTGCGGATGCGGCCGGGCGCGCCGGCGCCGTGGGCTACCTTGTTGGCGAGGTCAACAAGGGCCTCGCCGGCATGTTCCACATGATGAACGAGGCACGCATCGGCGTCGGCCTCGGTGCCGTGATGCTCGGCTATACCGGCTATCTGCACTCGCTCGACTACGCGCGCAACCGCCCGCAGGGCCGCCACCCCACGAGCAAGAATCCTTCGTCGCCGCAGGTGCCGCTGATCGAGCACGCCGACATCAAGCGCATGCTGCTCGCGCAAAAGAGTTATGTCGAAGGCGCATTCGCGCTCAACCTTTACTGCGCGCGCCTGGTCGACGAGCACAAGACCGGCGAGAGCGAAACGGTGCGCGCCGAGGCAGGTCTGCTGCTTGACCTGCTCACGCCAATTGCCAAGTCCTGGCCCTCGCAGTGGTGCCAGGAGTCGTTAAGCCACGCGATCCAGATCCACGGCGGCTACGGCTACTCGCGCGATTACCCGGTCGAACAGTTTTATCGCGACAACCGCCTCAATCCGATCCACGAAGGCACGCATGGCATTCAGGGCCTCGACCTCTTGGGCCGCAAGGTGTTGATGAAGGATGGCGCGCTGCTCAAGCTGTTCGGGCGCGAGATCGAAAGCACCTGCCGCGAGGCGGCGACCGTGCACGCTTTGACCAAAGCCGCTCCTACCCAAGCCGCTCCTACCAAGGCCGCTCCCACCAACGATCTTGGCGTGATGGCCGACGCCATGGGCCGCGCTGCATCACGCGCCTTGCAGACCACGCGCAAGTTGTTTGCCGCCAATGACCTCGACAAGACCCTGGCCAACGCCTCGATCTATCTCGAAATGTTTGGCCACCTCGTCGTGGCCTGGGTCTGGCTCAAGCAGGCAGCGGTGGCGGCCAAGGCGCTCGCGTCCGACCACCATCTGGCACCTACCGAACAGGCGTTCTATCGCGGCAAGCTGCAGGCGGCGCAATTCTTTTTCCAGTGGGAGTTGCCCAAGTGCGCCACCTGGTGTGACCTGCTCGAATCGATCGATACCACCACGCTCGACATGCAGGACGAATGGTTTTAAGCGGCTTGATCACAATCGAAGGAGCTTAAAGTGAGCCTTAAAAAATTGATGGACCTCTCCGGCAAGACTGCCATCATTACCGGCGGCTCGCGCGGGCTGGGCCTGCAAATGGCCGAGGCGCTCGGCGAAATGGGTGCGAAGCTGGCGATCACCGCGCGCAAGGCGCACGAGCTTGACGAAGCGCACGCCCACCTGACCAAACTCGGCATCGAAGTGCTGACGGTGCCGTCCGATCTGGGCAAACCGGAAACCCCGGCCTTCATCACCGAGACCGTGATGAAGAAGTATGGGCAGATCGATATCCTCATCAACAACGCCGGCGCCACCTGGGGGGCGCCCGCAGAAGACCATCCGCTCGATGGCTGGATGAAGCTCATCAACCTCAACCTCACCGCCAACTTCCTGCTGTGTCAGGCGGTCGGCAAGGCCTCGATGATCCCGCGCAAATACGGGCGCATCGTCAACATCGCGTCGGTGGCAGGCCTTGGCGCCAGCCCCCCGCAGATGGAAGGCACGATTGCCTACAACACCACCAAAGGCGGCCTGGTCAATTTCACGCGCCAGCTCGCCGCCGAATGGGGCAAATTCAACATCACGGTCAACGCGATCTGCCCGGGTTTCTTCCCCTCAAAAATGACCAAGGCTACGCTCGACGTCCACGCGGAGTTTTTCAAGAGCCAGACGCCGCTCGGCAAGCTTGGCAATGACGAAGACCTCAAGGGCGCAGCGATCCTGTTTGCATCCGATGCAGGCGGCCACATCACCGGGCAATGCCTCGTGGTGGACGGCGGCGCCATCGTCGTCTAGGCACCCATTTGGCACTCATCAGGCAGTCATTAGGTACTCTGCAGGCACCATCATGGAAGACAAACTCAAACAAACCCACCACGCCGAGATGGCGCACGACCCCAAATCCCTCAAGCACGTCCCCTTCGTCCACCACTTGGGCGTGGTGGTCGACCACATGGAGCCGGGCAAGGCCATCCTCTCGCTCGACCCGAAGCCTGAGCACTACAACTCCTGGGGCGGCGTGCACGGTGGTGTCATCATGACCCTGCTCGACATCGCGATGGCGATTGCCGGGCGCTCGTATGACCCGGTCAATTTGTCCGGCGTCACGGTAGACATGAGCAGCAGCTTCATCTCGCCCGGCAAAGGCAAGCAGATCGCCACCGGCCGGGTGGTGGCGCAATCGACCTCGCTGTGGCGCTGCGAGGCGGAGATTCACAATGCTTCAAACCACGCGCTGGTGGCACGCGCCATCGGCACTTTCAAGTTTAAAAACTTGGCCAACACTTCAAAGAAACCGGTAGGCGACGCATGACCATCACCAACAAGCAAATCCACCTGATCAAACGCCCACAAGGCGAACCCACCGAAGACCTCTTCGCACTTGTGCAAGAGCCGCTCCCGGAGCCACTCGCAGGCCAGGTGCAGGTGCGCAACCTGTTTCTTTCGCTCGATCCTTACATGCGCGGCCGCATGGACGACGCCAAGTCTTACGCGCAGCCGCAGGCGCTCAACGCGGTGTTTCAGGGCGCGACCGCTGGAGAAGTGATCGCCTCGCAACACCCGAATTTCAAACCGGGCGACACCATCGCCGGCAATTTTGGTCTCGGCTGGCAGACCCACGCCACAGTCGATGCCAAGGCGATCCGCAAGGTCGACGCGACGCGCGTGCCGTTGTCGTATTACGTCGGCCTGCTCGGCATGCCGGGCGCGACCGCTTGGTATGGCACCACCAAAATCCTCGACCCGCAGGCGGGACAGACGCTGGTGGTCACTGCGGCCACCGGGGCGGTGGGCGGCGTGGTCGGGCAACTCGCCAAGCTCAAGGGTGCGCGCGTGGTCGGCATTGCCGGCGGCGCCGCCAAATGTGATTTCGCCGTCAAGGAATTGGGCTTCGACGCCTGCGTCGATTACAAGTCGGCGAACTGGAAAGAGGCCCTCAGTGCTGCCACGCCCAACGGCATTGACCGCGTGTTCGAAAACGTCGGCGGCGAAATCTTCGACACCATCCTCGGCCGCATGAATGCCTTTGGCCGTGTCGCCGTGTGCGGCCTGATCTCGGGCTACAACGGCAAAGCCGTGCCGCTGGGCAACGTGCGCTCCATCCTCACCAACAAGCTCATGGTGCAGGGCTTCATCATCTCCGACCATCTGGAGTTGTGGGCGCAGGCGCACAAGGAACTGGCCGATCTCGTCGTTGCCGGCAAACTCAAGTATCGTGAGTCCATCACCGAGGGCATCGAGAATGCGCCGCGTGCGTTTCTCGGCCTGCTCAAAGGTGAAAACTTCGGCAAGCAAGTGGTCAAACTGTAACGTCAGCGCAAGCACAAGCTGCAACTTCAGAGCAAGCGTCTACCGCCATTCATTCAGGAGCCGCACATGAACGCACCCGAAAAACTCCCTCCCGCAACGGCAGACTCCAGTTCGGCCGCCACCATGCCGCCCGAGGTGGCCCAGTACTACTCGCGCCTGCCGCAGCCGCCCAAATTCAACACCCATGCCGAGGAGCGCCTGCACCGCAAGCAGCGCCTCGCCGCCGCGTTTCGCATCTTTGCGCAATGGGGCCTGGGTGAGGGCGCAGCGGGCCACATCACCGTGCGTGACCCCGAATTCCCCGACACGTTCTGGCTCAATCCCTTCGGCGTTCACTTCTCGCAGATCAATGTGTCCAAGCTGATCCGCTGCGATCACGAAGGCAAGGTCGTCGAAGGCGATTATGAAGTCAACCGCGCCGCCTTCGCGATTCACTCGCGTGTGCACGAAGCGCGACCCGACGCCGTCGCCGCCGCGCACACCCACGGCATCTACGGCCGCGCCTTCAGCGCGCTCGGCAAGCCGCTGGCGATGATCAATCAGGACGTGACGGCCTTCTACAACGACCACGGCATTTACGATGACTACGGCGGCGTGGCGTTTGAACTCGACGAAGGCGTGCGCATCGCCAAGGCGCTCGGCTCGATGAAAGCGGTGATCCTGCGTAATCACGGCCTGCTCACCGCCGGCCAGAGCGTGGACGAAGCGGCGTGGTGGTACATCACCATGGAGCGCTCGTGCCAGGTGCAGTTGATGGCTGAGTCCGCAGCGCACGGCCAGCCGCTGCGCACCGTGCCTGAAGATGCCTGCAAGCAAGCGTACAGTGCGATTGGCGTGCCTTATGCGGGCTGGTTCCAGTTCAATTTGTTGTATGAGAAGTTGCTGGCGGAGAACAACAGCTTTCTCAATTGAACGCATGTTGGCGCTCCATCTGATTTGTCATCCGAAAGCAATTCGATGAAAACTTTCAATGCAAGAACCGCCGTCATCACCGGCGGCGGCAGTGGCTTCGGCCGTGAATTCGCGCTGATCGCGCAGCGCCTTGGCATGAACGTGGTGATTGCCGACGTGCAGCAGGACGCGCTCGACAAGACGCGTGCCGAACTCGAAACGCTCGGTGCCCAGGTGCTGGCCGTGAAGACCGATGTCTCCAAGGCCGAAGCGGTGCAGGCGCTGGCAGATGCAACGCTGCAGCGCTTCGGTGCGCCCAGCCTGGTGTTCAACAACGCCGGCGTCGGCGGCACCGGCGGCCTGGTGTGGGAGAACACCGAGCGCGATTGGGAATGGGTGCTTGGCGTCAACGTCTGGGGCGTGGTGCACGGCGTGCGCATCTTCACGCCGCTGATGCTCGACGCGGCCAAAAAAGATGCATCCTTCGAGGGCCACATCGTCAACACCGCCTCGATGGCCGGCCTGCTCACCGCCCCCAACATGGGCATTTACAACGTCTCCAAACACGCGGTGGTGGCCCTCACCGAGACCCTGTATCAGGACCTGAACCTCGTCACCGGCCAGGTGAGCTGCTCGGTGTTGTGCCCGTATTTC
>JANPAR010000144.1:0-7125 GCA_031430015.1 Burkholderiales bacterium
GCGGCGTGCGCGGCAAGGCGGCCAGCTTCACCGCATTGGCATCGGACTCGTGACCCAGCCACGCAGCAATATGCGCTTCGAGCATCGGCACGGGTGCTGCGGTTCGGCCTTGCGCGTGATACAAGGTCATGGCGCTGGCGCAATCATCTTCTGTAGCCAAGCCACAAGAGAACTCGTGGAAACCCGCTCCCACCAAGGCTTTCCACAGGTTGGCGGGCCATTCTCCGCGCTCTACTGCGGCAAAGGCAGCGGCATTGGCGTGATCACCGAGCAGGCGCAGGGCCGAATCAAAAATCAGGGTATCGGTCATGTTTATCTCAGCCCCAGACCACGCGCGATGATGCCGCGCAAAATTTCGGGGGTGCCGCCACGCAGTGTCCATGACGGCGCGTAGAGCACCGCTTCTTCAATCAGGGTGTCGAGCAAGGCTGAAGGTTGCGGCAATGCGGACACCAGCAGGCGGGCTTGTTCGGGGATGCTGCGCTCGAAGGCGTTGCCCAGGTCCTTGATCAGCGCCGCTTCGAGATTGGGCATGGCACCGCGCGACAGCATGGCAGCGACACTGAGCGACATCTGGCGCAGGGTCATCAGGTGAGCAGTGAAGCGGCCGATGGCGGTAAGCAGGCGCGTGTCGTTTGAACCGCGCGCTGCAGCGACCAGAGCGGACAATACGCGAAAGCTTGACAGAAAGCGCTCGGGGCCGCTGCGCTCGAACGCGAGTTCACTGGTGACCTGATGCCAGCCACCACCGGGTGCGCCCATCACGTCGTCGTCCGAAATGAACACATCGTCGAGCAGCATTTCGTTGAACTCATGATGGCCCGGCAGATTGATGATCGGCTTGATGGTGAGGCCGGGCGCGTGCAGGTCGAGGATGAACTGGGTCAGGCCTTCGTGGCGCTTTTCAGTGGCAGGTGCCGAGCGTGCGAGGGTGATGGCGTAATGGCAGCGGTGCGCGAAGGTGGTCCACACCTTGCGGCCATTGAGTTTCCAGCCGCCCGGCACTTTGTCGGCGCGGGTGCGCACGCTGGCAAGGTCGGAGCCGGCATCGGGCTCGCTCATGCCAATGGCGAAATAGGTTTCACCACGCGCAATGCCAGGCAGATAGCGCTGGCGCTGCGCTTCGGTGCCAAAGCGCAGCAGCAGCGGGCCGCTCTGGCGGTCGGCGATCCAGTGGGCGGTGACCGGCGCACCGGCTACCAGCATTTCTTCGGTGACGACGTAGCGCTCCAGCATCGAGCGCTCGTGGCCACCGTATTGTTTCGGCCAGGTCAGGCCGATCCAGCCTTTGGCGCCGATGCGTTGCGAGAATTCTTCGCGAAAGTGATTGCAAAAATCACCTTGCGGTTGCCACACACCCGCGGCGCGATCGTCCTGCAAAAACGCGCGCACTTCGGCACGCAAGGCTAGCGCCGCTGGCGGCAACTCGCACAACTCAAACTGGAATGCGCTCACGATTCAATCCGCCTTCGCACCTGATTCCTTGATGATCTTGGCCCAACGCGGCATCTCGGCGCGAATGTAGGCACCATACTCGGCAGGCGTGCTGCCGTAGACGTCCGCGCCCTGGCCGGCGAGCCGCGCGCGCACGGCGGCATCCTGCAAAGCCTTGGTGATTTCGGCGTTGAGTTTTGCGACGACCTCGGATGGCGCACCTGCGGGAAGCACCACGCCTTGCCATGCGGCGGCGTCAAACCCGGTGAGGCCTACTTCGTGAAATGTCGGCAGGTCAGGCAGCACCGACGAGCGCTTGGCGCTGGTGACCGCGATGGCGCGCATGCGGCCATCCCTGATATAGGCGATGGCGGTGTTGATGGTGTCAGTCATGAACTGGGTTTGACCGGCAGCCAGATCGACGAGGCCGGGCGCGCTGCCCTTGTAAGGAATATGCACTGCATTCAACCCCATTTGTGCCGTGAGCATCGCGCTCGCCAGATGGGTGATGGTGCCGGTGCCGGACGACGAGTAACTCATTTGCCCCGGTTTGGATTTGACGAGATCCACAAACTCATTCATGTTCCTGGCCGGCAGCGACGGATGCACCACCAGCACCATTGGAATCGCGGCTGTCAGTGCGACTGGCACAAAATCCTTGAGCGTGTCGTAGCTCGCCTTGCCGTACAGGGCCGGATTGATGACGATGGCCGAAGTGTTGTAGAACATGGTGTAGCCATCATTGGGCGCGCGCGCCGCCAGTTCGGCACCGATGTTGCCGCCCGCCCCGGGCTTGTTGTCAACGATGACTTGTTGTCCCATTTGCTCGGTGAGCTTTTGCGCCAGCACGCGCGCCACGATGTCGGTCGGCCCGCCGGGCGGGAAGGCGAGGATCATGCGGATTGGTTTGGCGGGGTAGGGCTGGGCGTGACTCAGGGCCGACGCCAAGCTCAGCGTCAAGGCTGCAATCAGTGTTGACAGTTTCACGAATGATTCTCCGGATCGATGATGTGGGCAGGGCGAGGGTCAGGCGTCGAACCGGTCGAGCACCTGCCCCGGTCCCTTGGCATGCTCAACGTACTCTTTGCCATCGTGGATCAAGGTACCGTTGACCCACACACCATGCACACCCTGCGCGCTGCGCACCATGCGTGAGCCGCCGCCCGGCAGGTCGTGTACCGGGTGCGGTTTGGAGATGCCGACCGTGGCGGGGTCGAACAGCAGCATGTCAGCTGGTGCGCCCTCAACCAGACGGCCACGCTCGGGAATGCGAAAGCGCCGCGCGCAATCGCTGGTGAGGCGGCGGATGCCTTCTTCGAGGGTGAACTGGCCGGTGCCGCGCACCCAGTGCGACAGGAAGTGCAGGCCAAACCCGGCGTCGCACATATAGATCAGGTGTGCACCGGCATCAGAGAGGGTGATGACGCCAGCGGAATGCTTGAGCAAGGGCGCGACGCCGGCGTCGTCGTTCTGGAAAAACTTTCCGATGAAATGGGTGTCGAGGTTTTCTTCGAGTGCGAGATCAAAAAACACATCGACCGGATCGGCGTTGCGTTCGCGCGCGAGTGCGCCGATGGTGCGGGTTTCGAGGGCGCGATTTTTTTCGGTGGCGGCGACGCTAACTTCGATGCGGGTCCAGTTGCCGAGAAACAGAATGCCGCTTTTCGGGTTGGCGAGGTTGGCGCGAAATTGATTGCGAAACGAGGCGTCGCGGTATACGTCTGCCAGTTTTTCGCGCGGCACACCGGCAATTGCGTCGAACGCGCTGTGGCTGAGCAGCACGTACGGGTCAGTGAGTGTGAAGTCGAACGACAGCGGCTGGCAACTGGTGAGGATGCCGACTTCGTGGCCGCGTCTCGTTGCCTCGGCGCAGCGCTCGTAATAGGTGAGGGCGCGTTCGGGTGCAGCCTCGTTGTACATGGTGAGTACGGTGGAGATGAAGGCGGGGCGGCCATTGGCGGCCGCTATCGATTCCATCACTTCGGGGGTGGCGCGGGTGCCGGTGGCGCTCATGAAGACGCCTCGTCCCGCATCGCCGAGCACCCCGGTGAGGGCGCGCAGTTCTTCTTCGGTGGCGATGGTCGAGGGCATTGGCCGGCCGCCATAGCCGCTGTGATTGGGCGAGAACGACGAGGCGAAGCCGATCGCGCCGGCGTCCATTGCTTCGTGCACTTGCGCGCGCATGGCGGCCATCTCGGAGTCAGAGGGCTGTACTTTTTCCGACGCTGCTTCGCCCATCACAGCGGTGCGGATCACCGAGTGGCCGGCAAACACCGCAGTGTTTAGATAAGGCCCGATGCGGCGCAACTGATCCATGTATTGGCCGAAAGTCTCAAACTCCCATTTGGTACCTGTGAGCAGCGCGTTGAGATCCATGCCTTCAACCACCGACAAATTTTTCATCATGGTTTCGCGCACCGGCGCCGGGCAGGGCGCGATGCCGAAGCCGCAGTTGCCGATGACGGCTGTCGTAACGCCCAGTGCAGGGGACGGTGACATGGTGCGATCCCACGTGATCTGCGCGTCGTAGTGGGTATGCAGATCGACGATGCCGGGCATGAGCGCGAGGCCATGTGCATCGATGGTTTGTCGGGCAGGACCGACAGCGCGCCCAATGGCGCTAATGCGGCCCTCGGTTACCGCAACGTCTATTTGTAGTGCGGGATTGCCAAGGCCGTCATGCACCGAGGCACCGCGGATGATGAAATCATGCATGGAGATTCAGTCGAATGCGAGTCAACGAGAGTGCCAGTGTAAGGGAAGCCGGATGAACAGCGCCGCCGTCGCTTGTCGATCCGGCCAAACGAATGCACCGGCCGAATGCACTGGCCGAATGCACCGGCCGTGCCAGGCGATCCACAGCGCCAAGGGCCGGCGCCGGGCGGCGTGCGCGTACCAGCTAAACTGCGCCGCTTGTCAATTCAGATAGCGGGCGGGAGCGATGACTTTGGGTCCGGATGCGAACAAGGGTGAGGTGTCGATTCCGCGCGATGCCGCCACAGTGCTGCTGCTGCGAGAAGCGCCGGCAGGCTTTGAAGTGTTCATGGTCAAGCGCAGCGGCTTGTCGGACGTGCTTGGCGAAGCACATGTATTTCCCGGCGGCAAGGTAGATGCTGCGGACGCTTCCCCGGAAATGCTGGCGCGCATTCATGGGCTGGCTGCGCTCGATACCGCGGCGCTCGGCGAAGACATTCCACAGGCGCGCGCAGCCGGAATGTTTGTGGCGGCGGCCCGTGAAACGTTTGAAGAAGCGGGTGTGCTGCTGGCTTGGGGGGCTGCAGCGGGAGGCAATTTGGAGCGTGCACAGGCGGTTGCCACAGCGCGCGCGCGCCTCAATGCAAAGGAGCCGTTCGCCGCCGTGCTCGCGTCGATCAACGCCGAACTCGATGCCGCCGCGCTGGTGCCGTGGGTGCGCTGGGTCACGCCCACTTTGTTGTCGCGGCGCTTTGACGCGCGATTTTTTTTGGCGCGCGCCCCGGCAGATCAGATTGCCATGCACGATGACTACGAGGCTACGCATAGCGAGTGGCTACGGCCGCAGGATGCAATTGCACGCTGGGCGCAAGATGACATCAAGCTGGCCCCGCCAACCTACATGAGCTTGCAGCATCTGGCATTGTTTGATTCCATCGATGCTGCGCTGGCCGATGCACAGGGCCGCCGCCCGCCGGTAATTCAGCCGCATGGGTTTGATGTGGACGGGGCGCGCACACTGGCGCTGCCGGGTGACGCGTTGCACAGCGTGGCCACCGCCGCCATTCCCGGGCCGGTTCGCCTGCGCTATGATGGCACCCGCTATGCGCCAGTCTGATCGGGGGATCCAGTACCAATGGCGCATGCGGGCCACGCTTACAACGCATGAAACGGCGTAGTCTATTGGGGGTGGCACTGGCATTGGCGCCAGCGCAATAGAGGGTTCTTTGTGCGCTCTGTCCTTGACACAAGCCCGCCGGGCTTGCTATACAATCATCCGAACAAGTACCAGTTTTTTGATGCGCTGATGCAGCAGGTGGAATGTGCCGCAGCGTCAGACGTGACTCGACACCATAGAAGAGGGGACAGACCAAGTGAATAAAGCTCAGATGATTGACCACGTTGCCAAGACGGCTGACATTTCCAAAGCCGCCGCGACGCGTGCACTCGATGCCGTGGTCGGCGCGATCAAAGGCACGCTGAAGAAAAATGGCTCGGTGACGCTGGTAGGGTTCGGCACTTTCCGCGTATCCAAGCGCAAGGCGCGCACGGGCCGGAATCCGCGCACCAATCAGCCGATCAAGATACCCGCCGCCAAGGTGCCGAAGTTTGCACCTGGCAAAGCATTGAAAGATGCGGTAAAATAATTGTCTTTGCGGTTGAACAAAGACGCACCGGTGCAGCGCACCGGTGACATTGCGGGGCAAGTAGTACTTGCGCAGGTTTTGAGGTGTCTGGCGCAAGACAGATCAGCTCCGCAGCCGGGGGACAAGTCCTGCGGGGGTGCTTAGCTCAGCTGGTAGAGCGTCGCCCTTACAAGGCGAATGTCGGCGGTTCGATCCCGTCAGCACCTACCAACAGTTTGAAGGTCAAGACCGGTGGCGCGTCGTCTTGGGTGGCGTTGCACCGACGCGTTGCTTGCGTAGAGGTTGTTGCAGTTTGGAGTGGTAGTTCAGTTGGTTAGAATACCGGCCTGTCACGCCGGGGGTCGCGGGTTCGAGTCCCGTCCACTCCGCCAAAACAAAAAAGCCTGTTTCCTTCTGGGAAACAGGCTTTTTTATTGTGCTCTTTTATCGATGCGCAGGCGCGCCGGCTTCATTCTGGCGGCAATCCCGGCCAGTACGCCGGAACGCCATGGCCCACGCAAGCAAAGCGCTTACGATGCGCGCGGCGTGCCTTTGGATTTGCGTCCAGGGGCTGCCGGCGGAATATAGCCGGCCAGACGGCAGCGCATGCCTTCGATACGCTTGCCATCGCGAAACTGGATCGAATGGCACATGATGACGTCGCCTCGTGCCGAAAGTTCGGCAAGGCGCGCCTTGACGCTGGCGACAGAAATGCCGACGTTGGCGGCGATTTCCGAATCAAAGCGTTCACCGCTTTCCTTGAGATACTGCATGATCGCTTGCAATTGGTGCTCCTTGAACGCATTGTGCGAAAGTAATCAAAACCGCATCGTACCCGCATTGCAGCAAGCCCGTTTCCCTCTCCTGTGGTAAACTTCTACTCCGTTTTTGCTGGTCTATTTCGGGTGATGGTACGTCGTATGGTCACCCCGGAGCGTCCCGGCAAACGCGCCAGCAGGGCCATCCAGAAAGCCGAACGAGAGTTCGGCTTTGTCTTATCTGCACCTTCCGGTACCTCCGTGATTGGCCGGTACCTTGACCGAGAACCACACCTCCATGTTTGAGTTTATCCGCACGCACCAGCGCCTGATGCAGTTCTTGCTGCTGATTTTGATCGTTCCGCCGTTCGCATTTTTTGGCATCGACGGCTACCGGCGCATTTCGGATGATCCCAATGCGGTGGCCAAGGTCGCAGGCCATGCGATCTCGCAGCAGGAATTCACCAACGCACATCGCGAGCAGACCGACCGCCTGCGCCAGCAACTGGGCCGCAACATTGATCCGGCGCTGTTTGACAATGCCGACACGCGCCGCAGCACGCTCGACACCTTGGTGAGCCAGCGCGTGCTGGCTACGCAGGCGGTCAAGCGTG
>JANPAR010000145.1:0-9305 GCA_031430015.1 Burkholderiales bacterium
TCACGTCGTTGACATCCGCCACATTGATGCCGAGGCGCGCAATCGCCTGCCGGTCGATCTCGATCTGCAGGTATTGCTGCCCGGTCACCCGCTCGATGCGGAAGTCCTGCGCACCGCGAATGCCCTGCGCCACCGCCGAAATGCGCGCTGCCAGAGTCTTCAGCTGTTCCAGATCATCTCCAAACACCTTGACCGCAATATCGGAGCGCACACCGGTAACCATTTCATCGACGCGATCCGAAATCGGTTGCGCCATCACGATTTGCACGCCCGGCAGGGTTTCGAGTTTGGCACGCATCGCATCGGCAATGTCGTCCTGGCTCCATCCCTTGGGCCACTGGTCGCGCGGCTTGAGGCTCACAATCGGCGTCGATTCGTTCTGGCTTTGCGGGTCGGCCGGGCTTTCACCACGTCCCACTCCGGAAATCGCCGACTTGACCCCCGGCACCTCCATCACCAGCTTCATCGCCTGGTTTTCCATGCGAATCGATTCATCGAGCGAGATATTGGGCAGGCGGTTGATGCCGGGCACCACCGAGCCTTCCTTCATTTCCGGAATGAACGCAGTCCCCAGAAACGGCACCATGCCGAGCGCGAGCACGAAGGCCGCCACTGCAGTGAGCACGGTCTTCTTTGGGTTGGCGGTGGCCCAGCCCAGCAGGCGCATATAGGGCTTCTTGATGGCCGCGATCAGGCGCGTGTCGTGGTCGCCATCGTGCGCGGGCGGCTTGAGCAGATAGGTGGACAGCACCGGCGTGAGCGTCAGTGAAAGCAGCAGCGAGATCGCCAGCGCAATCACGATGGTGTAGGCGAGCGGTCCGAACATCTTGCCCTCCATGCCCTGCAGTGTCATCAAGGGCAGGAACACCAGAATGATCACTCCGACCCCAAAAATCACGGGCGTCGCGACCTCGCCGACGGCGCGCAGGATGATGCCATCGCTGGTCTCGCCGGCGCGCCGCGTTCGCCCCAACTGCGCATAGGCGTTTTCGACCACGACCACCGATCCGTCCACCATGAGACCAATGGCGATGGCCAGCCCGCCCAGCGACATCAGGTTGGCGGAGATGCCAAGGCGGTTCATCGCCATGAAGGTGAGCAGCGGCGTCAGCACCAGGGTGGCCACCACAATCAGCGACGAGCGCACATCGCCCAAAAACAGGAACAGCACAATCACCACAAACAGCACACCTTCGAGCAGCACCTTGGTCACCGTCCACAACGCGGCATCGACCAGCTCAGAGCGGTCGTAGTAAGGCATGATTTTGAGACCGCCCGGCAGCATGCCTTTGCGGTTGATCTCATCAACCCGCTCCTTGACCTTGCTGACAATTGCCTTGGCATTGCCGCCGGCCAGCATCAGCACGATGCCACCGACAGATTCGGTCACACCATTCTTGACCAGTGCGCCCTGGCGCACGTCGCTGCCAAGGGTCAGCTCGGCCACATCGCGCAGATACACCGGCACGCCGTCTTTTTCCTTGAGCACGATGACGCGCAAATCGTCCAGGTTGCGCACCAGACCAACGCCGCGGATCAGGTATTGCTCGGCATATTGCGGCAGCACACCGCCGCTGGCATTGGCGTTGTTTTGCCCTACCGCCTTGTAGACATCGGCAATCGACAATTGGTGGTGGCGCAGACGATCCGGGTTGACCAGTATCTGATACTGCTTGACAAAACCGCCCTGCGAGTTGATCTCGGCTACGCCCGGAATCGAGCGCAGCAGCGGGCGCACCACCCAATCCTGCGCAATGCGGCGTTCGGTGAGTTCAGCCGGCGTAAGAGTGCGGTTGCCGTCATCGGCGCGCTCAAGCGTGTACTGAAAGACTTCGCCTAGGCCAGTGGACACCGGGCCGAGCACCGGCTGCATGCCGGGCGGCAGGCGCGAAGTGACATCGAGCATGCGCTCCATCACCAGTTGCCGCGCGAAGTAGACGTTGGTCGCGTCGGTGAACACCAGCGTGATGAGCGACAGGCCCGGCTTATTGAGCGAGCGCATCTCGATGAGGCCGGGCAGACCGGTCATTGCCACCTCGATGGGGACGGTGGCAAAACGCTCCACTTCTTCAGGGGAGCGGCCCGCCGCCTCGGTGGCGATTTGCACCTGTACGTTGGTGACATCAGGAAAGGCATCGACCGACAGCTTGCGCGCCGCATCGAAACCAAACGCGAGCAGGATGGCAGCGATCACCGCCACCACCAGACGCTGCCGCAGGCAGGCGCTGACCAGGGATTCAATCATTGCGTTTGCTTAACCTGTCTTGTCTTGATTGCGCTTGAGGCGCTCATTGTTGAGGTGAAACGCACCCTGCGTGACCACCCGTCCAGGCGGCAACTTGTCCAGCAATGCGCGCATGCCATTTTTTTCGGCACCGGCGTTGACGCGCGTGAGACGCATCAACCCCGGCGCAGTCTCGACAAAAATATGGTCGGCGTTGTTCTCGCGCACGACCGCGGCCGCTGGCACCACCTGGCGCTGCGCGGCGCGCCCTTCGATCAGCATGGTGGTGAGCATTGCGGGCTTGAGCAACTTGCCGGCGTTGTCCAGATCTACCCCCACGCGCACGGTGCGCGTTTCCGGATTGACCACGTCGGCGATGTAAATGATTCGGCCAACACGGCGCTCGTTGCCGAGCGCAGGAATCTCGATCTCCACACGCTGGTCGCGGCGCACGGCGCCCGCTTCCTGCTCAGGAATGTCGGCTGCGGCCCAGATCGAGCGCAAGTCGGAGACCACAAACAACACGTCGGACGGTTGCACCACTTGCCCCTGCGCGATCTTGCGCTCGATGACGGTACCGGCCTGGGTGGACGTGATCGGTGCGGCGGCAATCAATTTGCCATTGGCTTCGAGTTGACCAACGGCAGCTGAACTGATCCCGAGCACGCGCAACTGGTCGGCCGCTGCGCGCTTTTCGGCGCGCGCCACGGTCTGTTCGCTTTGGCGGCGCTGCACCTCTGCGCTGCCGATCACATCAGCCTTGAGCAAAAGATCGGCACGCTCGACAGCGCGCGATGTCAATTGCTCGGCAGAGTGCGCTTTGAGGAAGGCCAGCTGCGCGCCAGTCAATTCCTGACTATTGATATCAGCCAGACGCTCACCCTGCCGCACCTCCTGACCCAGCACCGCCTTGATGTCGCTGATGCGGCCGGTCACCGGCGCACCGATGCGCGCGGTTTTGTAGCCGTTGACTTCAAGACGCCCCGCAATGCGCAGGGTGTCGCCCACTTCTGCGACCTCGATGGGGCCGGTCTTGACCAGTTCACCCAGATCAGGCGTTAGCCGGATCGACTGTGGATCAGGGGCGGGCGCGACAAGAGCAGCGCCGGCGGCCTTACCGTCAGTCTTACCGTCAGTCTTACCCGCAGTCTTACCGTCGGCCTTAGCCACGGCCTTGCCTGCTGCGTCGCCCGGCTGCGCCTTGGCGGCCTCGCTTGCCGGTCCTGCTGACGCAGACGCCGCGCCGCGTTCACCACAACCCGCCATCGACAGAACCAGCAGCAAAACACCTGCTGCCAGCAACATACGTTCAATCGTCATTCCTTTGCTCCACTTTATTCAGCGACGCCCTGGAGGTCGCGCGCGGCGAGGCGCTCCAGGTCGGTTTTGGCCGCATACAACTCAAACCGTGCGGCGATCAGATCATTGCGGGTGACACGAAATTGCCGGCGCGCATCAAGATATTCAAGAATGCCGCGCTCACCATAGCGGTAGGCCGCCTCGGCAATATCGACAAGCGAGCGTGCTTGCTGCAGGATGCCGCCTTCGAGTGCGCGAACCGTCGTCGATGCGGCCTGAAACTGCTGCCACGTGGCATCAAATGCTTGTGCCTGCTCAAAGCGCCGGCTGTCGGACTCGCTGCGGTTGCGCAACAGTTGCGCACGTGCCTCGTCAATCGGGCCGCTGCGCCGGTCCCATAGGGGAACGGTGAGCGCGATGCCCGCGCGTGTCGAGCGCGTGTCGGGATTGTTGTCCTGGGTCAGACGCACACTCAACGACGGCATCACCGATTGGCGTTCGACATCGACCTGGCGCTCGGCACGCGCCACGTCGGCTGCAGCGCGGCGTATTTCCGGGTTGGTGGTGACGGCCAGATCGCGCAGCGTGTTGTAGCTGGCCAGCGGCAGGGACTTGTAAAAGTCGCCATTAATCGCGTAGCCGTCAGGCAACGGGCTGCCAACCACACCGCGCAACAAGGCGCGCGCCTGCGCTACGCCCGCCCGCGCCCGGTCTACTTCCTTGGCTGCAATCGCCATTTCATTTTCAGCGCGCAAGAGGTCGAAGCGCGCGCCCTCACCGGTGCGTACCCGCACCGCGATGCGATCACGAATCTGTTGCGTGAGCGCGAGGTCTTCTTCCGCTGCGGCCAGCTCTTCCTGACGCCGCAGCATGCCAAAGAACTGGATCTTGATGCCAGCAATCATGTTGTTCTCGGCCGCCCTGACACCAATCTCGGCGCCGCGCGCACCCGCCTCGGCGGCACCAGTGCGCGCTGTGCGCAACGCCGGATTCTCCAGACGTTGCGTGAACTGCATTGCGTTGCCGCTGCCGGAAGGTCCACCTGTCGCGAGAGATCGCACGGGGCCCGCGAGGAACTCAATTTCCGGATTGGGGTACGCCCGCGAGCTCGTGATACCGGCACGCGCAGCAAGAGATTGCGCGCGCACCGCCTGCAACGCCTGATTGTCGCGGCGTGCAAGGGCAATCAGGTCATCAATCGAATATGCCGCATTGCGCGACGCCTGTGCTAGCGCCGGTCCCGGCGCTGATGCCGTCCCACTGACAGGCTCCGGGCTGCTGCCGGGCTGTGCGAGAACTGGCTGAATGCAAGCCGCGAATACCACTGCTGCGGCAAGTAACTTTGATTTGGGCATTGGACTTTTCTGGATTTGGCCGCGCACCTCCCCACCCGCGCCGGTTGGCGCGTGCGGGGAAGCTGGCACGCCATCGACACGATGGCGCGTGCGCAAGACGCATCACGAATGGCTCGTCAGTCGATGGCGAGCGCAGCGATCAACGCGCCAAAACCGGCCGGCACACCGAAGCGTACGTACCAAGGGCTGCTGCCGGAGACGACGACCTCGACCGGTACCTGCGCCCGCTCAAGCAGGCGTGCGGTCACCGAATGCGTCAGCGCGCGCACCAGGCCGCTTTTTTGCGTGGTACCAACGACGATGCGATGTACGCCAAGCTGCTGCGCCAGCCCCAGCAACGCCTTGACAGTATCGCGGCCGTTGATGACGTGAACCTGCGCCTGAAACCCGGCGACCTCCAGCATGCGCATGGCCGGCGCGAGAGCCGCTGCACGTGCCGCACCAAAGCGCGCGACCGATCCAGCGGGCAAATGACGCGTAATGTGGCGGTGCATGCCCGGCACGACATGGGCAACGTGCACTTGCACCTCCGCACTGCGCGGCGTGGACGAGATAAAGCGCGAGATGGCGGCCAGGGCAGAGGGTGAATCATTGACCGGCAACAACACCGAGGGCATGGCGCTCAAGGCCGGCTGGGCGTGGATGGAATACCCAGAGCCCGCCTTCGCAGACTCGGATACAGCGGCAACTCCGGAAACATCAGCAACGGACAGCGCAGGTGCATGGTTCATGACGGCGATCTCCTTAAGTGAAACCGCTGACGCGATTGCGCCGGCGGGTGTTGCGAGTGCGGTAAGCGGTGAAGCAGCGGCGGCGAGCACAGGTGCTGCTGCCGTGTCAATCGACGGCACCGGGCCAAGAGCGGGCACCGAGCCAACCATGGACTCCGTGCGATGCTCAGGCGCAGTGCGGTTACGCAGGTTCATCATGTAGCCAATCCCGAGCACGCCAGCAATCGCCAGCACCTGTGCGAGCCAGGCGTAGCCGGCTACCGGTTCAATAAACTCCTTGACCAGCGGCTCGCCGAGCATCATCTTGGCAGCGGTCCAGGCCAGCACGGCAGCACCGGCGTAGATGATGATGGGAAAGCGCTCGACCCATTTGAGGATGAGCGTCGAACCCCAGACCACAATCGGGATGCTGATCAACAGGCCAAGCACCACCAGCAGGAAGCTGCCGTGCGCTGCGCCAGCAACTGCCAACACGTTGTCCAGACCCATGACAGCATCCGCAACGACGATGGTCTTCATCGCGCCCCAGAAACTGTTGGCAGCGCCATGCTCACCCTCGCCCGGCGCTTCTTGCGGTGCGAGCAGCTTGACGGCAATCCACAGCAGCAAGGCACCACCGAGCAGCAGCAAACCTGGCACCTTGAGCAACCAGACGACTACCACGGTCATCAGGGTACGCACGAAGATGGCACCGACGGTACCCCACAGGATGGCGCGTTTTTGCAGACTCGGCGGCAGGCGCCTTGCGGCGAGCGCGATGACGATAGCGTTGTCACCGGCGAGCACGAGGTCAATCAGGACGATTGCACCAAGTGCATAGAGAAATTGCAATGAAAGTATATCCACGAAATACTCCTCCAGCCCGAAGATGGACAGCAAGACCCCCTGATCAGGCGGTGCGGCTGGAGGATGGGCAAGACCTCGAAGCCGGCACAGCCGGTCATCAAGGTCTTGCTCGCAGCTTTTGGAAGGCTGCCGGCTGGCCCGGTGCTGCACTGCGTGCGGCGCGTATTGACGGGCAAACCGAAGGACAATTTGCATTGTCCGTGTGAGCTACTCCCCTTGGCGCCACTACTCGGCGAACCGGGCAGCAACGTGGAGCAATGAATAGATATTATTGAATCAATTACTGATTGTCAATACATTTATTCAATATTTTTACAATCACTCGCTCAGACCTCGTTCTGGCCGCCATCAAGCCGCCACCGGCACCTTCTGCCGCCGCAGCAGGGCCTGCAATACCGGCGGCGTCACCAGGGTCGTCAAGACGACCATGATGACGATGACCGAGAACACACTGTCATCGATCACCCCCAGTTCGCGCCCCACCATGGCGAAGATGAGGCCGACCTCGCCCCGTGGCACCATGCCCCAGCCGACCAGCCATTTGTCCGCAGAGCCTGCCACGAGGCCCGACGCCAGCTTGCCCATCACTGCCGCCAGGGTGATGCCGAGCGCGGTGAACAAGATGCGCGGATCGGCAAAACTGGCCAGATTGACCTGCATGCCGGTATAGACAAAGAAGATCGGCACGAACAAATAGCCCACCGGATCGACCAGGCTGCGATGGTGATGCGCCGCGTAGTCATCGAGACGGGCGATCACGGCTTCGGTGCGGGCACTCGCGCCCGCCCCCTCGGCCTCCACCAACGCCCGCACGTCGCGGGCCACTGCAGGCTCGGAGAAATGGCGCAGCATGGCAGGCTCCAGCACCAGACCGGCAGCAAAGGCGCCGACGATGGACGCGAGGCCAATCGCTTGCGCGAGCCACGCCAAAAATAAACCCAGGCAAATCACCAGCGTGAACTTCATGCCAGCCCCGGCATCTGCCGCCGCCATCACGCGCGACAAGTGCGGGGCGATCAAACGCCCGAGCGCGATGGCACCAGCCAGAAACAGGATCGCCTCGGCAATCGTCCACACGACCGCACCAGTGCTGATGGCACCATCCTTGACCAGTGCAGACAGCACGGCGAGGATGATCAGCCCTATCACATCGTCAATCACGGCAGCACCCAGCACCACACGTGCTTCGACCGAGGAGAGACGGTTCATGTCACGAAACACGCGCCCGGTGATGCCGACGGAGGTAGCTGACAGGGCGGCACCAAGAAACAGATATGCCTTGAAATCAAGGCCCGGCAGCAGCCAGGGGCCAACCACCCAGGTGCCAAGACCAAACGGCACCACCACGCCCACCGTGGCCACCGCCAGCGCGCGCCAACCCACGGCAGCGAGCTCTTTGAGATTGGACTCCAAGCCTACTTGCAGCAGCAGAATAACGACGTCGAGATGCGCGATGAACGACACCAGCGCGTCGGTCTTGAGGGCTTCGATACCGCCAAAGCCGAGCAAGCCGAGATTGCCCAGCACGATGCCGGCCAGCAACTCACCGAGCACGCCGGGCTGGCCGAGGCGTTCGACCAATCCGCCCAACCGTGCCGCGACCAAAAACAGGACGATCCAGAGAAACGTGTCAGCAGTTTCGCCACCACCGGCCGCGTGTGCCGCGCCAGCCAGCAGCACACCACCGCCAATGAAGGCCGCGCGCCGCGCCAAGTTTTTCTGACTGATGCTGCCGAATCTGGCGGCCCCGAATGGCGCCAGCCAGTTGCATCTGCGTCTGGTGAAACCTAGCCAGCTCCTAACCACGGCGCTTCTCCCGTGAAGATGAGGTGATTGCAGAGGTGCCCGCGGAGGTGCCTGCGGGGGCACCTGCAACGGCAGACTTGGCTGGCGCCTGCCCGGCGGCTTCCCGCGCGGCCTGCGCCACCACATGGTCGTAGAACCCCTGCGCCAAGGGCGACAAACGCTTGCCGCGCGGATAGACCATCACCCATTCGTCCGACAGCGGAAAGCCTGCCACATCGAGCACCGCCAGACGATCCAGCGCAGGGTCAACGTCGAGGGCGCACTGCGACAACACGCTGATGCCCAAACCGGCCGCGACGACATGTTTGATCGCTTCGTTGCTGCCGAGCTCCATGCGAATATCCGGCACAAAGCCGCCGCCATCAAAAAATTGATCCAGGCGCGTGCGCGTGCCTGACCCCGGCTCGCGGTAAATGAAACGCTCCGCCTTGAGGCTCGCCAGCGGAATGTTGCGCCGCCCGGCGAGCGGATGGGTGACCGGCGCCACCACCACCAGCGGATTGGCGCGGAACGGCGTGCCTTCCAAGTCCAGATCTGACGGTGGCATGGTCATGATAGTGAGGTCATCAGCGTTGCGCCGCAGACGCTCCACCAGGCCATCGTGATTGACGATGGTCAGGCCGACATCAATTTCCGGATAGGTTGCGCAAAACGGGCCGAGCAGATCGGGCGTGAAGTACTTGGCCGTGGTGGCGCAGGCGACCGTGAGGCGCCCGCTCTTTAGGCCGCGCAGATTGGCCACGGTCATCTCGAAGCGCGACCAGGTATGGAACAACTGGCGCGAACTGGCCAGCAGTTCGCGGCCGGCATCGGTCAGGCTGATGGTCTTGCCGACCTGCTCAAACAGCGGCAGGCCAATTTCCTCGCTCAATTGGCGCACCTGCGCCGACACCGTCGGTTGCGAGAGCGACAGCTCTTCGGCGGCACGCGTAAAACTCAGGCGCCGGGCGACACACTCGAATACCGCCAACTGGTGAAAAGTGACTTTCATGGCATCCCCCGCCGTTATTGAATTTATTCATTTATTTTAGTCTATGAAAATTC
>JANPAR010000146.1:0-25951 GCA_031430015.1 Burkholderiales bacterium
GTCATCCACGCCAACCCGCTCATCACGTCCTGCAGGTAGAACAGATGCAGCGTGCGGAACAGCAGGCCGCCGATGCCAATCCACAACCACATCAGCGCAACATGGCGCACGAACTCTTCAACGCTCGCGTGCGCAGTAAATACGCCCAGCAGCGTGGGATCGAGATACAGCAGGAGCGGTGACCCTGCCCAGATGGCCTGCAAGATCACCTTGCGGCGCAGGTTGTAGCCGACCTTGATTTCCTCCTTGTATTCGTGCGTCGCCTGATTGACATGGTCGTAGTCTTTCGGCTCAAAGAAAAAATGACCAGACTGGCGCGCCACCATGGCGATCAGCCAGCCCACCAGCGAAGCCAGCGCGGGATCGGTGAACAGCAACATGTATGCGCACAAAAAGCTGATTGCGCTCAACAGGTGCAGGGACTGGTTGATCCGGCTGTGATGGTAGTAGCGGTGATCGTCCCAGCGTTGGGTATTGAGCGTTTCCAGAAAAGCGCGCATCAGGTGTCATCCTCTTGTCATCGCGAAGCCTGTGTTGTACCCCTCGTTTGTTAACCGGCAATGACACGCGCGGGCAAGCGGCAAGTCACGGCGTTGTCATTTCCGTGCAGCAGAATTGTCATTTATCTGTGCCGTGCACCTTGGCCCTGCCAATGCGTGAGCGCAGACCGGTGCCGGCACCACAGATTTCAAAAAAAGGGATCAAGGAGATATTCAGTGCTCGTCAGTTGCATTGCCTACCAAGACGGCGTAAGGATTGCGGATATTGTTCCGGGCGATATCCATGGCTACATCAGCCGGCCGGAGTGTTTCGTTTGGGTTGCGCTCCATGATCCTGCACCGGGAGAACTTGCAGCGCTGCAACACGAGTTCGGCTTGCACGACCTCGCGATTGAAGATGCACAAGTCGGCCACCAGCGTCCCAAAGTGGAGGAGTACGGTGAATCACTGTTCGCCGTGCTTCACATGATCGAACCCGGCGGTGCTGATCTCAGTGTCGGCGAAGTCGACATATTCGCCGGCAAGAACTTCATTCTTTCGGTACGCAGCCGCGCCGAGCGAGGGTTCCAGGAGGTGCGCGCCCGTTGCGAGCGTGAACCCCACCTGCTCAAGCATGGTTCCGGGTTCGTTCTCTATTCGTTGATGGATGCCGTCGTGGACCGTTACTTTCCGGTGCTTGATGCGCTAGAAACGGAACTCGAAAAACTGGAAGAGCGCATGTTTGCCGGAGAGTCCGATCGCGCCATCATCGAGGCAATGTATGGCCTCAAGCAAAAATTGATGATTCTCAAACATGCGGTCGGACCGTTGTTCGAAGCGGTGGGCAAACTATACGGCGGCCGCGTGCCGCAGATATGCAACGGTTCCCAGGACTATTTTCGGGATGTGTATGACCACCTTTCGCGCATCAACCAGTCGATCGACGCGCTGCGCGACATGGTCATTACGGCCTTGTCGGTCAACCTGTCGCTGATCACGCTGCGCGAGAACGAGACCACCAAACGCCTCGCCGCCTGTGCCGCGCTGGTGGCGGTACCTACCCTGATTGCCGGGGTGTACGGCATGAACTTCAAGCACATGCCCGAACTCAACTGGGAATACGGCTACCCGATGGCGATGGGACTCATGGTCATCATCGACAGCTACTTGTTCACCCGCTTCCGCAAGTCCGGCTGGCTGTAGTGCACGCCGCAAAGAATTCCATGCATTTTCTCAAGCGTGCAGGCGCGCTGGTTGCGACCGCTGCATTGGCAGCGGGTTGTTCGGCCATTGGCCCGCAGGCACTGCTCGGCACACGTCTGCAATACAACGAGGTGGTCAAGACCACCACTGAAGAGCAGTTGCTGCTCAACATCGTGCGATTGCGCTATACCGACACGCCCAGCAGCCTGGCGGTATCGACCATCGCCGCGCAGTTCGAGCGCGCGCAGGGTGCGGGACTGACGCCGTTCTTCACCGCTGCCGGTGGCGACAACAACCGCAGTTACTCCCTGATCCTGCCGCAGGCACAGATCACCAGCGCCGACCGTCCCACGTTCAGTCTGACGCCGCTGGACGACCAGGAGTTCACCCGCAAGTTGTTCACGCCGCTGCCGCTGGAAGGGCTGCTTTACCTGACCAAGACCACCTGGCCGATTTCGACGGTGTTCCGGCTGTATCTGGAAAATCTCAACTGGGTGCCGAACGCCCAGACCGCCAGTGGTCCGACGCCACTGGAGGCACCCGTCTATTCCGAATTCAAGTCGGGGGTGGAGATGTTGCAGCGGCTGCAGAGCCGTGGCCTGATCGTGTTCGGCTCGGAGGAACGCAGCGAAGCGCTCGGCAGCCCGCTGCCGGCTTCGAGCATCACCGCACGCGACGTGATCGAAGCCGCCAGGAACGGTTACGAATATCGCAGGGATGAAACGGGCGCATCCTGGACACTGTACAAAAAGAGCCAGCAGCCGGTGCTGCACATCGCCCCTGCGGCGGCTGACTCGCACGAGATGACGCTGGTACGCCGCGTGTTCCGTCTCAAACCCGGACTAGCCAAATACGACATTACGCAGGAGACGCTCAATCCGTTCCCGTCCAGCTATCCGCCCGAGGGCGTGGCAAACATCGACCTGGAGACCCGCTCGCTGTTGCAAGCCCTGTATTTCGTCTCGCACGGCATCGAGGTTCCAGCGGAGCATCATGCCCGCGGGCTGGTGGTAGTCACGCGCGACAAGGGCGGTCAGGTGTTTGACTGGCGTGAAGTCACCAGTGGATTGTTTCGCGTCAGGTTCAGTGCGCAGCGGCCGTCCACGGCGCATATCGCGGTTCCCTATCAGGGCCACTGGTTCTACATCGATGAAAGCGACCACGAGACCAAGGCGACCTTCACCTTGTTGATGCAATTGGCGCGCCTCGAACTGACGGGCAAGACCGGCGCGGGGCCAGTGTTGACACTTCCACTGGGCGGCAGATAAGTCCCCGGCATCGATCAACCCATGAAGAATGGCTCCTACCAACGGTTTTGCAATGACTTCAGCATGCGCAGATGATTGCTGATGGACCGTCAGTGCGCTGCCATCGGCATCCGCGATAGCACCAGCGCCAGCAGTTGTTCACCGGCCACATTGATTTCGCCGTCATTGCGAATTTCGCTCAATGCGCCGGCCGGTGTTGCCGCAGCGTCAACTGAATCGTTGTCGAAACGTGCGAGTCTGGCCTCAATGGCCGCTTCGCTCTCACGCCCGCGCATGAGCAGGCGCCGGCGCAAGGTGTCGCGGCCTGCTCGAATGACGACCTGTTCGAGCGACGGGAACTCCTCGGCAGCTTGTGCGGCGTAAGCGCGCGACCCGTTGACCACTACTGTCTCGCCAGCGGCGAGCCATTCCAGAATTTCATGGCCAATGCCGTAGGCGTGCCCATTCGCGCGCCACACCATGGCGAAGCGCCCGCTTGCCTCGCTGTCCGCGAAGGCGCCGGTGGTCATCGGCAGGTGCACTTCGCCGCGTCCATCAGCGGGGCGCGTGATGACGCGTTGAGCAAAGCGCACGCGCGCGCCAGACGGCAAGTGCCGGCGCACATAGTCGATCAAAGTATCTTTGCCCGCACCGGAAGCGCCGGTCAAATAGATCAGGCGCCCACGTTGCGCTCGTAGCGGACTGCGCTGAAGTACGCGAAACGGGGCGCCCGGTGACGGCTCCTCAAACAGCGAAATCGCATCGAACAAAAGCGCCGTATCACGCAACTTTTCGAGGCTTGCACGTGCGGCATCGAGGACCGACTCCACGGTGCCCGCAGGCGTGTCACCAATCGGGCCAGTCAGGGAGAAATGAAAACGAAACTGATCAAGCACATGCGGGTAGCCCCATTGCAGCAGCAGTTCCTCTTCGCGTGCGGAAAGGCCTGCCGCACGCCGGCGCGCCAGATCTAAAGCGTCCGGCACAGCGCGAAAATGGTCGAATGCCATCACGCTGGCGGCGGCCAACGCATTGACGCGCAAATCCGGGGCTGGCCAGGCCAGCGCAAGAAAGTGCTTGAGGCGCATCGCCTCGGGTGGCGCCAATGCAAAGGAGTCCCGTTGCGCGCAAAACAGGTCGAGCGCGCTGCGTAACGCTGCCACCGTCTGGTTCGAAGCGAGGCGGAATGGCGCTTTGAGGGTGGCGTGAAACCCGTAGCGGCAGGGCGCCAGGGTCAGCCGGCTGAATCCGGCCGCATCGAGCCCATCGATGGACGGCTGGTCACGCAAGCCGCCGTCAAGGACACACCGTCCAAGCCACGCGGCGCCAAACTCGCGCCATGGACTCGATGACGCAGGGGTGAAGTAGAGGGCGTAGCGGGGAGAGGTCATCGGCATTTTCACGAAAGATTCATATAGGCCGTCTAGCATGCCGGTCCATCGTGTCCCCTGCATGCTTCCGGCTGATCCTGGCGACAGTATTACCTGCAAATGCAACAACAATTTGACAATGCTGCGCGTCAAGCGTGGATGAGCCTGCTGTCGCGCGCGCCACTCGATGCGCTCGAGCAATGGGCCGCGCGCGGGGTTCCCGCACATACCTGGTTGCGCAAGCCGGAGACCGGGCTGGTCATGGTGCGCGGCCGCGCCGGCGCCAGCGGTGCGCGCTTCAACCTGGGCGAAATGACCCTGACGCGCTGCGCCCTGCGCCTCGTCAGTGGGGAAGCTGGCGTCGCCTACGTACAGGGCCGCTCGGCGCGCCACGCCGAGCTGGCCGCGCTGGCCGACGGCATGTTGCAAGCACCTGCCAGCGCCGCAGCAGTTCAGCATGAACTGATCGATTCCCTGCAGGAGCAGTTTGACCAGCGGCGTCATCGTCAGCAGTCCCATGCCCAGGCGACGCGCGTCGAATTTTTTACCCTTGTGCGCGGGGAGAGCTGACATGCAAGGCGCTCCGATTGATCTGGCCCGGCTGGGTGCGGGCTTCGCCGATCCGGTGGGGGCTGCACAACGCACGTTTCGCTGCTGCCTGGAGGCGCTCTCCCGTCCCGGCACCCTGATCACGCTCGACGAGAACGTCAACGTGCCGCCACCGCTGGCAGCGGCAGCGGGTGCGCTGGCCCTCGCACTCCTCGACCAGGATACTGCCCTGTGGCTCTCCCCTGCGTTGGCCGCTACCGGCGGATATCTGCGCTTCCATACCGGTTGCCAGGTGGTAGAGCATCCTGGCGCTGCGGACTTCGCCATCGTCAGTGAGTTGGATCAGGTGCCGGCATTGCGCGCGTTCCGGCAGGGCAACGATGAATTTCCCGAGCACTCCAGCACCCTGATCCTGCAATCAGGCGGACTCGACACTGCGCGCGGCTGGACCTTGTCGGGCCCGGGCATTGACGGTGCCAGAGCCTTGCACGTAAGCGGCCTGGATGCGCGATTCGTCACCGAGTGGCAACTCAATCAGGCACAGTTTCCCGCCGGCGTGGACATTGTGTTCGCCAGCGGCAATCAACTGTGCGGCTTGCCGCGTTCCACCCGGATCAGCAACTGACATGTACGTTGCGGTCAAAGGCGGCGAACGCGCCATTCTCAATTCCTACCGCTCTCTGGACGCGGCCCGGCGCGGCGACCCGGCCGTTCCCGAGCTGACGATCGCGCAAATCCGCGGGCAAATGCGCCTCGCGGTGGATCGCGTGATGACCGAGGGATCGGTCTACGATCCCGACCTCGCCGCCCTTGCCATCAAACAGGCTGCGGGCGATCTGGTGGAGGCCATTTTTCTGCTGCGCGCGTTTCGCACCACGCTGCCACGCCTTGGCTACACCGAAGCGCTGGACACCTCGCGCATGCTGCTCAAGCGGCGCATCTCGGCCGCATTCAAGGATCTGCCGGGCGGCCAGTTGCTTGGCCCAACCTACGATTACACCCAGCGCCTGCTCGACTTCTCGCTGGCCGCACTCGACACCGGCGCAGCCGCATCACCCGCCCAGGCGCCCGTCCCCGTTGATGAGCCGCCCGTGACCGGCGTGATGGAGCTTTTGGGCAACGAGGGATTGGTCGAGCGACATACGGTGCCACCGGGCGATCCGGACCCGCCCGATCTCACCCGCGACCCGCTCAGCTTTCCGGCGGGACGCGCGGCGCGCCTGCAAAACCTCGCGCGCGCGGACGAAGGCTTTCTGCTCGGTATCGGCTATTCGACCCAGCGCGGCTATTCACACACCCACCCCTTTGCCGGTGAAATCCGTTACGGCACCGTCGAAGTCGAGCTGGTTCCCGAAGAGCTGGGATTCGCCATCGTGATTGGCGAAATCGACCTGACCGAATGCCAGATGATCAACCAGTTTGCCGGCTCCAGGACCACGCCACCGCAGTTCACCCGCGGCTACGGGCTCACCTTCGGGCACAGCGAGCGTAAAAGCATGGCGATGGCGCTGGTGGATCGCGCCTTGCGCGCAGAAGAACTGGGCGAAGCGATCGAATCCCCGGCGCAGATGCCCGAGTTCGTTCTGTCGCACTCCGACAATCTTGAAGCCTCCGGCTTCGTGCAGCATTTGAAGCTGCCGCATTACGTTGATTTTCAGGCGGAACTCAATCTGGTGCGCAAGCTGCGCGCGGAGCGGGCCAGCACCACCAGCGCCGCTCCCAAAGCGGAGAAAGGCCTGGAAGCCGCATGAATACTGGCTCTCCGGGTGATGTGAGTGGTGCCGTGGCCCGCGACCCCGCCTACAACTTCGCCTATCTCGATGAGCGCAGCAAACGCATGATCCGCCGCGCCATCCTCAAGGCGGTAGCGATTCCCGGCCACCAGATTCCATTCGGCAGCCGCGAAATGCCTCTGCCTTACGGCTGGGGCACGGGCGGCATTCAGGTCACCGCTTCCATTCTCGGCATCGGCGACGTATTGAAAGTGATTGACCAGGGTGCCGACGATACCGTCAACGCAGTCAACATCCGGCGCTTTTTTCAACGCACAGCCGGCATTGCAGTGACCGAGCGCACGGTGGCCGCGACCATCATCCAGACCCGCCACCGCATTCCTGAAACCGCGTTGAGCGAAAACCAGATCATCGTCTATCAGGTGCCGGTACCGGAGCCGTTGCAGCGCCTCGAGCCGCGCGAGACCGAATCAAGGCGCATGCATGCGCTGGCCGACTACGGCCTGATGCACGTCAAGCTGTATGAAGACATCGCCCGCCACGGCCACGTCTCCACGACTTACGACTATCCGGTCATGGTCGACGGGCGCTATCTGGCTGCGCCGTCGCCGATTCCGAAATTCGACAATCCCAAGATGCACATGAACCCGGCCCTGCAACTATTCGGTGCGGGCCGCGAAAAGCGCATTTACGCGATACCGCCCTACACCCGCGTGGAAAGCCTGGCTTTCGACGACCATCCATTCGAGCCGCAACGCTGGGACGAGGTGTGCGCCCAATGCGGCTCTGACACATCCTTCCTCGATGAAATGGTCATGGACAACCACGGCACGCGCATGTTCGTCTGCTCGGACACCGACTATTGCACCAACCGCCAGGCCGGCGGCCACCCGGAAAGCACATGAGCGACGCCACCGGGCCGCTTCTGCGCGTCTCTGACCTACGCAAGGCGTTTGGCCAGCGTACCGCCGTAGAGGACATTTCGTTCGAGCTGTTCCCCGGCGAAGTGCTGGGCGTGATCGGCGAGTCCGGCTCCGGCAAGAGCACCTTGCTCAACTGCATTTCCGGGCGCATGCCACCCGATGCCGGCCGGGTTGAGTTCCGCACGCGGCACGAAGGCTGGGCGGACGTCTATGCCCTGTCGGAAGCACGCCGCCGCCTGCTCGCGCGCACCGACTGGGGCTTTGTGCACCAGCAGGCCGCCGACGGTTTGCGCATGAACGTTTCCGCCGGCGCCAACGTCGGCGAGCGCCTGATGGCCATGGGGCAACGCCACTATGGCCGCATCCGCGCCGAGGCAGCGCGCTGGCTCACGCAAGTCGAGATCGATGCCGAACGCATTGACGATGCGCCGGCCACCTTTTCCGGCGGCATGCGGCAGCGCCTGCAGATTGCGCGCAATCTGGTGACCCAGCCGCGCCTCGTATTCATGGACGAACCAACGTCGGGCCTCGATGTATCGGTGCAGGCCACGCTGCTCGACCTGTTGCGCGGGCTGACCCGGCGTTTTCACCTCGCTACCGTCATCGTCACGCACGACCTCGCCGTGGCGCGCCTGCTGGCGCAGCGGCTGATCGTCATGCGCGGGGGCCGGATGGTCGAAACCGGCCTCACCGATCAAGTGCTCGATGATCCCCAGCACCCCTACACGCAATTACTGGTCTCTTCCGTATTGCCGCCATGAACCAGGCACGCATCCGCATCCGCGGGCTGAGCAAAACGTTCACCCTGCATCAACAGGGCGGCATCGCGCTGCCGGTGTTGCAAGGCGTCGATCTCGACGTACAGGCCGGCGAGTGCGTCGCACTCGATGGCCGCTCGGGAGCGGGCAAGAGCACACTCCTCAAGTGCGTTTACGCCAACTATCTGGCAAGCAGCGGCAGCATCGAGGTGCGCCATGCCGGAGAAACCGTCGACATTACGCGCGCTTGCGCAGCCACCCTGCTCGACGTGCGCCGCCAGACCATCGGCTATGTCAGCCAGTTCCTGCGCGTCATTCCGCGCGTACCGGCAATCGACATCGTCGCCGAAGAACTCGCTGATCGGGCCGCGGACGATGCGGATGCCCTGCGTGAAGCGCGCGCCCAGGCAGAGCGGCTGCTGCAGCGCCTGCGCATCCCCTTGCGCCTGTGGGGCCTGCCACCCTCCACGTTTTCCGGCGGCGAGCAGCAACGCGTGAACATTGCGCGTGGCTTCATTCATCCGCGCCCGATCATGTTGCTCGACGAGCCGACCGCGTCGCTGGACGCCGGCAACCGCCAGACCGTGACAGAGATGATCCGTGAGGCACGCGATGGCGGCGCCGCCATCATTGGCATCTTCCACGACCATAGGGTGCGCGATGCCGTGGCCACGCGCGCCGTAACGATGGAGGAACTGGCATGACGCAGGAACTGGTGTTCACCAACGGCCGCATGGTCACGCCCGGCAAGGTGATGGCCGGCTCGCTGATGGCGCGCGACGGACGCATCACCGCGATTGACAGCACCGGCAGTTACCTGCCCGGCGCGATCGACCTCGAAGGCGACTATCTGCTGCCAGGCCTGGTGGAACTGCACACCGACAATTTTGAACGTCACCTGATGCCCCGCCCGAAGACGCGCTGGCCGGCGCTGCCCGCGCTGCTCGGCCACGATGCCGAAGTCGCTGCCGCCGGTATCACCACGGTATATGACGCGCTCGGTGTAGGCGACACCGACACCGAAGGCATGCGTGGCCAGGACATGGCCCCCGTGCTCCAGGCGATCAGGCATGGCATCGACTGCAACCTTCTGCGCGCCGATCACCGCCTGCACATCCGTTGTGAACTGCCCGCCGCCAACGTGCTCGAGTTGTTCGCGTCCTTTGAGGACCACCCGCTGGTCGGCCTGATCTCGCTGATGGACCACACGCCGGGTCAGCGTCAATGGATGGATGTCAATCAGGCGCGCATCTACTACACCGGCAAAAAGGGCTGGAGCGACGAGCGATTCGATCAGGCAGTGGTCAGCGCGCGCGATCTGCAGGAGAGATACGCCGTGCCGCACCGCCGCCACTTCGTCGACTACGCGCGCCGCAAGCAGATACCACTGGCCAGCCACGACGACACCATGCGCCACCATGTTGCCGAGGCGCATGGCGAAGGCGTGGTCATTTCGGAGTTTCCCACCCGCGTTGAGGCGGCCGAGTCCGCCCGCGCCGCCGGCATGTCGATCGTGATGGGCGCGCCCAACGTGGTGCGCGGCGGGTCCCACTCCGGCAACGTATCGGCCATGCAACTGGCCAAGCTCGGCCTGCTCGACAGTCTGTCGTCGGACTATGTACCCGCAAGCCTGATGCTGGCCGCCTTCAAGCTGGTGTACGACGGCGGATTCGAGGTGCCGCAGGCCGTCGCCACTGTCACCAGCAATCCGGCTCGCGCGGTTGGCCTGACCGATCGCGGCGAAATCGCCGAGGGCCTGCGCGCAGACCTCGTGCGCGTGCGCCTCGCCGATACGCAGCCGGTGGTGCGCGCCGTCTGGCGCGCGGGCGTGCGGGTGGTGTAGCACCGGCCCCCTTACGCGAGCATCGCAGCCGCAGCGGACATGCGTTGAGGAGATCCTCTCCCAGCAGCGCTTTCCATCCTATTTTGACTGAATCATTGGTCTGCGGCCCGGGCGGAAATCAGTGCAATGGCGGCGTATCGCGCTGGCCCACCAGCCGCCGCCGGATCAAACCAGATGCCCAGTCAATCGCGTACACGGCAGCGAGGATCAGGATCAGGATGAAGCAGGCCTCTTCCCACAGCAAGGTGCGGATCCGGTCCGCCAGATAAAACCCGATGCCGCCCGCGCCGACGATCCCCAGGATGGTGGCCGAGCGCGTGTTCGATTCAAAAATGTAGAGGGCGTTGGACACCATCACCGGCAAGATCTGCGGCAGGATGCCGAAGCGCGCCGCCTGCGTTGCGTTGCCGCCGCAGGCGCGCACCCCCTCGACCGGCCTTTTCGACACGTTCTCAACCGCCTCCGAATAGAGCTTGGCGAGCGTGCCGGTGTCCGAGATGATGATGGCGAGAATGCCGGCCAGCGGGCCAAGGCCCACCGCGCGCACAAAAATCAAGGCCCAGATCATCTGATCGACACCGCGCAATACGTCGCTGGAGCGGCGGAATACGAAACGCGCGAGCCAGTTGGGCAAGACATTGCGCGCGCACAGCATGCCGAGCGGCACTGCCAGCACCGCAGCGATCACCGTGCCGATAAACGCCATCGCCACCGTTTGCCCAACCGCATGCAGGTAAATCCAGAACGAGCCGCCGGTGGAGGGCGGGAACATGTGCCCCGCCACGTCAATGAATTTTGCCGCCCCGCTCCATACGCGCCAGGGGGAGAGGTCGAACAACCAGAGGCAGTAGACGGTGAATGCGCCCAGTGCGCCCCACAAGAGCCACGCGCGCCACTGTGCGTTGCGCCCGGGCGCGAACACCCCCGGTGCCAGCTCACGGGCATGCGCGAGTGCGGCCGGCGTCAGATCCGCAGAACGGATCATCAAGACAGGTTCTCCTTGCCGATCACGTGATGCCGCAAATGCTCGCAGCCCAAATCAATCAGCATGACGGTCACCACCAGAATGATGATCAGGGCCGAGATATCTTCGTAATAGAGCATGCGGATCGCCGTATAAAACTCCTGGCCGATGCCGCCTGCACCGACAAAACCGATGATGCTGGCGGTGCGCACGTTGATCTCAAAGCGCCACAGGGCGAAACTCAAAAAGTTGGGCAGCACCTGCGGCAGCACCGCAAAACGCACCGTTTGCAACCAGTTCGCACCGGCCGCCTTGAGGCCGTCTACCGGCTTCATGTCGATGTTTTCGACCGCTTCGGCAAACAGTTTGCCGTTGCCGCCGAGCGAATGCACGGCAATCGCCAGGATGCCCGCCAACGGCCCGATGCCGAATACGAACACAAAAATCAGTGCGAACACCAGATCCGGGATGGTGCGCGCAATCTCAAACACCCGGCGCGTCAGCCAGTAGCCCCAACCGCTGCGCCTGAGATTCTCTGACGCATCGAAACACAGGGCCAGCGCGGCAATCGAGCCCAGCAGTGTCGCGATGTAGGCAATCAGGATCGTTTCCCACAATAGGGCCAGCCATTTGGGCAGGCCGTAGAACCAGTCCGCCAGATCAGCGGGCAGGTTGGCCCAGGTCAGCTTGGGCAGCGTCTTGACGATGTACTCGTGAATGCGCGGCAGCCCCTCAGCCACTTTCACCAGATTAAACTCGCCGACCCAGGCCGACACGCCCAGCGCCAGCATGAACAGCGCGGCGTAGACCAGATTGACCACGCGCTTGCGCGCGCGCAACACACGCCACTGCGCTTCAAACGCCGCCACTGCCGCAGAAGGCGCTGCCGCGTTGACGGTGAGGGATGCAGTCACGCGGCGCAGCGCTTATTTCTTGCGGGTCTTGCGCACTTCAAGCGCGGCGTCCAGCACCGGCTTGTACATGTCATGGCCGACTTCAACGAAACCGGATGTCTTGCCGCGCGCTGCCGCCTCCGCCACTTTCGGGTTGTCCTTGATCAGGTCAACCCAAAACCGGCGCAGCTCGCGCTTCATGTCTTCGGGCATGTCCTTGCGCACGATCACCAGCGGATTGGGAATCAGCGGTGATTCCCAAACGATGCGGAACTGGTCCATCTTGAGCACGCCGCGATCCACCATGGCGCGAATCTGCCCGGCGTTGTGGCCCTTGGATGACCAGGTAAAGGCCGAATCGAACTGGCCGTTGATCACACCGAGCACGCTTTGTTCATGGCCACCCGAAAACAGGGTCTTGCCGAAAAACTTATCCGGCTCAATGCCATCACCGCGCAGGGACACCAGCGGAATCAGATAGCCGGAAGTCGAGTTCGGATCAGCCCACGCCAGGCTCTTGCCCTTGAGGTCATCGAGCTTGCGGTACGGGCTGTCATTCTTGACGATCAGGATCGAGTGATAGCCCAGTTGTCCATCCAGTTCCTTGTTCGCCACCAGTGGCTCAACATTACCGTTCGAATCGATCCAGGCCGAGGCATAGGCGCTCGGCCCCACCTGCGCCATGTGGATCTGCCCTGCGGTAAGCGCCTGGATCGTGCCGGCGTAGTCGGACGCGGTATAGATTTTCATATCGACGCCGGTCTTGGACTTGAACGCGTCCGCCACCTCCCTGAAACGCGCCTGGGTCGCCGCCTGATTCTCCGAGCTCACCGAGCTAAAACCCACGACGGTGATTTTCTTTTTCCATTCCTGGGCAGCAGCGGGGACTGCTGCAACCAGCGCCGCTGCGCAGGCAGCGTGTACCAACAGGTTCAAAACATGCATTTGAGCACTCCTTGGTTGACGTAAATTGAGTCAGGTTGACTTGGCAATTGCAGCGGGGCAAGCAGCCCAGGCTGCTGCCTCAGGCAAACGCGAGGGAGGGTTGCGGTATTCGCGTCACCGCAGTCGAGGTCGCCGCTTCGTTGAAGCCGTCGGCTTCCTGATCGGGCACACCGTAGATACGGCGCACCGCGTCCGCGGTGAGCTGGTGCGGCAAGCCGTCGAACACCACCTCACCGTGCGCGATACCGACCACGCGGTCGCAGTACTCGCGCGCCGTGTCCAGCGTATGCAGATTGCACAGCACGGTGATGCCATCTTCCCGGTTGATCTTGCGCAGGGCATCCATGACCAGGATGGCGCTGCGGGGATCGAGTGAGGCGATCGGCTCATCCGCCAGCACGATCTCGGGCTCTTGCATCAATGCGCGCGCGATGGCAACGCGCTGCTGCTGACCGCCGGACAAGGTCTCCGCGCGTTGCAGCGCCAGCGGCGCGCAATCGAGGCGCTCGAGCGCGAGCACCGCCATCGCCCGCTCGCGCTCCGTGAAGCGTTTGAACAAGGTTGCCAGCGTGCCGTGATACGCGACCCGGCCGAGCAATACATTGGTAATCACATCCAGGCGTGGCACCAGATTGAATTGTTGGAAAATCATTGCGCAGCGCGCGCGCCAGCGCCGCAAGTCGTTTCCGTTGAGCTTGCTGACCAGCGTCCCATGCCATGCAATCGTGCCGCCGGTCGGTTCGGAAAGCCGGTTGATGACGCGCAGCAGAGTCGATTTGCCGGCGCCTGAGCGGCCAATAATGCCGACCATTTGCCCGGCTGGCACCGAGAGATCAATTGAGCGCAACGCGTCTACCGTGCCAAACGATTTTTTCAGTGCGATGATTTCAATCATCCTCAACTACTCCAGTGCAAGGCGAATTGAACAAGTCTATGCAAGGGATATGACAGGCCGGTGAAGGCCAGATGACAAATGCGTCGCGCGAGCCCCACCGCGGCCGGTTGTCATCAGGGCGTCAAACTGGCGCGTGAAGCTTGGGTTCCGGACACCAGATACGGAGGCTATTGTGGCCCTGAGTATTGACGACATCATCAAATTGTTTCAATCGCGCGGCGCGCATAGGTACGGGCGCGAACCAGTCAGCCAGCTCGAACACGCGCTGCAATGCGCGCACCAGGCCGAAACGGCGGGCGCGGAGCCGGAGCTGATAGCGGCATGCCTGTTGCACGATCTGGGTCACCTGCTGGCACTGCGCCATGACGGCGAACTGGCCGAGCCGGGTACCGATGTCGACGATGTGCATCAGTTCTTCGCCCTGCCGTTTCTGCGCGGCGTATATCCCGAAAGTGTGCTCGAACCGATCAGGTTGCATGTCGACGCCAAGCGCTATCTGTGCCGCGCCGAATCAGGCTATTGGGACACGCTCACCCAGGCATCCAGGCACAGCCTTGATTTGCAGGGCGGCGTCTACTCATCGGATGAAGCCGAGGCCTTCATCCGTCAGCCCTACGCCTATGAAGCGGTACTGCTGCGGCGCTGGGATGATCTTGCCAAAACACCGGGCAAAGAGACCCCGGGGATTGCCCATTTCGGCGCAGCGCTTGCGGCCTGCGCGTACTGATACCAAAGGACTGAGGCTGAAGCACTGAGGTCAAAGCGGCGATGTGCGGAGTCACCGCCAGCGCTCAGCCCGGCGGTGCTGCCCCGCACTGACGCGCCTTAACGGGCGCGCAGGAAATCAGGAACGTACAACAGAATGAACTCGTTGTCGTCCTGCACCCCCACCTTGCGGCCGGATGAGTAAGGCAGGTTGTTGTCGTTGGCGACCACGATGTGATCGGCATCGACCACATCGACATCTTCAATCGTCACGAACGGAAAAGTGAACTTGCCGCCCTGCGCTCCGCGCTTGGCCACGCTCTTTGGATCATTGATGTCGAGCAGGTCAATGTAGCCAATCTTCTTGACGAATCCGTCAGCGTCCGCGTCGGCCAGGCTGACCTTGTAGACCCGTTTCATTTTGGCCGGCACGTTCTGGCAGTCGGGGCGCGCCGGGCCATTGCAGGCATCCTCCAACAGGCCCTCGCCGTTGTCGCGCTCGATGATGAGGCCGGTGTCCGCATCGATCATGTTGAAGTCACCGATATTGTTGCCGTTGACCTCCAGCAGATACTTGAACGAGCGCCCGGTCCAGTCATTGCGCTCAACCGAAAATTCGAGGATGCGCAGGTACTCGCGGCCATCCTTGTTTTCCCACTTCTTGTCGGCGTCGTTCCACAGCGGCCCTTCGAGCAAGGGGTAAAGAAACTTGCCGTCCTTCGACGCCGCCATGCCTTCGTAGCCGCGCGAGCGCCGCACCTGGGTGGTGAACGCACCGGACACAGCAGGTGTGACGACGCTGTAGTGGTCGGGCGAGCGCAACAGCTTGCCATCCAGTTTGGTCTCGTGTACCGCCAGCACGCGACCCTTGCGGTCAGTCTTGACCAGATAGGGTCCCAATTCGTCGCCGAACCACAGGGCATCGCCAATGATCTGCATGGATTCAATGTCGAAATCCGCGCCGGTCAGGTAGCGTTTTTTTGTGCCTTCGTTGACGATGATGAATGGGACTTTCTTGTCCGGATCATGCAGGAACTGGGTTTGCAGACGCTTGACGCTGCCGCTTGTCCAGTCCGGCTTGACCTGATGAAACATGAGCATGGCATCCGGGCTGTTGGCGCGGCTGCCATAGCCGTTGTCGGACAACACCCAGAAGCTGCCGTCGGGCAGTGACTTGATGCCGGAGAAGCCCTGCACCGGCTGGCCCTTGAACGGCAGCGATACGCCAGTGGTGCGCGGCGCGGCGCGATCGGACAGAAAAGACGTGCCGGCGATTGATTCGAGGCGGTCCACCCGCTTGCCGTCGGACGCCGTGTATTTGCCCGAGGTGCGCAGCGATTCGGGCGCGTCGGCCGGCGGGTTGATGAAGGTTTTGGCAGGCAAAAAGGCGTGACCGGCAAGCGTGGCCGGGAACAGTTGCTGGGCCTGCGCCGCCGTCGCCATCAGGCTGGCCATGCAGGCCGTCAAGAAGACTTTTCTCATTGGAGTTTCCGCTGGTGCGTTGACGAAGCCGCCAGCTTAGAGGCCGCATATGACGATCCCATTTCGCCAATATGACAGCGCAGCTCAGCACAGCCGCATGGCATCAGAATGGTGACTGCCGTCATCGCGCTGAAACACGGCTGTCATAAATTTGCGATCCCTGAACACAGCACAATCTGGTGATCCCTATGGGCAGTAACTTCGCACCCGAAATCGAACAAAGCAACCCCTCGGCCAACCCCTGGGCCAACCCATCACTGCCTTGCCAACCGGCGCGCCGCCGCGTGTTGCATGGCGGTCTCGGCCTCGCCATGGCCGGCTTGTTCGCTGATGCCGCCAACGCGGCTGCATCAAGCGCGGCCACGCGCAAGGCAGCCAGCGGCGAGGGCAGCGCGTCTTCAGTGCGCGGCAGCGCATCCACAACGCGGCCTGGTTTCGCGAGCATTCCCGTCTCGGTAGCCGACGATGTCGTCGTGCCACCCGGTTACCGGGTACAGACGCTCTATGCGTGGGGCGATGCCATCGGCCATGCATCGGTCAACGCAGGCAGCCCCGCGTTTTCGGTAGACAACAGCGCACAAGAGCAAGCGCTGCAGGCCGGGATGCACCACGACGGCATGCACTACTTTCCCTTCCCTGCCAAAGACAAAGCGCGCGCCGGCACGCGCGAGCGTGGTCTGCTCGCGGTCAATCATGAATATGTTGACGACGGCCTCCTGCATCCCGGCGGCATGACACCCTGGACACCCGAGAAGGTTCGCAAGGCACAGGCCGCGCACGGCGTGGCGGTGATTGAAGTCGAGCGCGCTCGAAAAAATGGCGCGTGGCAAGTGGTACGCCCCTCGCGCTACGCGCGCCGCATCACCGCCAACACGCCGATGCGTTTGTCCGGCCCGGCCGCAGGCGACGCGCGCCTGCGCACCGAAGCTGACTCCGAAGGCCGCACCGTGCAAGGCACCATCAACAATTGCGGACACGGCTATACGCCCTGGGGCACGTACCTCACCTGTGAAGAAAACTGGAACGCTTACTTTCATGGCCGCAAGGATGCGACCCCGGAAGAAGCGCGCTATGGCGTCAAACCTGAGGGATTTGGCTACCGTTGGCACGAGCACGATGCGCGCTTTGATGTAGCGCGCCACCCCAACGAGCCCAACCGCTTTGGCTGGGTGGTGGAGATTGACCCCTTCGATGCATCGAGCACCCCGGTCAAGCGCACCGCGCTCGGCCGCACCAAGCACGAGGGCGCCATCGTCACCGTCACAAGCGACCGGCGCGCAGTGATCTACATGGGCGACGACGAGCGCTTCGAGTACATCTACAAATTTGTCTCGAAAGATGCCATCCGCAGCGGCGGCTACGCGGCCAATCGTGAACTGCTCGACCACGGCACACTTTACGTGGCGCGCCTCGACGACAGTGGCGAGGGCGCGTGGCTGGCGCTGGTACACGGCGAGAACGGCCTGACGCCGGAGAACGGCTTCGCATCGCAAGCCGACGTGCTCATTCGTACCCGGCAGGCCGCCGACCGCGCCGGCGCCACGCGCATGGACCGCCCCGAGTGGATCGCCGTGCATCCGGTGACGGGTGAAGTGTTCGTCACGCTCACCAACAACAGCGAGCGCGGCAGGCCCGGCAAACCGCCCATCGACCGCGCCAATCCGCGCAGCGAAAACGTCTACGGCCACATCATCTCGTGGCGCGAGTCGGGCGACGCCGGCAGTTTGGCGTTTCGCTGGAAACAATTTCTGCTGGCCGGCGACCCCGACGCGCCGGAGACGGTGGCGCAGGGCAATTTGCACGGTCCAGGCTTTGGCAGCCCCGATGGCCTGTGGATTGATCCGCGCGGCCTGATGTGGATCCAAACGGATGTATCCACCTCCGCACTCGGCAAAGGCGCCTATGCGCGTCTCGGCAACAACCAGATGCTGGCAGTGGATCCGGCGGTGGGCGAAGTGCGGCGTTTCCTGGCTGGGCCGCGCGGCTGCGAGATCACTGGCGTAGTGATGAGCCCGGATATGCGCTCGATGTTCGTCAACATCCAGCACCCCGGCGAGCCAGCCAACGAACGCAGCGACCCGGCCAAGCCCAGCGCCATATCAACCTGGCCGCGCCACACGCCCTGCGACCGGCCACGCTCGGCCACCATTGTGATTACGCGCGAGGATGGCGGCATCGTCGGCACCTGATGCGCGCAGGCATCGGCGCAGCATATAGCCCGCAAAGCCGCTCCCACCAATCTTTTTCATCGTATTGCCGCCTAAAGATGCATGGAGGAAGATTTTCCAGGCGCCCCGGTAATCCGCGCTCATTGGACGGTATATGGCGCATATGGCTTCGCACCTGCTGCGAACAGGCGGATACGGATGAGCAGATACAGATTGTGATAATGGTGTAAACGATTTAAACTATTTAATCCATTTGTCACAAACCTTCGATAGGATTCCCTCGCCATGAAAACTGCCGCCAGCAAGACCGCCGCCCGCACCGCCAAGGCCGCTGTACCTGCCGCCAAGCCCGCCGCCAAAAGCGCCAAGCCCGCTGCCGCCAAAGAGAAGCCCATTGCACTGGCCCAGCCAGGTGCTGCCGAGCCTGCTGCACTCAAGGTGGTGCGCGACGGCTTCACCATGCCGCAGTCGGACTACGACCAGTTGAAGGCGCTCAAGGCGGTCTGCCTCAAGCGTGGCCTCGCAGTCAAAAAGAGTGAATTGCTGCGTGCCGGTGTGCAGGCGCTCACCGCACTTCCTGCCAAGGAGCTGGACGCACGGATCCGTGCGCTGGCGCCGGTGAAGGCCGGGCGCAAGAAGAACAAGGACTAATCCGCCAGGGCATATGCGCGCCCGCGCCGGTTATCCACGTTCACATCGATACAGCTTGCGATGCAATTCGCTCCCGCACTCGCCCCCACGCAAGCGAACCGCCGCTTGCCCGAACTCGACTGGCTCGAGCGCTTGATCGACCACGCGCCGCGCAGCGTGGTAACACGCACGCTTTGTGAAGTGCAAGCCTGCGGCAAGGCAGGCGGGCAAACCATGCCGGTACACGCGCTGTGCCTTGGCAACCCCGACCGCAACGTGCCTGCCATCGGCTTTTTTGGCGGCGTGCATGGCTTGGAGCGCATCGGCACCCACGTCCTGCTGCATTTCATCGAAGACCTGTTCGCGCGCATGGCTACCGACCTTGCGCTTAACTACCGGCTTGAACATCTGCGCCTGGTGTTCATGCCCCTAGTCAACCCCGGCGGCATGCTCGGCACCACGCGCTGCAATCCGCGCGGCGTAGACCTGATGCGCAATGGCCCGGTTGATGCCGCATCCAAGGTGCCCTTCCTGCTTGGCGGCCAGCGCCTCACCGCACGCCTGCCCTGGTTTCGCGGTGCCAGCGATGGCGCCATGGAAGCCGAGAGCAGCGCACTGTGCCGTCTGGTCGAAGACGAATTGCTGGGGCGCCCGTTTGCTGCTGCGCTCGACTGCCACTCCGGCTTTGGCTTTCGCGACCGCCTGTGGTTTCCCTACGCCCACACCAGGGCACCGATCCACCACCTGCCGGAGATTCACGCACTCACCGCATTGTTTGAGCAGCGCCACCCGAATCACAACTACGTGATCGAACCACAGAGCCAGCAGTATCTGACGCATGGTGATCTGTGGGATCACCTGTACCGCAGCTCACTCGCGCAGACCGGCAGCGTCTTCCTGCCGCTGACGCTGGAGATGGGCTCGTGGCGCTGGGTCAGCAAATATCCACGCCAGATGCTGTCAAAGCTCGGCCTGTTCAACCCCCTGCCCGCCGACCGGCGCGAGCGCGTGCTGCGCCACCATTTGCCGTGGCTTGACTTTCTCATCCGCATGGGCAGCGACTGCGCCCACTGGCTGCCCAAGGGCGCTGCACGGACGACACATGCCCAGAGCGGGTCCGCGCGCTGGTATCCACCAGTGTGAAGCGCGCCGCATGAACTGGGTCTTGCTGCGCGGCCTGATGCGCGAAGCGCGCCATTGGGGCGGATTCCCCGCGCTACTCCAGCAAACCTTCCCCGACGCCACCATCATCACACCAGACCTGCCCGGCAACGGCCGCCTGTGGCGCGAGCGCAGCCCGGCGCGCATCGAAGACATGGTCGAACATTGCCGCACCACGCTGCGCAGCCTCGGCCACGCCCCGCCCTACCACCTCCTCGCCCTCTCGCTCGGCGGCATGGTCGCCAAATGCTGGAGCGAGGCCCACCCCGAAGAAGTGCCCGCCATGGTGCTCATCAGCACCAGCATGCGGCCCTACAACCCCTTCCACCACCGCCTGCGCCCGGCCAACTACCCCGCACTGATCCGCATGGCGCTCGAGAGTGATCCGGCGCGCCGGGAAGAAACGATCCTGCGGCTCACCAGCACCCTCACCAGCGCGCGCGGCGCGGCGCCCGAGGTGCTCGCCGCGTGGAGCGGCTATGCGCGCGAATGTCCGGTGTCGCGGGTCAATGCGTTGCGGCAGTTGCTTGCGGCTGCGCGGTTTCGTGCGAATGGCACGCCGGTTGCAACGCGCGTGCTGTTACTCGCAAGCAGTGGCGATGGGTTGGTGAATCCGAAGTGCTCGCACATGCTTGCGCGCGCGTGGGGTGCCAAACTGGCCAGCCACTCGCAAACAGGTCACGACTTGCCGCTTGATGATCCCGCCTGGCTCGTACAGCAGGTTCGCGACTGGCAATTTACTTAACGCCTCGTCAGGCGCGGGCTGCCCCGAACTCCACTGACGGCTGCCCGGCAATCAACCCGGCGATAGAGATATCTTCATCTACGCCCGGCCAGTGGATACCTTCACCGTCGCCAAGCAGCTCGTAGTTGGCGCGCTCGCTGGCGGACGCATTCGCAAGACGGGGAAACCAAACGATAGGAACCGATAACCAGCGACCGTCTGTGAGCGAAACGCGCAGTTCGTCATCGGAGCACACAACTGCCATCGCACGGGGGTTGCTTTTAAGAACCAAAGAATTCATCCCAAGCCTCCGCGAAAGTCTGTTGATTTGCCTCAACCATGCCCCGAAGTTTATTCAACTCCTGGGCAGGAAATCCGACGCTGCCGGCCAACGATACCGGATAGAGCCAGAATTTTGCCAGCAGCCTCTCACGCTGGATGTGAATGTGACGCGCATCACCGCTTTCGTTTGCGTAGAAGAAGAAACGGTATCTTCGACCTCATCAGCTTTGATGAAAAGCGGTCCTTTTCCATTTTTCTGAAAATGACTTTCAGTGGAGACTGTTGGTAGACAGAGGCCTTTGTCGCGACGGCGCTCCAAAACCGTTGATGGGAGCCATTCTTACGACCAGTCTCAATTTAAAATCTGCTCTCAGATCATTGCATGGGCCTGCCTGTGAAAAGGCAATCACGTGCGCGAATATGATCAATGGCGCATCTGCTTCCGGTTCGTCAATGGCGATGCGTTCGATGTCGAAATCACGGACTATCACTGATAGGGAGAACGATATGGTCAAGAACGGTTTGCCGCCGGTTCATCCCGGCGAATTCCTGCGCGAGGCGCTGGAGGATCTGGCGCTGTCGCAAGCCAGTTTCGCGGAGGCCATTGGCATTTCGCCGATGCGCGTCTCGCATGTGGTCAAGGGCACGCGGCCGGTCACTGCGGAGTTGGCGCTGCTGTTCGGCCGGGCGTTCGGGCAGACGCCGCAATACTGGCTCACCCTGCAGGCGGACTACGATCTCAAGTCGGTCGGGAAGGCGATGGTCAAACGTCTGCGTCACGTGCCGGCGCTCGCCCCGGCCTGACGCTGCCGGCTGGCCTGCCAACCGTCGACCCAAAATGCTGCGCATAGCGCGGATTGATCTGGCTCATCGACAGCAACATGAAGCAGTCAGCGGCGTTGAAAGCCGGGTCCGCTGCGGGTTCGCATCCGATCGTAGTCCCCGCGCTTCAAGCGCTGGCACCTGCAGCTTTAGATTTACCAAAGAGGTGAAGCCACAGAAAGCCTGCTGCTCCCGCCGTTAGCGACGCGGTAAGAATCGCCATTTTGGATGCGTTGATGGTCCCGGCATTTCCTGTAAAGGCGAGATTGGCAATGAAGATGGACATCGTGAATCCGATGCCGCCAAGAATCCCGGCGCCAAAGACGTGTCGCCAATTCATGTCGGACGGCAAGCGGCAGATGCCCAGGGCGACGGCAACGAAACAAAGGAGCGTCACCCCCAACGGTTTGCCCATAACCAGGCCGGCGATGATGCCGATGCTGTTGGTGTCGGTCAGGTCCTGCATCCAGCCGGCACCGATCAAAATGCCGGTATTGGCGAGGGCGAAAATCGGCAGGATGATGAACGACACCGGTTTGTGTAGGAACTTTTCGAGCTTGTGCGACGGTGACGCCTCGTCGCCGTCTTTCGCGGAGAACGGAATCGCAAATGCCAGCATTACGCCGGCGATCGTTGCGTGAATGCCTGACTTGAGCATCAGCAGCCACATCAGCGCACCGCCAAGCAGGTAGGGGATGAGGGACATGACGCGCAGGCGATTCAACCCGACGAGCAATGCCCAGACGGCCAATGCGCCAGCCAGATACCAAATTGACAATTTCGCCGAGTAGAAGGCGGCGATGATGACGATCGCCCCCAGATCGTCCATGACGGCGAATGCTACGACAAAGACTTTCAGCGATGCGGGAATGCGGCTACCGAGTAATGCCAGAACGCCAAGGGCAAACGCGATGTCGGTGGCCATCGGGATGCCGATGCCGGCCTGCGTTGGCGAGCCCGCGTTGAGCGAAAAATGAATCAACGCCGGAGCAATCATTCCGCCAGTGGCCGCCATGATCGGCAGCAGGGCATCCTTGAAATTTGACAGTTCACCGACGTACAGCTCGCGTTCGAGCTCCAGGCCGATGAGCAGGAAGAAAATCGCCATCAAGCCGTCGTTGATCCAGTGCTCAACGCTCAGGCCCCCGAGCGGCAGGTGCCAAAAACCCAGGTAATCCGCGCCGATTGGCGAATTGGCGGCCAACAGGGAGAAGGCCGTGCAAATGATCAGCAGAATCCCGCCCGATTTTTCCGATTCGAAAAATTGATTGAAGGTGCTGGATAAGGTTTGTCGTTCCAAGTTGATCGTGGCCTGTTGAATGGCGCGGCAATGAGCCGACGGGTTTGATCGGATTGCGTGCTTGATTGATTGTCGCATTGAAGCAATGCGACACCCGACATTTCAAAAATGCGCGCCTGCTTTTGACGCCATGCGGGATGATGCGAAGCCGCGCTAAATGAAAAACGCCCGGCATCACCGGACGCTGCAGGGTAAGGGGTAGTGTAGCGACCGTCTACCCAAAATGCCGCGCATAGCGCGGGTTCAGCGACGCCATCGGCAGCATCACGAACAAATCCGCCGTATTGAAATCCGGGTCCCATGCAGGTGCGCCGCCGACCTTGGCCCCTGCGCGCAGATAGCCTTTGACCAGCGGTGGCATTTCGACCGGGTCCTGGTTGCGCAATTTTTCCACCGGCAGCGGCAGCTTGGGGAAGACGCGGTATTCAGCATCGGTGAACTGGCTTTCCTTCAGACCGGCGAACAGGTTGGCGGCGCTGTGGCCGCCATCGCGCAGCGAGATGCTGGCGCAGCCGATCAGGTATTCGTAGCCGTAGCGCTTCATGTACTGCGCGATGCCGCTCCACAGCAGCATGATCACCGCGCCGTTGCGGTGCTCCCAGTGCACGCAGGAGCGGCCGGCTTCGACTGAACGCTCGCGCAGATGCGTCAGGCGCGAGAGGTCGAACTCGCTCTCTGAATAGAAACGGCCTAGCTTGCGGGCGTTCTCCGGCGGCAGCAGGCGGTAGGCACCGATGACGCGCCCGGTGTCGGCTTCGCGCACCAGCAGGTGCTCGCAGTGTTCATCGAATTCGTCGATGTCATGCCCGGACGCGGCGCTGACCAGGTTGGCGCCCATTTCTTCGGCGAAGACTTTGTAGCGCAGGCGCTGCGCTTCGACGATGTCGGCCGTGCTGTTGGCGAAGGAAAGTTCATAACTTTGCGCGGGTTTCTTTTCGAGCACGCGCTCGCGCTGATGCGGCGCGTTCTGCGCAGAGCCAAACGAGGGTGCCAGTGGAATCTGAAACGCCTCACTTTGCTTTGACCACGCGGGCGAGCCGAAGCCCCGTGCTTTCATTTTGTCCAACCAGCCGAAGGGATTCAAACGGGATTTGAAACCGGTGGGCTTGATCATTTCTGTGTCCTGACAGGTTCTGGCACATGCCGGAAGCACAAGGTAGTGGGCAGCCGTGACGCTGCCGTGACACCAAAATGAAGATTGGATTACAGAGCCGCGCGGCGCAATGTCCGAGGCGGCTGTATCAAGGGCTGCCGCAATGTTGTCAGGGCAGCCGGTCAGGACTCATCACCATGCGCAGCACGGCCTGATCGCCCTCACCGCGCACGCGGCTCGAAATCCACCAGACGGCGCCTTTGCGGATGCTCCAGGGCGCTTCGGCGCCGCCAATCAGCAGTGCCGCGGTTTGCCCCAGCGTAGGCTGGTGCCCAACAACCAGCACGGTGTGATCGTTGCCCGCGTTGGGCCAGTCGACCACAGCCAATAACTCTTCGACGCCCTTGCCGGGCGCGAGCGCCTTGACGATTTCAAAATCGCTCACCAGGGCATGCGCGGTTTGCTTGGCACGATCAGCCGGACTGGAGATGACGCGGGTATCAATCGGCAGTTGCCCATGCAGCCACTGCGCCATCGCGGCAGCATCTTTGAGGCCGCGTTTGGTGAGCACGCGTTTGAGATCAGGCGCGGTGTCTTCGGCTTCAGCGTGGCGCCAGAGAATCAGGTTCATGAATGCGCTCCACAAGACAGGAAAGCCGTGAGTCTAGCCATCTTGCCGTGACACGCCTGTGAAAAATCAATGGCGCGCCCCGAACAATATTCACCCGGTCTTTGCGCCGCTGCCGGCTTTGTAAATAATCCGTCACATTGCGCCGCTAAGGTGTGTCCTTTGCCATCTGCCGTTCCTCGATGAAAAGCCCCGCCTCCGCCCGCACTCACGAACTGCGTCTGGGCAAGTATCGCGATCTGGTCATCGCGATCACGCTATTTTTGATCCTCGACCTGGGTGTGCTGGTGCTCAATTTTTTCGCCTCGACGCTCATCGAGACCGATGCGGCACGCATCAACACTGCGTCCGAACTGCGCATGCTGTCGCAGCAAATGACTAAAGCGCTGCTGACGATGAAGGAAGAGATGCGCGAACAGGTGCCGATCCAGACCAGTTGGGCACAGCTATCTGAGGCATCGCAGCAATTTGACAGGAATATTGCCAAGCTCAAACAGCCGCCAGGCCAGAATGCGGGCGAGCATCTGATCGGCAAATTGTTCAGCGGTGACGAACGCGCGCAGCGCACCGCCGAGTTGGCCGAAGACGTGGAAAAAACCTGGCGTCCGGTCGCCGAGCTGATTGTTCCGGTTCTGGCCACACCACAGCCGGCTCCCGACATCGTCGATGCGGCCACCATCAAGGCGGTGGCGCGCAACATCAAACTGATCGGCCAGGCCGGCGATCTCTCCGGCTATCTGGAAGAAAGCGCGACCAGCCGGGCGCGCCAGTTGCGCACGATTCAAGTCTCGGCCATCGGACTTGCGTTCCTTAATTTCCTGTTCATTGTGTTCAAGTTTTTGCGGCGTTTGCGCGACGGTGATGCGCGCGTCGAGATGGCGCAGCGCGAAACCGGACGCATTCTGGCGACGGTGGGCGAAGGACTGTTTTTGATCAATGCCGAAGGGGCGATATCGCCGCAGTTCTCCAAGTCCCTGCCCGCGCTGCTCGGCACCCCCTTGAACGGCGGCGAGAATTTGTTCGATCTGGTGGGGCAGATGGGCGGCAAGGAATTGCAAACTGATCTGAAATCGTTCGCCGAAATCCTGTTTGCAGGCCGTGTCAAGCCCGTACTGGTGGGGCAGCTCAACCCGATGCGCGACATCGAACTTGAG
>JANPAR010000147.1:0-46808 GCA_031430015.1 Burkholderiales bacterium
TCAACAGCTTCTTCCACAAATACGCTTTGCCGCGCGGGTAGCCCGCCATCAGCGCCATGTCCGGGTCGATTTCTTCGTATAAATGGTTGTGATGCAGGCGATGCACGATGCGATACGAAAACGTCGAGACGCCAATCAACATACCAGAGATGCGCCCGACCCAATCGTTGGCAGCGCGTGACTCAAACAGGCGGTAGTGCGTCGACTCATGCGAAATGATCGCCAGCCAATGCTGCCAGCACCCCATGAGGATGAAAGCCATCGCGAGGAGAGGCGCTCCCACCAAGGGTTGCAGCCTGATGATCGAGAGCGCATAGAGGCCCAGCGCAATCGTGAGTGCGAGCAGACCGTAGGTCTGGATCAGGCACCAGAGGCTGTGCGGCAGCGAGAGTTGGGTGAAGTGCGCGAGTTCTTCGCGCGTCAGCGACTTGCGCGCGCCCTGCGTCGTCAGTTGAATGCCGAGCTTGTCGCGAAACTCTTCGCCGCGGCTGACCGGCGCTTCGAGATGGGTTTCGCCGAGCACATGATCGCTGGCAGCAGAGGAGGAAATGACGGTAGGCATGTCCTCAATCTACCATTTTTTAGCTGCGCCCGCGATGCGTCATGGCGGATTCATCATGCCCGATCTGCGGCGGGAATGCGCCTCCACAAGACAGCAGCACCCCGAGTGCAAGAGCCGGCCAAGGCCGGCTCTTGCACTCATTGCCGTACCGTCAGTCGACCGCCGCAGCGATCAGGCCGACGAGCGCGCCGATGCTCGCGGTGGGAATACCCCAACGCTCCAGGCGCGAGGCGGCATTGCCGGAAATCAACTCGACCGGCACACTGGTCAGTTCTAGCACCTTGTTGGTGGTGGAGTCTTCGAGCATGCGCGTGAGCGAATTTTTGCGTGCGGTGCTCATCACGATGTGATGGCAGCGCAGGCGCCGCGCCTCGTCGGCAATCACCTGCGCACGCTTGCCCTGTTTGTGGTTTGCGCTATGCGGTATGCCATGCTGCTCCAGCAGGCGGCGCGCAGGGGCAAGCGCCTTTTCCGCGTTCTCCGCGTGCCAGGCCTTAAGGTCACGCTGGCTGGCAAAACGGGCGATGTGACGCGAGAACCACGGCTGCACGTTCAGCAGATGGATCTCCATTGCTGAATCCTGCATGAACTCGTTGACCACGTGGCGCACGGCAAACAGTGCATTGGGTGAAGCATCGACAGGAACGAGAATGCGTTTCATGACAGTGTCTCCTTTAGTGGGAAGGGCTGCGGCCGGGGACACCGCACGGTGGGTCGATAAAGCAGTAAGACGGGAGGTGATGCGTGATGCCAGACGGCGATGGTTTTTGACAAAGCCCGCCCACAGTACGCCGCCGATCACAGTGAAGTAGATAAGAGGCGCGGCGGCACCGTTGGCTGCCGTAAGCGCATCCTTGACGAGCGGTTCGGCCAGCATCATCTTCACTGCAGTCCAGGCGAGCACCCCCGCGCCGACATAGACAATGCCGGGATAGCGCTCGACCCATTTGAGAATCAGGGTTGAACCCCAGATCACAATCGGCACGCTGATCAGGAGGCCGAGCACGACCAGCAGATAGCTGCCGTGTGCGGCACCAGCCACCGCGAGCACGTTGTCTAGCCCCATCACGGCATCGGCAATCACAATGGTTTTCATTGCGCCCCAGAAAGTGGTGGCGACCGGCCCATGCTCGTCCGCACCGTCTTCCCCTGGCACCAGCAGACGATAGGCAATCCAGATGAGGAGCGCGCCGCCAGCGAGCAACAGGCCGGGAATTTTCAGCATCCACACCACCACCAACGTCATCGCACTGCGCACCACGATGGCACCGGCAGCGCCCCAGATGATTGCGCGCTTTTGCAAATGCGGCGGCAGGCTGCGCGCAGCCATCGCGATTACGATGGCGTTGTCTCCCGCCAGCACCAGATCAATCACGATGATGGCGAGCAGGGCAGAGAAAAATTCGGCAGAGAGAAATTCCACGGCAGATCCAGTCAGGGAGTGGGGTGGGTTGAGTTTCGGTTTGGCCTGGGTTGAGTGCGAGTTGAGTGCAGATTGAGTGCGGGTTGAATGTAGGTTGAGCAGAGCTTCAATCGGCCTCCGGTGCGCCGCAACGGCCGATCGGAATCAAGGCGTACCGTTGCCGGAATGGTGAAGTGATTATGGGAACCTCCGCCGCCTGTGTACAGTTGACTTTCCCAATCACTGGCATCGCAGCGGAAAATGCAAGGCGCAATTGGCTAATGACATGCATTGCGAATCGCAATGCATGTCCAGCAAAGCGTGCTTGCATCGCCGCCAGCCTTCATGCTTAAATGGTCGAGGTAATAGCAAAGTGGGAGTAGCTCCGGGGCATTCCGCCCTGTGTTGCGAGGCCGTCAGTTCGGGTGCATCGTCGCCGCTCAGGTTTTTGACGATGGCTCCGGTCTCGCAGGTACCCCGGCTGGATGATCCGGCCAGACGTACGAGCGAGACCTTTGCCCAACGGCAAAGGAATCACCATGCCCCGCTCAGCGATCCGGCGCTACATGCGCCACGGTATGCTCCCGCAGCTGGCCTTGTTCGAGGCCGCCGCCCGCCTGGGCAGCTACACGCGCGCCGCCGATGAATTGCATTTTGCCCAGCCCACGGTCTCTACCCAACTCAAGAAGCTGTGCGAGACCCTTGATGTACCCCTGTTTGAACAGGTAGGCAAAAAGATGTTCCTGACGCCAGCGGGCGCAGTGCTCTACGACGGTTGCCGCGAACTGTTTGCCGTGCTCGGGCGGGTGGACGACTCACTGTCGAACCTGCGCACCCTTGAGCAGGGCCGTCTGCGCCTGGCAGTCAGCTCCACCGGCAAGTATTTCGCACCGCGCCTGCTGGCGGCGTTTGTGCAACGGCACCCGAAGATCGAAGTGAGCCTGCAGATCCACAACCGCCAGCATTTGATCGACCGGCTCGCCGCGAACGAAGACGACCTTTACATCTTTGCCAATCCGCCCACCGAGCAGGAAGTGGTCTGCCAGCCGGTACTGACCAATCCTCTGGTGGTGTTCGCACGCGACGACCATCCGCGGGCGGGGCAACGCCGCATTCCATTTGCCGCCCTTGCCAGCGAGCCGTTTTTAATGCGCGAGCCGGGTTCCGGCACCCGGCTGGTGACCTATGAGGCGTTTGACCGGCACGGCATCACGCCCTTGGTGCGCATGGAGTTGTCGACCAATGAGGCGGTGAAACAGGCAATTCTCGCCGGGCTCGGCATCTCGATTCTGTCCAAATACACGCTAGGCCTCGACACCGATCATGCGCAGCTCACCATTTTGGATGTGGAGGGCTTTCCGATTGAGCGTCCTTGGCAGTTCGCCTATCCGGTTGGCAAGCAAGTCTCACCAGTGGCACGCGCCTTCATGGATTTTGTGCGCCGCGAAGCGGCCGCGCTGGTACAGGATCATTTGGGAACTGTCAGTGCGCGCGCACCAAGCGCCGGGCATCTGCCGCGGCGGCAGCTGGCGGCCGCGGATGCGGATGCGGGGTCACTATAAAAATGCGGAATGGGCGCTTGGACAACGAATGACAAATACGGGAGTCCATCGCGCTCTCATTTCCGAAACGCGGTCCAGCAAGCAGGGCTGCCTACCCCGCCATCGCCAACCATGCCGCGACGCTATCGCGCGATGACGACGGCTTCAGTGATGAATGAGAGCGCCCGATTGGTCTGCAACTCGACATGCAGCGCCTGTACCAACGGTGGACTGACAGGCGTGTCAGCCTGCCACTGAATCACAAAATTCGATCCGGAGCCGCCCGCGACATCGCGGCGCTCCACCATGAATTCCATGGTCTCCATTGGTTTGAGGGTGCGCGGTGCCGGCACTGCGTTACGCAGGAAGTCGCCCTGGGTTGAGAAAAAGCGCGCAAACATCACGCGCAACGGCCGCTGCATATCCGTGTTGTGAATGCTGACCAAAGCCGACACCGGCAGTTGCGCAGTGGCGCCGCTCCGGTCAGCATCACCATGCCGCACGAAAGAGTAAATCGGCAGATACAGATACTGGCCATCGCTCAGCGCACGTTGCGCCCAGGCGGTAGCAGGAAACCAGCCCGTCAACCCCAACAACACCACTAGGGAGGCAAGGAAACGGGACTGAACCGAACTCAAACAGCGCTTGTGCATGCGTAGCTCCTTGGGTGGGCGATTGTAGTCACGCGGAATTGCTTCAATGCAGTGGCGGCAGTGCGCGTTCATCGCTACCATTTTTCGATCCACGGTCGCACGTCAAGCTCGAAGGTCCAGGCATCGCGCGGCTGGCTGTGCAGCGTCCAATAGTTCTCGGCGATGTGATCGGGATTGAGGATGCCGTCCTGGTCTTTGAGCGCATAGCGCTCGGGAAAGCGCTCGGCAATGAACGCCGTGTCGATACCACCGTCAATGATGAAGTGGCCCACATGAATGCCCTGCGGCCCCAGTTCGCGCGCCATGCTTTGTGCCAGCGCGCGCAGCGCGTGCTTGCCGCCGGCAAACGCTGCGAAGCCCACGCCACCACGCAAACTCGCCGTCGCGCCGGTGAAGATGATCGTCCCCTTTTTCCGCGGCAGCATCACCCGCGCCGCTTCGCGCCCGGTGAGAAAGCCGCCGAACGCGCACATCTCCCACACCTTGCGATACACCCGCGCCGTCATGTCAGTGATGCCAAAGCGTACGTTGCCGCCGATGTTGAAGACGAATACTTCGATCGGGCCGATGTCCGCTTCAATCTGGGCGAACAGCTTGATGACGTCTTCTTCTTCGCGTGCGTCCGAGCCGAAGGCGTGGCAGGTGCCGCCTGCGGATTCGATCTCGGCCTTGAGTGATGTGAGCTTCTCCACCGTGCGGCGTGTGACACAGGCGGTGTAGCCCGCGCGCGCAAAGCGTTTGGCGATGGCGCCGCCAAGGGCGTCGCCTGCGCCGATGACAAGTGCGACGGGTTTCATGGAGTTCTCCAGATGGATGATGCCCTAAAGCCGTTGGTGGGAGCCATTCTATGGTCGATATATGACATCCCCGCTATGGTCTCATGCCAAACACGCTCGCGCCAGCCACGCGCAGCGGTGCCGCCAGATTGGCAAACTCGCACAACAACCCGCGCGTCTCGCGCGGATCGATGATTTCTTCAACGAGGAATTGCTCGGCCGTGCGAAACGGCGAGGTAAATTGCCTGAGGCGTGCCTCGATCTGGGCAAGCGTGGCTGCCGGGTCGTTTGATGATTCGAGATCTGCCTTGTACGCCGCCTCCAGCCCGCCGGCAATCGGCAGCGAACCCCACTCGCCCGAGGGCCAGGCGTAGCGGATGTTGAAGCGTCCGGTACTCTGATGCGCGGCTCCGGCCACACCAAACGCACGGCGCACGAGAATGGAACACCATGGCACCGTAGCTTGATAGATCGCTGCCATCGCACGAGCGCCGTAACGGATCGTCGCAGCTTGTTCGGCCTCGACGCCGATCAAAAAGCCGGGGATGTCGACGAGATGGACGACCGGCAAATGAAAGGTTTGCGCCATGTCGATGAAGCGCACCAGCTTTTCGGAGGCACGCGCGCTCCAGCCGCCGCCGTAGTGATGCGGGTCGCTCGCGACCACCGCCACCGGCCAGCCATCCAGGCGCGCAAAACCGGTGATCACGGAGCGCCCCCACATCTTGCCAATCTCGAAAAAGGAATCCCTGTCCATGAGCGCACTCACGATGGGGCGCATCGCATACACCTGGCGCGGATCGCGTGGCACGGCGGACAACAACTTTTCTTCGCGGCGCTGCGGGTCATCGGTGGGTGTGACGCGCGCGGGCAACTCGTAGACTGACGACGGCAAATAGGAGAGGAAGCGCCGCGTGCGCGCGAAGGCGTCGATCTCGCGCTCGACCACATCATCGACGGTGCCGTTGCGCCCGTGGATGGCGCTGCCGCCGAGTTCTTCCTTGGTGACGTTTTGTCCAGGTTTGGCAAATGCTCTCGCCACTACCGGCGGTCCGGCGGCGAAGATCTGCGAAGTCCCCTTCACCATCAACGAGTAGTGGCTGCTCGCCACGCGCGCGGCACCGAGGCCCGCTACCGAGCCCAGCGCCAGTCCCACCACCGGCACCGTCGCGAGGTTCATCACCGCGTATTCCCAACCGTGCACTTCCGGCACATACGCACGGCCGATCACCTCGATGGTCTTGACCGAGCCGCCACCGCCGGTGCCATCGACCAAACGCACCAGCGGCAGGCGCAACTGGTTGGCCATTTTTTCGACATAGACCAGCTTCTCGCGCACGCCGCCGTCGTTGGCGCCACCGCGCACGGTGAAGTCGTCGGCTGATACTGCGATCACGCGCGAATCGACGGTGCCGCGCCCGATGATCTGGTTGGTGGGGGTGAAGCTCTTGAGCGCATTGTCCGCGTCATAGGCCGCAAACCCGCTCGCAGAGCCGATCTCGCGAAAGCTGCCGTCATCCAGCAGGGCCGCGATGCGTTCGCGCACGGTGAGTTTGCCGTTGGCTTTGTGGCGCGCGACCTTTTCTGGCCCGCCCATGGCGAGAGCGTGAGTCTGGCGCGTCTTCAGTTCGTCGAGTTCAGGTTGCCAGGTCATCTTGCCTCCTGGCAATGATGCTAGCGCATTTGTTGCATCGCCCGATTGACGCGCTTCCAGTTGCCCGGTAGTCTTCGGCTCTACTGCCATCGTCATTCATCAAGGACACCATAAAGGCAGAGGAGACAATTTGGCGCAGTTCCTGCAATTGATGTTCAGCGGTATCGCGATCGGCTGCGTGTATGCGCTGGTCGCGCTTGGCTTCGTGCTGATCTACAAGGCGACTGAGACCGTCAACTTCGCCCAGGGCGATCTGATGATGCTGGGCGGCTTTTTCGCCTATACCGCCACCACCCTGATCGGCATGCCCTACTGGATCGGCATCCTCGTTGCGCTCGTGGCAATGGCCCTGTTCGGCATGCTCTCCGAGCGCATCGTGTTGCGCCCGGTGCTGGGGCAGGCGCAATTCACCGTGGTGATGGTGACCATCGGCGTGGGCTACGTGATGCGCGGTGTGGTGACCATGATGCCGGGCTGGGGCACCGACACCTTCAAGATCGTGACGCCCTTTGCCGAGCAGGTGGTGCATATCGGCGGCGCGGCGCTGGCGCTGGACCAGTTGATGGTGATTGTCGACACCGCCGTGCTGTGCTTCATTCTGTATCTGTTCTTTCGTTACAGCCGCCTTGGCATCGCGATGCAGGCGACTTCGCAAAACCAGCTTGCGGCCTATTACATGGGCATTCCGGTGAGCCGCATCAACACCCTGATCTGGGGCTTGTCGGCGGCGGTGGCGGCGTTCGCCGGCATCTTGCTCGCACCAATGACGTTTGTCCATGCCAACATGGGCTTCATCGGGTTGAAGGCGTTTCCGGCGGCGGTGGTGGGCGGCTTTGGCAGCATTCCGGGCGCGATTGTGGGCGGTCTCATCATCGGCCTGGTCGAATCGTTCGCCGGCTTCTATCTGCCCGAAGGCTTCAAGGACATTGCTGCCTATATCGTCGTGCTGATCGTGCTGATGGTGAAACCCTCCGGCCTGTTTGGCGAAAAATTGCGCAAGAAGGTATAGGCAAAACACCATGCGCTTTCACTTCAAGACCGACTACGATCAGGACATCCGGCTGTTCAAGGATGGCGTGCAACTGTTTTGGTACGCCCTGCTCGGTGTGGCACTGCTGGCCTTGCCCGCGCTGCTGCCCGACTATCTGATGGGGCAGATGGTATTCATCCTGATCTACGCCATCGTCGGCATCGGGCTGATGCTGCTGATCGGCTTTACCGGGCAGATTTCGCTGGGGCACGCGGCCTTTCTCGCTGTGGGGGCCTACACCGAAGCGATCATGCAGGCCAAGGGCGTGCCGTTTGTGCTGTCGCTGGCGCTGGCGGCGATTTTTTCCGGCGTGGCAGGCATCATCGTCGGTCTGCCAGCGTTGCGCCTGAAGGGTATTTATCTTGGCATTGCCACCATGGCGTTTGGCTTTATTGCCGAAGAGGTGGTGACGCGCTGGGAGCACGTGACCGGCGGCAACTCGGGCAAACAACTCAAGCATATCGATTTTTTTGGCATCGCCATCGACAACGACACCAAGTTTTACTACCTCGCCCTCGGCATCGTCGTCATCATTTTGCTGGGCATGGTCAATCTGATGCGCAGCCCGACCGGACGCGCCTTTGTGGCGATCCGCGATTCTGAAATTTCGGCGCAGAGCATGGGCATTCATCTGGCTAAATACAAAACGATTTCCTTCATCTTTTCGGCAGCACTGACCGGCGTTGCCGGTGCGCTCTACGCACACAAACTGCAGTTCATCTCGCCCGAGCAATTCAACCTGCTGTTGTCGATCGAGATGACTACCCTGGTGTTCATCGGTGGGCTGGGGTCGTTCCACGGCGCCATTTTCGGGGCGATCTTCATCATCTCGCTGCCGCAGCTGATTGTGTTTGCCAAGGATGTATTGCCCGCCGCCATCGGCCAGCAGACCGGCTTGCAGCCGACGATTTTTGGGCTGATCCTGATCGGCTTTTTGATTTTCGAGCCCCTCGGCATTTACGGGCGCTGGGTCAAGATCCGCACCTATTTTTCGCTGTTTCCGTTCTACCGGCGCGGCATGTTCCGGCGGCAGAAGACGTACATGAAATCGGATCGTCTGAAATGAGGGCGATGCGATGAGCTTCTTCAAAGTAGAAAATCTGTCGATCCAGTTCGGCGGTGTGAAGGCGGTCACCAATGTCTCGTTCGAAGTGCAGCAGGGCGAGGTGTTCACCATCATCGGGCCAAACGGCGCAGGCAAGACCACCATCTTCAACCTCATCAGCCTGATCTACCCGCCGACCTCGGGGCGCATCACCTTCGAGGGCCGCGACATCACCGGCATGACGCCGCACCGCGTTGCCAATCTCGGCATCGCCCGCACGTTTCAGAATATCGAGTTGTTCGAGCACGCCTCGGTGCTGCAAAACCTATTGATTGGGCGGCACAATCATACGGCGACCAAGCTGTGGCAGGAGTTGCTGTTCCTGCCCTCGGTGCGGCGCGCCGAGATCGAGCACCGTGAAGCGGTGGAGAAGGTGATCGACTTCCTGGAGTTGCAACACCATCGCGACAGCATGGTCGCGGGCCTGCCCTACGGTGTGCGCAAGGTGGTGGAGTTGGGCCGCGCGCTGTGTATCGGCCCCAAGCTGTTGCTGCTCGATGAACCGTCCTCCGGACTCAATCCGGAAGAGACCGATGACATGGCGTTCTGGATTGAAGACATCAAAAAAGACCTCGGCGTCACCGTGCTGATGGTCGAGCACGACATGAGCCTCGTATCGCGCGTGTCCGACCGCGTGCTCGCGCTCGCGCAAGGCGAGATGCTGTCGATTGGCACCTCGCGCGAGGTACAGAGCGACCCGAAAGTGATTGAAGCGTATTTGGGGAAGCAGGAATGAGCGCCCCGATCACCACCACGGCGGGCGCACCGATTCTCGAACTCCTCAACGTCGAGTCGAGCTACGGCCCGGTGCAGGCCCTGCGCGGCGTCAGCCTGACGGTGATGGAAGGCAAGATCGCCACAGTGCTCGGCGGCAATGGCGCGGGCAAAAGCACGATCCTCAAAACCATCTCGGGCATCATTGACCCGAACAAGGGCCAGATCAAGTTCGGGTCTGAGGAGATTCAGGGCTGGAACCCGGACCGCATCGTGCGCGCGGGCATTAGCCATGCGCCGGAGGGGCGCGAGGTGTTTCCGCTGCTGTCGGTGGAAGATAACCTGAAGATGGGTGCCTACACGCGCAAGGACCGCGACGGCGTGGTGCGCGACATTGAAACCGTCTACGGTTACTTCCCGATTCTGCGCGAGCGCGCCAAGCAGGACGCCGGTCTGCTCTCCGGCGGCCAGCAGCAGATGCTGGCGATTGCGCGCGCGCTGCTGTCAAACCCGAAACTGATGCTGCTCGATGAGCCTTCACTAGGCCTCTCGCCGCTGCTCACCAAAGAGATTTTCGAGATCATCATTCGCATCAATCGCGAGCGCGGCACCACCATCCTGCTGGTCGAGCAAAACGCGCAGATGGCGCTCAAGACCGCCGACTTTGGCTACGTGCTCGAAGTCGGCCGCATCGTGATGGAAGACACCTGTGCCGCCCTGATGGAGAAGGAAGACATCAAGGAGTTCTACCTCGGCATCAAGGAAGAATCCGCGCGCGGCCACCGGCGCTGGAAGAAGAAGAAGACCTGGCGCTAGTCAGAATGTGGCCGAAGACCTTTGGTGGACAACGGTTTCCGAGGATGCGCTCAATGTAATCGAACCGGCGGGTAGAGATACCGTGCGCGATCACGCCGCGGGTGTACGGCACACCACCGGCTCAACGTACGCAATTTCCACCCCGGCGCTGTTAAGTGCACCGCGAAAGCGGCGCTGAAACTGTCCGCGAAACCCCACTCCGGCAATGTAGGGTGCTTCATCCGTCGTGTGATAGTGATACACCCCATCGGGATAGTCGCGCGTCGCGTGCGCATGACCGTGGCATTCGTCGAGATCGGTATTGGTGACCAGCCGCCCGTTCTCCAGCGGCCCGTAGACCGGATGGCCATCGAGCAGGAATCCGAGCAGCGCGTCGCGGCCGAAGCGTTTGGTCAGCGCATAGGGTTCGACGTGATAGTGATACATGCCGTCCGGCGACGGGTGGCCGTTGTACTGGTCAAACGACACGGCCTCGTGCGATAGCGGCGCGCCGCCGCCAGCGTATTGATTGAAGAAGGGGACGCCGTTGAAGGCCACGCCCATCGGTCCCATCGGCGTGCTCATTGGTGCACCACCGGTCTGCGGGTTGAGCGGAATGCGAAACACCATGTCGCGCTGCTCGATCACACCGGGAGACTGGCGAAAGCGCGGTCTGCGCCCCTGGATGTCTTCGTAGCGATAGGACTCGTAGCGCGTGTCGCGGAAATACGGGCTGCCGTGGTCGGGCAGGCAGGATGTCGTGACAATCAGCATGTCGCCTTCGACGCGCGCACGCGCGGCACCGGTGAAGCGGCTCACATCGGGCAATACGGCGGCGCGCGCCGGGCGCAGGCCGAACGCGCCGAGCGCCACGCCGGCGGTGAGTGTGGCGCCGGCGGCGAGAAAGGCGCGGCGCGGCGGCACGCTGATCCGCGCACGGAAGATCGACGCGGGAACGGCCGTAGCCGAATGGGCAGGTGCCGCGTCAGATACGGTGGATGCAGTAACGGCAGCGTTCATGGCAGGGTCCTTTGGTTCGATTCGCGTGCGGCTGGTTGGCAGGTAACGTGAAAATGATATCGGCACTGGGCAGCGGCAGATTGGCGATTTTGTAATCAAATGTTTGCAGCCAGCCGAATCTGCCCGCTACACTGTCAATTTTGGTCAACCGGCGCAGAGAAATGGGCTTCTTGCTTGAGCAGCATGTCAGCGCGATGGAGGGCGACGGCTACACCATCATTGAAAATTTCCTCAGCGCGGCCCAGCTCGCCGAAGTGCGGCGCGTGCTCGCGCTGTATCTCGACACGCACGCTGGCCGCAACAACTTCGAAGGCACGCGCACGGAGCGCGTGTACACGCTGGTCGCGCGTGCACGGGCGATGTGGGACATCGTGCTTGACGCGCGCATCATGGCTTTGTGCGAAAAATTCTTGCTGCCCAATTTTCTGCTCACCGCCTCGCAGGCGATCCGCATCAACCCGGGCGAGACACCGCAGCCATTTCACAGCGACGATTCGTTTCACCACATTCCCCACCCGCGCCCGATGATTTCACTCTCGACCATCGTTGCGGTCGATGCATTCACGGCGCAGAACGGCGGCACCAACGTGATCCCCGGCAGCCACTTGTGGGATGAAGCGAAGCGCAATGCCATGTACTCATTTGCCGATGGCGGGAGCAGCGGCGATGGCGGCGCGGCAGCCGACGCACGCTTCGAAGCGCAAGCCATCAGCGTCACGATGCCGGCGGGCGCGTGCATCGTGTTCTCCGGCACCCTGATTCATCGCGGCGGGCGCAACGTGAGCAACGCGCCGCGCTGTGCGTTTTCCAATCAATATTGCCAGCCGTGGGCGCGCCCGCAGGAGAATTTCATACTCGGTGTGCCGCAAGATGTCGCGCGGCAGATGCCGCCACGCCTGCAAGAACTGCTTGGCTATTCGATTCATCCGCCCTTCATCGGGCAACTCACGGCGAGCCATCCGGTCAAGGCACTGGCTCCGGATTACGTCAATCGTGTGGTGGCGCAGGCGCGGGCAGCCGGGGCGCGCTTGCCGGAGTAGCCGGTACAGCCCATACAATTGCGCCTGAACACTGAGGTAGCGCGCGACTTTTCTCCTCTCGTTTCCTCTCAACGCATCTCCAGGCAGTGCATGCCGTACTGCCCTCCCCTCTGTCGACAACATGACCAAACAAGAATTTCTCGCCCAACTCGCCCTGCCCGTGATCGGCTCGCCGCTGTTCATCGCCAGCAATCCCAATCTCGTCATCGAGCAATGCAAGGCCGGCATCGTCGGCGCCTTCCCCGCGCTCAATGCAAGGCCCGAATCGATGCTGAGCGAGTGGCTCGTGCGCATCAAGAGCGAACTGGCAGCGTATCAGGCGGCCAACCCGCAAGCCAAGGTCGCGCCCTATGCGGTCAACCAGATCGTGCACCAGTCCAACAACCGCCTGGGGCACGACATTCGCGTTTGTGTAGAACATCAAGTGCCGGTGTGGATCACCTCGTTGCGCGCGCCGCCGAAAGAGATGCTCGACGCCGTGCATTCCTACGGCGGCATCGTGCTCTCCGACGTCATCAACCTGCGCCACGCCAGGAAGGCAGCCGAGTCGGGCGTCGATGGGTTGATCCTGGTGTGCAGCGGTGCCGGCGGCCATGCTGGGGCGCTCTCACCATTCGCACTGCTCGGCGAAGTGCGCGAATGGTACGACGGCATCGTCGTGGTGGCTGGCTCCATCACCAAGGGCGAGCACGTGCTGGCGGCACAGGCGATGGGTGCGGACCTGGCCTACATGGGCACGCGTTGGCTGGTGTGCCACGAGGCGAACACGACCGACGCCTACAAGCAGGGCATCGTCGACTCCACCGCAGCGGACGTGATCTACACCAACCTCTTCACCGGCGTCCACGGCAACTACCTGCGCCGCTCGATTGAAAACGCGGGCCTTGACCCGGACAATCTGCCAGTCTCGGACCCGTCGAAGATGAACTTCGGCTCAGCCGGCTCGGACCTCAAGAAGGCCTGGAAAGACATCTGGGGCGTAGGCCAGGGTGTGGGCCTCATCAAGACGATTGAGTCCACTGCCCAAGCTGCAGCCAAGCTCAAGGCCGAGTATGCCGCTGCGCGGGTGCGGCTGGCCGGCTTGGCAGCTTGATCAGACCGAACTGCGAGGCAGCAATTTCGTGGAGTCGTCAGTGGTTGCGATTGGCATCCCTCCAACAACTTTGCTGGATGCGCCTCACGGCGACGAGGTGGCTAACACCTTTGGTGTGAGCGGCTCTCCGGCGTATGCCTTGGAGAGGTTGCCGCGCCACACTCACATCATCGCGCCGCTCGCCATCTTGGCATCCTCTTCCTGCTGCAAGGAAAAGATCGAGGTATAGCCGCCCGACCAATCGGGCGGAATCAGACAGGGGCGCGGATCATGGTGGGCGAACGCCGCGCGCTTGCCGCGAATGATGGCTTGGTCGTGCTTTGGTTTGATCGGGTTCACCGTGTAGGGGAAGGCATCGGCCGAGGTGAGCGTGTAGAGCAGCAGCGGCCGGCCAAGGTCGGAATCATTGCGCGGCGAGCCGTGCACGGTGCGGCAGTTGTGCAGCGTGAGTGAGCCGGCCGGGCCGGTGAGATAGACCGCGCGTTGCGGGTCGAGGCGTGCGACATCGCGCTCGGACAAACAGCCGACCCAGCGGCCCTGCTCGTCGTATTGGCTCAGCATCGGGTCGTCGAGCAGATGGCTTTTCGGGATCACGCCGAGCGGCCCTTGCTCCATGCCGCAGTCGTATAAATAGGTGCCGATGGTGAGTGGCGAGTAGTTGGTGTGTGGCCAGAATGAAATGTCATAGTGCCACTTCACCTCCTCGCCGCCCTGCTTCCATTTGAAGTTGAGTTTGGAGTGGTGAAACTTCACGTTCGGGCCAACCAGATCGGCCACCGCGTCGGGCATTACCGATTTGTTGACATAGTCCCAGAACACCGGGTGGTGCTCGGTGGGGTTGGAGACGCGGCGCAGGCGCGGGCTGTCCGGGCGATGGTCTGGTTCGAGATCGAAGATCGTGTCTGATTTGGTGACTTTGCGGCTGCGCTCGACCATTTCATCGGTGGCGTCGCGCAGCTTCTTGATCCACTCGTCGCCGATGATGGCTTCGAGCAGGATGTAGCCCTCAGAGAAATATGCTTCGCGCTGCGTTTGCGTGAGCACACGCGGCGGAATCGCAAGGATTTGTTCGGGAGTCATGGCACTTCTCCTTTACTTGAAATTGAGCATCACACTCGGCAGCCAGGTCACCAACTGCGGAAACACCATCGCAATCACCAGCGTCACGCACTGCAAGATGATGAACGGCACCACGCCCTTGTACATGTGGCTGATGGTGATATCGACCGGGGCAACGGCACGCAGATAAAAAATCGCCGGTGCCATCGGCGGCGTGAGGTACGAGGTCTGGATCATGATCAAAAACAAAATGCAGAACCACACCGGGTCAAAACCGGCAGCCTTGATCAGCGGCGTAAACAAGGGCACGAAGATCAGCACAATCGAAATCCAGTCGAGAAAAAAGCCGGCGATGAAGATGATGAACATCATCAATCCGAGCAGCATCCACGGGGACAGTGCCATTTTGTTGATCAGGATGCTCGCCGTGTTGATGCCGCCGCCGCCGATGAATACGCCGGTGAACAGGGTGCCGGCCAGCAGCACCGTCATGATCATGGTGGTGATCTTGAGGGTCTTGATGAGCGCGTCGTACAGGCCGGCCCACTTGAAGCGGCCATAGAGAATCGTCAAGCCCACTGACGCGAGCGCGCCGATGGCGGCGGCTTCGGTGGGTGAGGCCCAGCCGAACAAAATCGAGCCGAGCACGGCAAAGATCATGAACAGCGGCGGCACCAGATTGCGCGTGCTGATCCAGAGTTTTTCGGTGAAGCTGGGGTCGCCCGGTTCGGGCGGAATGCGCGGCCCCATCTCGGGCTTGATGGTGCAGAGCACGAAGATGTAGATCAGATACAGCCCGGCCATGATGAGACCGGGGAACACCATGCCGTAGAGCAGGTCGCCCACCGACACGTTGGCGAGCGGCCCCATCACCACCGCCACCACCGAGGGCGGGATGATGGTGCCAAGCGAACCGCCCGCGCAAATGCTTCCCGAGATCAGCGGCTTGTCGTATTTGTAGCGCAGCATGATCGGGATGGTGAGCAGCCCCACTACCGATTCAGTGGCGCCGATGACGCCACTGGATGCGGCAAAGATGATGCACATGCTAATGGTGGCGAGCGCAAGGCCGCCGGGCAGGCGGCGCGTCCAGATGTGAATAGCCTCGAACAGCTTGTCGGCAATGCCCGATTTCTCCAGCATCGAGCCCATGAACACAAACAGGGGCACGGCGGCGAACACGAAGTTGGACGAGATGTCTTCGATCTTCTCGATGAACTGGAAGATCACCTTGTCACCGAAGATGACGAGGCCAAACAGCACGGCCGTCATCATCATCGCAAAGGCGACGTGGATGCCGAGGAACATCAGTGTGAACGCCACCGGCAGCATGAAGAAAGGCAGGATGTCGATCATGCCGTTCCCCCGCCGGCGTTGGACACTTTCTGGCTGGCAGTTGCATCCGACCCGCCCGCCGACTCGCCACGAAACTTGCGCACGGTCTTGACGATCTCGGCCAGGATCTGCAACGCCAGCAGCGTGAACGCCACCAGAAACACACTGCGAAACGGCCACACCGGCAAATTCATCGCCGACTGGCCGCTGTGTTCATTGCGTGTGTAGCCGGTGACCAGATGTTCGAACAAGGCATAGGTGAGCCACAGCATCAGCGGCAGAATGATGGTGTAGGCCGCCAGATCAATGATCGCGCGTGTGCGCGCGGAGAACTTGGCGCTAAAGATGTCAATGCGGATGTGCTCGCCGCATTGCAAGGTGTAGGCCATGCCGAGCAGAAAGTGCGAGCCGGTGAGGATGTAGCCGATCTCATAGGCCCAAACCGTCGGCGCATCGAGCACATAGCGCGACACGACTTCGTAGCAGGTGGCAATCACCAGCGGCACCAGCGCGAAAGAAGCGAGGATGCCGAAGCTGCCGGTGATACGTTCTACGGTTTTGATAAAGCTGTCCAAGGTGCTGCGCTCCGCTCGTGACGTTTATGCCGTTTTTCGCGATGGTGGTGCCGGTTCCACCAGCACGCTCCAAGCGCTTGCGGCGCGCAAACGCCATCTGAAAAGACAATGGGGCGCTGGCGCGTCCCATCGCTTCCTTTGTGGCGCCGCGATCAGGCCTTGACCTTGACCGTACGCCAGCCCGAAGCACCTTTCCACAGCGCGTCAAGCTCCTTTTGGCTCTCGTGTACCTTGGCGAAGTGCGGGTACTTGCCTTCCTTGGCAGTCTTCTCGGCCCAATCGAGACCAATCTTGCGCCCCGCGTATTGCACTTCGGGCGCGAGTTCGATGATGGTGTTGCCGGCCTTTTTGTAAAACTCCAGGGCCTTGGCATCTTCCTGCCCGATCTTGAGCCAGGTCTCAAATGTCACCAGTTTGGCCACCGTCTCGACCAGCTTCTTGTCGGCGTCCGACAGCTTGCCCCACGCGTCCTTGTTGATGCACAGCTCGAACGGCGCGGTGGGTTGGTGCACGCCGGGATAGATGATGTATTTGGCGACCTTGTGAAAACCCATCGAAATGTTTTCATAGAGCGTGCCCCACTCGGTGGCATCAATCGCGCCGCGTTCCAGCATCGGATACACGTCGCCGCCTGCGGTGGTGACCGGCGCAGCACCGAGGCCCTTCGCCATTTCGAGCCAGGCACCAGCGGTGCGCAATTTCAAGCCTTTGAGGTCAGCCAGAGTGCGCACTGGTTTGCGCGAATGCAGGAAGGCCTCTGCGGTGCGGATGAATAGCGGAATCGAAATGATGCCCTCGGTCTCTTCACGGAACTTGCGCTGCATGTCGAGGCCGCCCGCTTCGTAGATCCAGTGCAGCATGCGCTCGGTGTCGAACGACCCGGCATAGCCGCCGAACAACACGGTGGTGGGATCTTTGCCCCAGTCATAGCCCATCCAGGTGTGGCCGACTTCGGCAACGCCATTCTTTACCGTCTCCGGCACTTTCAACGCATTGCCGAGCGCCCCGCCGGGGAACACCTGCGTCTTGATGCGGCCGCCGGAGAACTGCTCGAGCTTCTCGGCAAATGCCTTGGCGCCGATGTCCATCAGCGGCCCGCCGCCCCAGCCCGTGGCCATTTTCCAGGTATGTGATGCGCCTTGCGCCTGAACGGCCGGCACGGCCAGGGTTGCGCCTGCCGCCCCGGCTCCCAGCGTCGCACCTTTTAGAAATTTTCTGCGTTCCATGCTCGTCTCCTTCGTTATGGTTTGACTGCGTGATGAACACTTCAAACTCGCTCGCCGTAGCACTTCGCGACAACGGCACAAGCGGGAATTGGGGGCGGTGCGGGAGCGCTATGGGCGCGGACAGGACGTTGAGGGAAATTGAGCGCGGCTTTAAGCACGCGCCAATTGCTGTTCTTCTTCCGCGGTGAGCACCGGACCATCGAGCGTAACCGGCGCCGATTCCTGGCGAAAACGCGCGATCACCGGCTTCAACTCTTCACGCACATGCTCGTTGCTGTAGCCATTGAACAAGGTGCCAAGCAGACCGCGCTTGACGTCGCTGCTGTTCATCAACCAGTCGGCAATCGGGAAGGTGAGGTTCATGTTGTACTTCATCATGATCCCCTGATTGTGGTGTGCGGTGTGATGACGGCGGATGGTATTGATGAAGGGCGCGTTGCGCACAAACCAGTTCTCCGGCACATGACAGCAGAAGTGAAAGGTCTCGTAAGTCAGGTATTGCGCGACCATGGTGATGAACAGGATGTAGCCTGCATTGGCATTGACCAGTTGCGTGGCGATCCAGCCGAACAGCAGACCGGAGGTGGCGAACACCGCCAGCACCCGCCAGGGGAAAAACACGATGCGAAACTCACGTACCGTGTTGATGGTGTGCTCGCTGTCGGTAAAGTATTGATGATGCTGGCGCGTGTGGCGGTCATAAATGGCGCGCAAGGCAAACACATCGACCAGGCGATGCATCACATAGCGGTGCATCAGCCACTCGACCAGATTGCCGGCGAGGAACACCGGAATCACCAGCAGCCATTCCCAGGTGGGGTGTTGCAATTGGCTCACGGCCCACCAGATGCCGGCAATGCCGACCCCGTACATCACGCCGATATGGACAAAGCCGTGATAAAGCGGGTGAATCTGCGCCTGGTAGGCGGCGCGGAATTGGCGTTGTCGTTCCAGCATGGGGATCTCCTTTCGGGCGCGCGGCGGGCATTCCTGCCCGCAAGCCTGTCATTCTGATATATCAATCATATATTTGTCAAGATTCATGACGCCACCCGCCAACAGATGGCCGCCGTCAGGCAAACTGTAGTCAACGGCGGAAACGCTCTAGAAATCGGTGCTGACAGTGGCGCGCGTGAAGGTCTCGATGTTGTCAAGCAGCCGGTCCATCGCCGCCGCTGCGGCGTCCTCATCGGCGGCGGCAATGGCGCGGGCGATGTCGGCATGCAGCTTGGCGGTCTGTGGCATGTCGGCGGCCTGCTTGTAGTGCAGATACCAGAAGCGCCGCGCCAGCGCGTGCATCAGGCCCATCGCACCAGCAGCAAATTCATTGCGCGCTGCCGCCACCGACAACTCGTTGAACTCGCGGTCGGTGCGGATGAAGGCCACCTCGTCATTGCTGCGCGCGCTGCTGGTGAAGTCGCGTGCGATGGCGGCAAACAGGGAGCGCTCCTCGTCAGTTGCGCGCCGGGCCGCGCTGCGCGCGACCAGACGCTCGACTTCGCGGCGCACTTCGAGCAGCCGCAATTGCGCCTTGACGTTGATCTCGGAGACGATGATGCCACGCCGCGGCAGGATGGTGACGAGGCGCTCGCGCGCGAGCCGTTGCAGGGCCTCACGAATCGGCGTGCGCCCAATGCCGAGCTTTTGCGACAGTTCCGCCTCCGACACCGCGCTGCCGGGGGCGAGTTGCAGCGTAACGATGCGCTCTTCGAGCTCACGGTAGGCACGATCGGTGAGGCTAAGAGCGTTGGTGGGAGCGGATTCTGTGCCAGCGGGCAAACTCCGCGTGGCGCGCGGCAGCCTTTTGCGCGATGAGGTGCGGCTGGCAGCAGGAGATGCGGATTTGCGGGGCATGAGGAAGTGGCGTGGCGCTCAATCAAACGCGCTTTCGCGATTCGGTTTACCGGTGGTGGCGGCCACGTTGAAGTGGTCCGATACATTGCTGATATGCAATTAGTATATCAATACAAAGGACGAGTATTGTCAGGTGGCTTAATCCGTCGTTTGAAGCCGCGCACCGGTTGTGTCGCGACAAATCGCGCTTGCTACAATTGACGTTTACGTAAACGTTAACCTGCGTGGTTCGTCTGCGCCGTCTCTATCGATACCCGGACATCTTCATGGCCACACTCGAATCCAAAATCAACACCCGCAGCCCCGAGTTTGCCGCCAATACCGCTGCGCTCAAAGCCGCCGTTGCAGATCTCAGGGGCCAGGTCGCCAAGAGTGCGCAAGGCGGCCCCGAAGACGCGCGCAAAAAGCATACGGGACGCGGCAAACTGTTGCCGCGCGAGCGCGTTGAGCAACTGGTCGATGCTGGTTCGCCCTTTCTCGAATTTTCACAGCTCGCTGCCTACGGCATGTACAACGATGCCGCGCCAGGCGCAGGGGTCATCACCGGTATCGGCCGTGTGTCGGGCCGCGAGTGCGTGATCGTGTGCAACGACGCCACCGTCAAGGGCGGCACCTATTTCCCGATGACGGTGAAAAAACATGTACGCGCGCAGGAGATTGCCGATCAGAATCATTTGCCCTGCGTGTATCTAGTGGACTCCGGCGGCGGCAACCTGCCGACCCAAGATGATGTGTTCCCGGACCGCGACCATTTCGGCCGCATCTTTTACAACCAGGCCAACCTGTCGGCCAAGGGCATTCCGCAAATTGCGGTGGTGATGGGCTCGTGCACGGCGGGCGGTGCCTATGTGCCGGCCATGAGCGACGAGACCATCATCGTCAAAAACCAAGGCACGATTTTTCTTGGCGGTCCGCCGTTGGTGAAGGCGGCCACAGGCGAGATCGTCAGTGCCGAAGAGCTCGGCGGTGGTGATGTACACACGCGCGTCTCGGGCGTGGCCGACCACCTCGCGCAAAACGACACCCACGCGCTGCAACTGGCGCGCCGCATCGTCGGCAACCTGGGTGCGAAGCACACGGCAGATATCGGCCAGCTCACCGATGCGGCGGCATTGCGCGAACCGCTCTACGCTACCGAAGAAATTTACGGCGTCATCCCGCATGACGTGAAGAAGCCCTACGACGTCCGCGAAGTGATCGCGCGCATTGTCGATGGCTCCGAGTTCGACGAATTCAAGGCGCGCTACGGCACCACCCTCATCACCGGCTTCGCGCGCATCTACGGCATGCCGGTCGGCATCATCGCCAACAACGGCATTCTGTATTCCGAGTCGGCATTGAAGGCCGCGCACTTCATCGAGCTGTGCTGCCAGCGCAATGTGCCGCTGGTGTTCTTGCAGAACATCACCGGTTTCATGGTCGGCAAAAAATATGAATCGTCCGGCATTGCACGCGACGGCGCCAAGATGGTCACCGCAGTGGCCACCGCCAAGGTGCCCAAATTCACCGTCATCATCGGCGGCAGTTTCGGCGCGGGCAATTACGGCATGTGTGGGCGCGCCTACAGTCCGCGCTTTTTGTGGATGTGGCCCAACGCGCGCATCTCGATCATGGGCGGCGCGCAGGCGGCGAGCGTGCTCGCCACCGTCAAGCGCGACGGCATTGAATTGAAGGGCGGCAAATGGAGCGCGGAAGAAGAAACCGCCTTCAAACAGCCGATTCTCGAACAGTATGAGCACCAGGGCCATCCGTATTACGCCAGCGCACGCCTGTGGGACGACGGCGTGATCGACCCTGCCGACACGCGGCGCGTGCTCGGCTTAGGGTTGGCGGCGTCGCTCAATGCGCCGCTGGAGAAGACCCAGTTCGGCGTGTTCCGGATGTGAGCGGTGCCCGTTGGTTGCGACTGCATTCACGCAGGGCATCAGCACCTGTCATCAAGAACCATGAGGACCAGTGGGGACGTGCATGAAATACAAAACTATCGAAGTTGAAGTCATGAACCACGTCGGCATCCTGTGGCTTAACCGCCCGGAGATCCGCAACGCACTCAACGATGACGTGATGAGTGAAATCAGCGCGGCGCTGACTTCGATGGAAAAGGACAGCGGCGTGCGCGCGGTGTGCCTGGCCGGGCGCGGGACGGCGTTCTGCGCCGGGGGAGACATCAACTGGATGAAGAAGGTTGCGAAGGCAGCCAAGGCGCCAGCAGCCAGCGCGCGCCGCACTGATGTCTTTCATCAATTGCACACGCTGAAGAAGCCGACTGTCGCGCGCATTCAAGGCCCGGCTTATGCCGGTGGCATGGGACTGGTTGCGGCCTGCGACATTGCGGTGGCGTCGATGGACGCGACGTTTTGCCTCTCGGAAGTCAAGCTCGGCTTGATCCCCGCGACCATCAGCCCCTACGTGATCCGCGCAATGGGCGAACGCATGGCCTCGCGCTACTTTCTCACGGCCGAGCGCTTCGATGCGGCCGAGGCCTATCGCATTGGGTTCATTCACGAGATCACGCCACCCGGCGAGCTTGATGCCAAGGTCAACGACATCCTCGGGCATCTGATTCTGGGCGGGCCGCGTGCGCTCGAGGAGTCGAAGAAGTTGATTGGCTTGTCGGGTGGCACCAAGCTCACGCCCGCAGTGCGCAGCGAAACCGTGAAGCGCATCGCCGCCGCGCGTGCCTCTGCAGAAGGCCAGGAGGGCATGGCTTCGTTTCTGCAAAAGCGCAAGCCCAAGTGGGTGACTGCACTCAAACTCGGTGATGCGTAAGCATTGAGCGTCATGCTGAACGCCGCAAAGGAGAGTCATGTTTAAAAAAATACTCATCGCCAACCGCGGCGAGATCGCCTGCCGCGTCGCTGCCACCGCACACGGCATGGGCATTCGCACGGTCGCGGTGTATTCCGACGCGGACGCCAACGCCAAACACGTCGCTGCCTGCGACGAGGCCTACCGCCTCGGGCCATCTGCCGCAAAAGAGAGTTATCTGCTGGGCGACAAGATCATCGCCATCGCCAAGCAGTGCGGCGCCGAAGCAATTCACCCTGGATACGGGTTCCTCTCGGAGAACGCTGACTTTGCCGAGGCCTGCTCTGCGGCGGAGATCGTCTTCATTGGTCCGCCCCCTGCCGCGATTCGCGCGATGGGTTTGAAGGCCGAGTCCAAGCAGTTGATGGAGAAGGCCGGCGTGCCGTTGACCCCGGGCTATCACGGCGGCAATCAAGACCCGGTATTTTTGCAACGCGCTGCGGACAAGATTGGCTACCCGGTGTTGATCAAGGCCTCGGCCGGCGGTGGCGGCAAGGGTATGCGTGTGGTCGAAGCGGCTGCAGACTTCCCGGCAGCGCTGGCCTCGTGCAAGCGCGAAGCGGCATCGAGCTTCGGCGATGACGATGTGTTGCTTGAAAAATATCTGACGCGCCCGCGCCATATCGAGATTCAGGTGTTCGCCGACACGCATGGCAACTGCGTTTATCTGTTCGAGCGCGATTGCTCGGTGCAGCGGCGTCATCAGAAGGTTCTCGAAGAAGCGCCCGCTCCCGGCATGACCGAAGCACGCCGCACGGCGATGGGCAAGGCAGCGGTAGAGGCGGCACAGGCGGTGAATTACGTTGGCGCAGGCACGGTCGAGTTCATCGCCCCCGGTGACAAAATCGAAGATGGCACGTTCTACTTCATGGAGATGAACACGCGCCTGCAAGTCGAGCATCCGGTAACCGAAGAGATCACCGGCCTTGATCTGGTCGAGTGGCAACTGCGCGTCGCCCACGGTGAGCCGCTGCCGCTCGCGCAGGATGAACTGGCGATCAATGGCCATGCCATCGAAGCGCGGATTTACGCCGAGAACCCGGCCAAGAAATTCCTGCCGTCGATCGGCACGCTGCATCATCTGTCGATGCCGCTCGAAGACGGCCCGGTGCGCATCGACAGCGGCGTGCGCGAAGGCGACGCCATCAGTCCCTACTACGACCCGATGATCGCCAAGCTGATTTGCTGGGGCGAGACGCGCGAGGTGGCGTTGCGCGCGATGGCGGCGGCGTTGCGTGAATGCGAGATCGCGGGCGTGCATACCAATGTCGAGTTTCTGGTGCGTACGGTAGAGTCCAACGCGTTCTCGTCGGGCGAATTGGATACCGGATTGATTGAGCGCAACCGCGCCGAATTGCTGCCAACTGAATTGTTGATCGCGCCAGAAGCCTTGGTGGCTGCGGCTTTCGCCATTGTGTCTTCTGAAACCCATGGTGGCAGCGCCTCACAGACCGGTGGCCCGTGGGGAATCAGCGACGGTTGGCGCGCCAACCTCACTGCCAAGCGCACCCTGGCTTTGCAATGTGGTGACGCGACGCATGCGGTGCAGATCGAGTACACCCGCGCCGGCTTGGTGATCACCTGCATGAACACACGCTCAGCAGCCAGTGGCAGCGTCGAAGGCAAGCGGGTGCGCATGCAGTGGAATGATGTAGCGATTGACGCGCGCGTGGTGCGCGTGAGGGAAGCACAAGCGACACAAGCGGCGAGCCGGCACGACAAGCTCACCACCTTCCTGCATGGCCGCCGCTTCGATATCGAGTTGCACGATCCGCTCACCGAATCCGAAGCGGGCGAAGAGGAAGGCGGTGGACTCACTGCGCCAATGCCAGGCAAGATTCTCGCCGTGCTGGTGCAGCCCGGTGCCGAGGTCGAGAAAGGCGCGCCGCTGGTGGTGATGGAAGCGATGAAGATGGAGCACACCATTGCCGCGCCCGCCAAGGGCCGTGTCACGGCGGTATTGCATGCCGCGGGCGAACAGGTTGCAGAAGGCGCAGCGTTGATTGCGTTCGAGCCGGCCGCGGTGCCTGCATGAGTGTTTGCGCCGGCGCAGTCTTCGGTGGCAAGCGCATTTGCGGCGTTTCGCTCGCAGCGTGCGCCTGCCTAAGAAGCGCTGGCCACGTCGTCACACCTGCCCCCTCCTCTATCGCGTCATGAACCTTCTCTTCTACACGATTGACCCTTCCCCAGCACGCTGGGTCGAGACCCTGCAACAGCATTTGCCTGAGGCAAAAATCGCTGTCTATCCCGAGCGCCACGCCGGGCCTGCCGATTACGCGGTGTGCTGGAAGCCGCCGGTGGGCTTCTTCGCGGGGGAAAAACAGCTCAAGGCGGTGTTCAATGTCGCCGCTGGGGTGGACTTCATCCTCGCGCACCCGGAAATGCAGCAGGGCTATTTGCGCTCTGTGCCCATCGTGCGGCTCGGGGATGCCGGCATGGCCGCGCAGATGGAGGAATACGTCCTCGCCACCGCCCTGCGCTGGCAGCGCAAGCTCGACAGCTACGCCGCGCAGCAACGCGACGGTGTGTGGAACATGTTGGGGCCGAAAAAACGCGACCGCGTCACGGTCGGCGTGCTCGGCCTGGGCGTGCTCGGCAGTTACGTCGCGCAAGCGATGAAACGCTTTGGATTTTCGGCGGCGGGCTGGAGCCGCCAGGCCAAACAAATCGACGGCGTCGATTGCCATCACGGCGCGGCGGGTCTGCGCAATTTTCTGGCGCGCACCCACGTGCTGGTGTGTCTGCTGCCGTTGACCGAAAGCACACGCGGCATTCTCAACCGCGCCCATCTGACGCAGTTGCCGCAGGGCGCACATGTCATCAACATCGGGCGCGGGCAGCATTTGGTGGAGGACGATTTACTGGCGCTGCTCGATGAGGGCCATCTCGGTGGTGCCACGCTCGATGTATTTCCCGAAGAGCCCTTGCCGGCGGCGAGCCGTCTGTGGGCGCACCCGAAGGTGTTGATCACGCCGCACATTTCGGCGGCCACGCTGCGCGAAGACTCTATCGTCCAGATCGCGCAAAAAATCCGCGCGTTCGAGGCCGGTGCAGCACTCACCGATGTAGTGGATCGTGCCAAGGGGTATTGAGACAATGCGCCCCACCGACCCAACATGACGCAGTCTGATCCGGGCGGCTGGATGGAAATCGCCGCACGCGCGCGCCGCGAAGACCCCGTGCTCTCGCCTTGCATCGGCGTCTGCGTGATGGATGCGGCGTCTGACTATTGCAGCGGCTGTTTGCGCAGCCTCGCCGAGATTGCCGCCTGGTCGGGTGCGAGCGAAGACACGCGGCGTGCGATCAAGGCGGCCCTGCCCGCACGGCGCGTACTGGTGCAACCCGGTGGCGCCGCAAACAATCGCGCATGACGGCATTCGCGTTTTTACCGTCAATGACGCCGTCGATGCCGCCATCGCTACAAGTGATCGAGCGCGGCTGGGTGTCGTCAAACAGTGTGGTGTGCGTCGATGGCGATGACACTGCCGTGGTGGACACCGGCTATGGCCGTCACGCGCCGCAGACCGTCGCGCTCGTCAATCACGCGCTCGCCGGCCGCGCGCTCAGGCGCATCGTCAACACCCACACCCATTCGGATCACATCGGCGGTAACGCCGCCCTGCGCCGCGCGCACCCTGCCGTGCGCATCCACATCCCGGTCGGCGACGCGGACGTCATCCACCATTGGGACGAAGCGGCACTGCATCTGACAGCGATGGGCCAGCAATGCGAGCGCTTTGCCTTCGACCGCACCTTTGGCGTGTGCGGCGGTGCGCCTGCTGGAATCACCGGGAGCCGCGACGTCGCGCGCGCTGAGCCACTCGCCGCTGATCCATCCCCTGATAGGTTGCGGCTCGGCGGCCTCGATTGGCAAGCCATCGGCTCGCCCGGTCATGACGCCTCATCGCAGATGCTGTACTGCGCCGGACACGGCATCCTGATTTCTGCTGACGCGCTCTGGGAAAACGGCTTTGGCGTGATCTTCGCTGAAGTCGATGGCGCCCCCAATGCGCAGGGCAAGGCATTCGCAGCGCAACGCGCCACGTTCGACACCATCGCGACACTCGATGTGCGCTGTGTCATCCCGGGTCATGGCGCGCCATTCACAAACGCGCGTGCGGCGCTGGAGCGCGCCTACAGCCGTCTTGACTTCTTCACCGCCAACCCCGAGCGCCACGCTCGCAACGCCCTCAAGGTGACGCTGGCTTTTCTACTGATGGTCGAGGGGCGCGTGGCGCTCGATGGCTTGCCCGCACATCTTGCCGCCCTGCCGCTGGCCGCGCGCATTAACGCGGACTACTACCAGCTCGACGCTGCCGCACTAACCACGTTTGTGGTCACCGAACTGGAGCGCAGCGGTGCCGCGCATCGCTCCGGTGGCTGGCTGGTATCAGGCAAGCAAATGGCCGCAGCGCGTTGACGCAGCTGCGGCCATTATTGGCGCGACACTAGACACCTCGCCTTGACTTACGCCTTCTTGCTCTTGCGCTCCTGATCGAGCAGGTAGTCCATCACCGCGAGGCATTTTTCCTGGCCAGCGGCAATCGAGGGCGAGGTGACAAATTTGCCGTTCACTGCCAGCATCGGCACGCCATCGACCTTGTAGTTGGCGACTACCTGCTTGGCACGCTGCAATTTGCCGGCCACGCCGAACGACTTGAGCGTGTCGGCGAACTTGCCCTTGTCCACGCCATTGGCGGCGGCGAATTCGATCATGTCGGCTTCTTTCAACAACTCGCGGCGCTCGCCATGAATGGTGTCGAACACTTTGCGGTGCAGACGCTCCACTTCACCAAGCGCATCAATCGCATAGAACAATTTGGCGTGCTGCACCCACTGCGGCGCAAACTGCGCATGCACGCGCCGGAACGACACGTCCTGCGGCAGCTTCTTGATCCAGGCTTGCAGCGACGGCTCAAACGCATAGCAGTGTGGACAGCCGTACCAGAAAAATTCCAGCACTTCGATCTTGCTGCCCGATTCAGTCGCCTGCGGCGGCGTGACTTCGCGGTAGTCGATACCGGCATCAGGCAGTTTGGCCTGCGCGCGCACGGTACCGGACAGCACGGCACCTGACGCTGCAAGCGCGCCAACAAAGGTTCTGCGAGTGGTCTTCATGGAATCTCCCGGAGGGTTCAGGTCATCGGCTGATGAAAGACAGCGGGCGCGGTTGACGGCACTTTCCCGCTGTGATGCGGCTCTAACGCACGAACAAGGTAAAAAGTATACCGCCCAGCTGCGCGCACCTCGGATAAGTCATGCAGACACGCATGTTTTTGTCTGCCACGCACCGGGCAACAGAGCGGCAGATCGCCGCACGCCTACTTCGGTGCGTCCTTGAGGCGGATCAGCGCCGCATCCACGCCGTTGGACGCCAGCGTCGAGCGCACGCGGTTAATGTCGTCCAGCCGGCCGTAGGGTCCGAGGCGCACGCGATGCATGGTGCCCTTGCCTTCAACATCCACCGTCTCGACCTTCGCTTCAAAGCCCATTAACGCAAGCTTGGCTTTTTGATTGTCGGCGTCGCCTGGGGCAGCGAAGGCTCCGGCTTGCAGAAAATAGCGATCGCGGCTTGCGCTCTTGGCATCGTCCGGTGCCGGGGCGTGCTTGCCATCGGACGCGGCTTTGCCATCCGTATGGGGTTTGGCCTCTGCACCTTTGACATCTGCGCCGGCCTTTTTCTCACCGGCCTTGGGGTCCACCTTGGCGACCTCTTGCGCCTTGCGCGCATCGACCACTTCTTCCTTGCCGGGCAGAATTTCGTAGAACGAGAAACGCTTGGCTTCGCCCGCTTTGGCGGCGTCGCCGGCCTTCGCGTCCTTGCCGTAGAGCGGCTTGTTGGGATCGGAGCTGTCGGAAGCCCCTTTGGGCGCAGTCTTGGCCACGCCGCCGCCGGTTTTGTCAGCGAAGGGTTTCGGGCCCTTGTTGAGCATGAACGCGACCACAACGGCAATCACCAGACCGATCACGATGCCGATCACGATGCCGATCACGGTGCCGCCACCGCTCTTCGCCTTTGGGGTTACCGCCTTGAATTCGCGTTTGGTCATGCCGGGAGGGAAATGAAAATGCGGACAAACTACTTCGAATTACATCGATTGCGGAGCCGACACGCCGATCAGCGCCAGCGCATTTGCGATCACCTGCGCGGTCGCCGCATAGAGCGCGAGCCGCGCCATTTTAACTGCATCGGGTGCAGTTAAAACCCGCAATTCACGCTCGTTGTAGAGGGAATGGAACTCGCCGGCCAGGTCACGCAAATAAAAAGCCAGGTCATGCGGCGCGAGGTGTTCTGATGCGCTGTGCAGCAGATCAGGGTACTCGGCAAGTCTTTGCATCAGCGCGAGTTCGCGTAAGTGGGTCAATGCACCAAGATCGGCTCCCACCAGGGTTTTACGCGCCGCATCGTCAGCCACCCCAGCCTCACGCAACACGCTGCAAATGCGCGCATGGGCGTACTGCACGTAATAGACCGGGTTCTCGTCCGATTTTTTCTGCGCGAGGTCGACGTCGAATACAAACTCGGTGTCAGCCTTGCGCGAAATCAGAAAGAAACGCACGGCATCACGCCCGCGCGCGGTATCGCCATTGCCTGACATGTCGATCAAGTCGCGCAGCGTTACATAGGAACCGGCACGTTTGGAAATTTTCACTTCCTCGCCGCCCATCATCACCGTCACCATCTTGTGCAGCACGTAATCGGGGTACGCGGCCGGCATGCCCATGCCTGCATGCGCACTCACCGCCTGCAAACCGGCACGCACGCGCGCGATGGTGCCGTGGTGGTCTGACCCCTGCACGTTGACTGCCTTGGCAAAACCGCGCTGCCACTTGGCCAGGTGGTAGGCCACGTCGGGCACGAAGTAAGTGTAGGTGCCGTCGGATTTCTTCATCACGCGGTCTTTGTCATCGCCGTAGCTGGTGGTCTTCAACCACAGCGCGCCGCCCTCTTCAAAGGTCTTGCCGGCCGCCTTGAGCGCGTTGACCGTGCCCTCGACCTTGCCATCCTGATACAGCGATGATTCAAGGAAGTAGTGATCGAACTGCACGCCAAACAACTTGAGGTCGATATCCTGCTCGTTGCGCAAGTACGCTACCGCAAAGCGGCGGATCGAATCGAGATCGTTGTGATCCCCCGACGCCACCACCTCAAGGTCAGCCGCCTTGACTGATTTTTTCGCAAGGAAATCCTGCGCGATGTCGGCGATGTATTCGCCGTTATAGGCTTGCGCCGGCCACGCCGCGTCACCAGGTTTGAAGCCGCGCGCGCGCGCCTGAACCGACACGGCAAGATTGGCAATCTGCACACCAGCATCGTTGTAATAAAACTCGCGCGTCACCGCGTAGCCCTGCGTCTCAAACACATTGCATAGCGCATCGCCCAGCGCAGCCTGACGGCCGTGCCCCACATGCAGCGGCCCGGTCGGGTTGGCCGAGACAAATTCCACCAGCAGTTTGCCGGCCGCGCCGCGCGCCACAGCAGCGCGGCCAAACGCTTCACCTTGCGCGAATATTTCGCCGATCACGCGCCGCTTGGCGGCAGGTGCCACGCGCAGGTTGATGAAACCCGGCCCGGCAATTTCCGCTGACGCAATGCTTGACGCGGCGGCAGCATCGGACTGCAGGGCCGCGATGATGGCTTCGGCCAGCGCACGTGGATTCATCTTCAGCGGCTTGGCCAACTGCATCGCGATGTTGCACGCCAGATCGCCGTGCGCCGCCTGTTTGGGGCGTTCCAGCAAAATTACCGCATGCTCTGCAGCGCCCGGCGCAGTATCCCCAAGAGCCTTGGTGAGAGCGGCTCTCAGGGCGATGATAATTTCTTGCTTGACGGCGGGGAGCATGGCGAGGCGCAGAAAAAGCGCACGACGGACAATCAGGAATTATAGCGAGCGCCACTCACGCGTCCGGTGCACCACCCTCCGACGGTAGCAAACGCACCCGCTCAGTGCTTGTGCCCTTCATGCTGCGCTCCGCTCTTGCTGGGCGCACTAGTCAGCGCTCTGACCGGTACCTTCAAGTCCACCGTTTCGCGCTTTTTGTCCTTGCCTTCAAACACCAATGTGAGCGGAATCGTATCGCCGGTTTTCACCTGCGCTTTCAGATCCATCAGCATGACGTGAAAGCCGCCCGGCTTGAGTTCAACCATCTTGCCGGCCGGAAGCACGACCTCGTCCACCGCGCGCATTTTCATCACGTTGTTTTCCATTTTCATTTCATGGATTTCGACAATGCCGGCGGCGGATGATTTGACGTCGACCAGTTTCGTGTCGGCGGCGGCGGTGATCTGCATGAAGGCGCCAGTGGCAGTTTGTTTGGCGACCGTGGCACGCACCCAGGATTCCTTGACAGTGACTTGCGCAAGCGCTGGTGCAGTCAGGCACACAGCAAGGCAGACGGCAAGAGATGGGGCGGCGAAAGCAAACGTCGGGGTGTAGCGCATTGGAGTTCCTTGGGCGGGGTTCATGCCTCGTTGCGTACTGCCACCTTCACAGCACGTAGCGCGCGAGGTCTTCGGATTTTGACAATTCTTCGAGCCGCACATTGACGTAGGCGGCATCGACATGCAAGGTCTGGCCACTCTGCTTGCCGGCGTCAAACGACACGTCTTCGAGCAATTTTTCCATCACGGTGTAGAGCCGGCGGGCGCCGATGTTTTCGGTTTTCTCGTTCACGGCAAAGGCGATCTGCGCCAGGCGGCTGATGCCTTCGGGGGCGAACTCCACTTTTACATCTTCGGTGGCGAGCAGCGCCTGATACTGCTTGGTGAGCGCGGCATCGGTCGATACCAGGATTTTTTCGAAGTCATCGACCGACAGCGAATCGAGTTCGACGCGAATCGGGAAGCGCCCCTGCAACTCGGGAATCAGATCCGACGGCTTGGAGAAATGAAACGCACCCGAGCCGATAAAGAGCACATGGTCGGTCTTGATCATGCCGTACTTGGTGGTCACCGTCGTGCCTTCGACCAGCGGCAGCAGGTCGCGCTGTACACCCTGGCGCGACACATCGGCACCTTGCGACTCCGAGCGGCTGGCGATCTTGTCGATCTCGTCGAGGAACACGATACCGTTTTGCTCGACGTTCTTGATCGCCAGCGTTTTCAGCTCGTCGTCGTTGACGAGCTTGCCGGCTTCTTCGTCTGCGAGCAGCTTGAGCGCGTCCTTGATCTTGAGCTTCTTCGATTTTCTGCGGCCTTGTCCGAGGTTTTGAAACATGCCCTGAATCTGCTGCGTCAACTCCTCCATGCCGGGTGGTGCGAGCACTTCCATTTGCGCGGCAGGCGTGGTGACTTCGATTTCGATTTCCTTGTCGTCGAGTTCGCCCTCGCGCAATTTTTTGCGGAATTTCTGGCGCGTGGCATTGTCGGTGTCCGACGCAGCCGTCTCGAAGCCGATGTCACGTGAGGGCGGCACCAGCACGTCGAGCACGCGCTCTTCGGCCGCATCGTCGGCCGCCAGACGCACGCGCTTGACTGCCGCTTCACGCGCTTCCTTGACGGCGATTTCGGCGAGGTCACGGATGATCGTATCGACGTCGCGCCCGACATAACCCACCTCTGTGAACTTGGTCGCCTCAACCTTGATGAAAGGCGCATCCGCCAGGCGCGCGAGGCGGCGCGCGATTTCGGTTTTGCCGACACCGGTGGGGCCGATCATCAATATATTTTTAGGCGTGATCTCGGAGCGCAAAGGCTCGGCCACCTGGCTGCGCCGCCAGCGGTTGCGCAGTGCGATGGCGACCGCGCGCTTGGCGCGTCCCTGGCCAACGATGTGTTTGTCCAGCTCGTGGACGATTTCCTGCGGGGTCATGGCAGACATGCGGGTTTACTCAAGCGTCTCGATGGAGTGGTGCTGATTGGTGTAGATGCAAATGCCGCCGGCGATCTCCAGCGATTTCTTCACAATCTCCTGCGCACCGAGCTCGGTGTTGTCAAGCAGGGCCCGCGCAGCGGCTTGCGCATATGCACCGCCCGAGCCAATCGCAATCAAACTGCCTTCGGGTTCGAGCACGTCGCCATTGCCGGTGATGATGATCGAGTGCTCGCGGTCGGCCACGGCGAGCATGGCTTCGAGGCGGCGCAGGATGCGGTCGGTGCGCCAGTCCTTGGCCAGTTCGACGGCCGAGCGCATCAGATTGCCCTGGTGCTTTTCGAGCTTGGACTCAAAGCGCTCGAACAACGTAAAGGCGTCAGCGGTACCACCGGCGAAGCCCGCCAAAATCTTGTCGTGATAGAGGCGCCGCACCTTGCGTGCGGAGGCCTTGATGATGATCTGGCCAAGGGTGACCTGGCCGTCGCCGCCGAGCGCGACCGAGGTGCCGCGCCGCGCCGAAACGATGGTGGTGCCGTGATACTGTTCCATAGGTATTTCCAGATGGGTGCGCCGGGAAGCAGTTCAAGAGTGTGGACGCAAACGGAGTCTGTTGCCGGCGGTTTGTCCGCTGCTGCACGAGGCCGCGTGCGTTGGTCTATTCAAGTACTCACGCCGCACGCAAGGTAAAGCGCGCCTGCTCGGTAAACCCCATCGAAATGAGCAGCGTGGCGATCAGCGGGCTGGGGCTGCGCAATTCCAGTTCCTTGTTTTTCACATAGAGCGCCGAGAGCACGTTGATGAATTCACTCGCCGCAGCAGGCTCCATGCGGCGCAGGTCGAACATGTCGATCACCACCAGCCGGCGGCTCTGTGCGTAAGTGTTGATCGCCGCGAAGCGCGGATCGGCGCTGCTTTGCAGTGAGCCCTTGAGATAGAGCGCATCCTGCGGCAGCGCCGCGCCCGCTGCTGTAGTGGCAGCAGCGCCTTTCGGTCCAGTGCTCTTGGCCAGGTGCGCCGGCGCCGCCCACTGCGGCGGCGACACTTCGTAGGTAATGCAGTAATTGAGCGCGGTTTCCTCAAACACGTCCTGTTGGCCCTGACACTGCTGCAGCTCCAGCAGCAACAGCCAGAACACTTCAGGATCAGTGCGCCGGCCAGTCTCGACTGCACCACTGATCAGAGTGACCAGATGCTCGATATTGGAGAACACCAGATCGATTCCGGCTTTTTTGAAGGCGCGCAAGCGCTCCAGCAGCAGCGTACAGCCCGGCTCGGCGACCGACTTGATCTTGCCAAACTCGATGCGCATGATCTTGCTGTGCAATGCAATCTCGCCCAGCCGCGCCAGCTGCGGCGCGATGGCGGCGTCGAGTGCGCCGTTGATTGCATAGTATTGCCCGCCGCCAGTCTCCAGCATGGGGTCGCTGACGCCGGAGCGGTTGCTGAAAGCGGGTGGCGAGGTTTCAAACGCGACGGCAAAATCAATCGCAGCGCCTTCGAACACGTCTGCTTCGCCCAGATTTTCGAGCAGGTCAAACAGCAGCAGCCACGCCTGATGCGCCGCCGCCTGCGGCATTTTGCCGGCCTTGATTGCGGCCTCCAGCGCGCTGCGCGCTTCTGTCGCGTGGCCTTCGGCGTAGAGCAGCGCCGCTTGTTCAAGCACCGGGGCCGATTCAAACGGGCTGAGCGCGAGCTCGCGCATCATCACCGAACTCACGCCCAGTGATGTGAGCGCCGGGTTCGCGCTCGCTGCCGGATTTTTGCTGGCGGGCGGCGCCTTGGGCGGTGCAGGGGCGGGTGCCGTCGCCTTCGCGGGTATCGCAGCAGGCGCAGCGGGCTTGGGTTGCACGGCGGCGGGCATCGCTGCCAGAGTGGGCGCAGGCGCAGCCGATTTGGGCGGCGCAGACGGCGTTGCGGGCTGCGCTGGCGGCTTGGCATTTGGCGAACCCGCCGCCGGTTTGAGAGCAGGATTGAATCCGTGTTCAATGACGAGCTTGGACGATCTTGCGACCGGTGCTACGCCTGCTGTAGCTACACCTGCTGTGGCTGCACCCGGTGTGGCTGCACCCGCGGCAGCCGCGGCAGCCGCGCCAGCGCGCGCAACCGCTCCGGCCGGCGCAGGCGCGCCCTGCGCGGGCGCATCCTCCGGCGGCGGCGTCGAGATCACCGTATCGGGAAGATTGGATGGCGGCTGCGGGCGCGGGGCGACGGGCTGTGCGGTCAGGGCAGTGAAATCGAGCTCGTCCATCTCGGCTTCGATTTCGTTGATCCTGCTCGACATCACCTCGGGGGCGAGCGCAGCGGGCTTGGGCGCAGGCGGTGCATTGCGGCTGGGTGCTGACGTTTTGCTGCCCGGCTTGGGCGCAGCATCGGGCTTGGCCGGCTCAGCCTTGGATGGCTTCGGCGGCTCACTGCCTTTCTTGCTGAAAATCGAAAATGCCACGGTACGCAAAATCTCCTGGGGTCATGCTGTGAGTAACGCGGTGAAGGTCAATGCACTCCCGTTAGCTGCCATGCGGGCGATGCGCTGCGGCACCAGCGTCCTGTTTTTATGCCCCCAGTTTACCGCGTCCACCGTCTGTCATCGCGTGCGCGATCGCGCTGCGCGCAGCGCTTTCCACCAGCGCAAACTCGACGGCAAACACAGTGCCGCGTCCCTGCGCGCCATCGCGAATGCGCACCTGCGCATGATGCTGAACCGCGATCTCGCGCACGATGGCCAGACCGAGGCCCGACCCTTCGGCAGAGGCATCACTCGCACTGTCACCGAGCACGCGATAGAAACGCTCGAACACCAGTTCACGTTCCTCCCGCGCGATGCCGATGCCGTTGTCTTCGACTTCGAGCACGGCAGTTATCCCCGCCCGCAGCCGCAGCGTGACGGTGCCGCCAGCAGACGTATAGTGAATCGCGTTTTCGAGCAGGTTGTTGATGAGCTCGCCCAACAACATCGCATTGCCATCGATCCACAGCGGTGCTGTCGCAGCACTGTCACTACCGGCATCAAATCCCAAGTCAATCTTCTTCTCGATTGCCGCCGTTACCCAGTGCAGCACCCGTTCGCGCGCCAGTGCGGCGAGATCAAGGCGCGCCAGACGCGGCGCGGCGGCACCGGCCTCGTGCGCTTTTTCCGCGCGCGTGAGCGCCAGCAACTGGTTGACCATGCGCACCAGATGGCGCGTCGCCACCGCCATCTGCGCAAGGCTCTGCGCGAGTTCAGCACCTTCGCTCCCCGACGCCGCCTGGCGCCGCGCCAACTCAGTCTGCATCTGGATGCCTGCCAGCGGCGTGCGCAATTGATGCGCCGCGTTGGCAATGAAACGCTGCTGGCCCTTGAGGCTGCCATCGAGCTGGCGCATCAGGTCGTTGATCGAGTCGATCAACGGTTCCACTTCGACCGGCACCGCCCCGCGCGGGATCGGGCTCAGATCACCCGGGCGGCGGCGGTGAATCCGCTCCACCAGATTGGAGAGCGGATGCAGGCCGCGTGCCAGACCAAACCAGATCAGCACCGCCGCAAACGGCAGAATGATGAACTGCGGCAGGATCACGCCCTTGACAATTTCGTCTGCGAGCTGGTCTCGCTTGTCGAGCGTCTCGGCGACCTGCACCAGCGGCAGGCGCGGCGGGTTGTCTACGGCGCGCACTGCCCCCGCTGCACGCGGCAACTCCACCCACGTGTACGCGACGCGCACTTCGGCACCGCGCAGCTCCTCATTGCGAAACCGGATCACCCCCGGAACTGGCGCTTCATCATCGGTCGGCAGCGGCAGGTCACGATCACCGGCAACGTATTCGCCACGCTGTCCGGTCACTTGAAAATAGACCGAGTCGGCATCATCGGCGCGCAACAGATCGCGCGCAGCGAGCGGCAGATCGGCCACCACGCGACCGCCGCGCAGCTTGACCTGCTCGGCCAGCACCACCACGTTGTCAGAGAGCACGCGGTCGAACGGTGCGTGCGAGAGTGCCTTGGCGGCGGCAAACGTGAGCAGGATCGACACCGGCATCAGCACCATCATCGGCACCCACAGCCAGTCGAGAATTTCTCCGAACAGCGAATTGTTGGGCTGCGCACCGTCCGACATGAAGCCGGTGAGGCGCTGCCAGCGGCGGCGCAGTCCATCGCTTGCCGTGGACGAGGGTAATGGCTGAAGCGGTAATGATGACGGTGGCGCTGCCACTGCTTCGTCCATACCAGAGACGCGCGTCCCGGTTGCGGGGCGCGCGAGATGGGTGGGAGAGTCAGGGGCCATCAGATTGGGGTGGGGCCTGCGCGGTGCAGTGTCTGCTGCCCGCAGAGCGCAGCGGCTACGCTGGTATCAGGCCGCGATCCCGGCAGGCGCCTTCTCAAGACAGTAGCCCAGGCCGCGCACAGTCGAGATTGACGCGCCCGGCTCGATCTTTTTGCGCAGGCGATGTACGTAGACCTCGATGGCATTGCTCGACAATTCATCGCCCCATTCACACAAATGCTGCGCCAGTTGATCCTTGCTCACCAGGCGCCCCGGGCGCTGCAAAAATATTTCGAGCAGGCCCAGCTCGCGCGCCGAGAGTTCGAGCGGCTGCTCGTTCAGATACGCCACGCGGCCTGACATGTCATAGCTCAGTGCACCGTTCTGAATCAGCGTCGGCGCGCCGCACAGGCCGCGCCTTGTGAGAGCACGCACGCGCGCTTCAAGCTCGGCAAGCTCAAACGGTTTGGCCATATAGTCATCGGCACCAAGGTCGAGGCCCTTGACGCGGTCTTCGAGCGCATCAGCCGCCGTGAGAATCAGCACCGGAATGCGCGCATTCGGTCCGCTGGCTTTCGCGCGCAAGCGTCGCAACACTTCAAGGCCCGAGAGTTTGGGCAGGCCCAGATCGAGAATCAACAGATCGTACGATTCGGCACTCGCGGCAGCATCAGCCGCCGCGCCATCAGCCGTATGATCGACCGCAAAGCCGGTGCGCCGCAAACTGCGGCTCAAGCCATTGGCCAATACCGCATCGTCTTCCGCCAGCAATATCCGCATCAGACTGCCCTCCAGTCTCGCTGCCTGCGCGCCAAGTGTTGCGCACAGCGTGTCTCCCGTGTTCTTCTTGTTTTGCGGAGTTTACACCGTGGCGTGCCGCTCTTGAGCACATGGACGGCATCGAAGAGGAGCAGGCCGCTGCGCGTTGCCGCCTCGCGCCAATTCCCCTAGCCGGCGCAGGCGACCACTGACAAGCACAGGGCGGCGCGCGGGTCTACTTGAGAATCTGGAACAGGTTGTTGAAGTCATCGGTCCACGTGCGCATGCCGGCAATCGGCTCAATGGTCACGCGCTTGGCTTTGATGTCTTCGTCGTTGATGAACTCACGGTTCTTGGTGACAATCACCCAATCTGTACGCGACAAATATTTATCGTCCTCGGCGTCGTCGGTGATGAGGATGGCCTCGTAGCCAATCTCCTCGGCAAGCTGCTTGACCACCGGTGCCAGGCGCAAATAGCGGTTGGTGACATGAAACGCCACCGCGCCATCCGGTTTGATGTGTTTCAAAAATACCTGCAAGGCTTCGCGCGTGATCAGATGCACAGGGATCGCATCGCTGGAAAAGGCATCGACCGCGAGCACATCAAACTGCTGCGGCTTCTCGCGCTCCAAGACCAGGCGCGCATCGCCTAATGCAGTCTCGACTTTCGCTTTGCTTCCCGTGAGGTAATAAAAATAATGGGTCGCAATGTCAATGACCTTCGGGTTGATCTCATAGAGGCGGAAGTAGTCGCCTTCCTGCCCGTAACCCGCCAGCGTGCCGGCCCCGAGACCGATCACACCAACGCGCTGGTTCACTGGGTGAATGCGCGACAAGGCCATGCCGACGCCCGAGGTGTCACCGTAGTAGCTGGTGATGATGTGGCGGTGCGAGGGGTGGATGTATTGCTCGCCATGCATGATGACGCCGTGCACCAGACGGCGGTTGGCGTCCGGGTCAGTATCAGCCAGCGTCTGCTTGACACGCAAGCTGCCGTAAAAATTGCGCGATGCGTGGATGGTGTTTTCCTTGAGGAATTCGTCGTACTTCCAGCCGTAGTAGGTGCACGCGCCGGCCGCGATGAGAGCCGCGAGCGGCGCCCACACCGTAAGCGGGCGGTTGAACAAATGCCGCGTGACGATCACCGCCATCAGCGTGCAGGCCACCAGGCCGAGCGGCATTTCGAGATAGCCGGTGAACAGCTTGGGTGCGGCGAGGCCGACAAACATGCCGCCTGCGGCGCCGCCAATCGACAGCATCAGATAGAAGCGCGTGAGATAGCGCGGCGCCGGTTTGGCCGCCGCCAGCTCACCGTGGCAAAACATGCAGGTCAGGAACAGCCCGGTGCAATAGAGCGGAATCGCGTAGTCAATTTCGAGCACGCCGCGCTCGGCAGTCAGGCCCCAGGCCATGAAGCCAAGCGCCACGAGCGTCGGCCCCAGCCAAAGCTGGCGGATGTAAAAGCCGCGCCCGCCACGGCCTTCGAACACCAGCACAAAGGTCAGCAGGTAAAGCGTCAGCGGCAACACCCAGAGAAACGGAATCGACGCGACGTTTTGCGAAATGTGATTCGAGATCGCCAGCAGCATGAGCGACGCTAGCGCGCTAAAGGTGAACCAGAGGGCGTAGTCGCTGGTCGCGGGTGGCGCGTCGGGCAGCGCATCACTGACTGAAGCGCCGGCGAGTGAAGCCGCAACCGGCGCGCCCGCGATGTTCGACGTGTTTGACGTGCTCGAGGAGTCCAACGTGTCCGAGGCATCGGCACCAGTCAAATCTGCATTCACCGAGACTGCCATCACCGTTGGTGCAAGCGACTGCTCAAGCGTTGATGCCGCAAGACCCGCTCCCACCAATGCTTCTGGCGATGCACGTCTGGCGCGCAAGGCGCTGCCGATGCACAACAGAACGAACAATCCGTAGCCCGCACTCCAGCCCACCGCCTGCACCCGTGTTGATACCCACATCTCGATGGCAAACGGATACGCGAGCAATCCCACGAGCGAGCCGAGATTGGACAGTGCAAAAAAGCGGTAGACGCGCTTCGCGGTGACAGGGTCAGCATGCTCGCGCGCGAACCAGGATTGAATCAGCGGCCCGGTGGTCGAGAGCATGAAATAGGGCAGGCCGATGGTGGCCGCGAGCAGGCCGAGGATGCGCCACAGCGGATCTTCGTCACCGGCAGGCTTCCAGCCAGTCGCGGCGACGATGGGCAGCGAGGCAAGGCTCACCAACAGCAGCACGATATGAATCGTGGTTTGGGTTTTCGGCTTGAGACGATTCGACAGATCCGAATAGGCGTAACCCGCCAGCAGTGCCAGTTGGAAAAACACCAGACAGGTGGTCCATACGGCTGCCGTGCCGCCAAACCACGGCAGGATCTGCTTGGCGATGATCGGCTGCACCAGAAACAGCAGAAAGCTTGAGACGAGGATGGTGGCGGCGTAGAGGAACATCGTTGGTCTGGTTGGCGAGGGTGGCGGGGGTGGCGTCTGACCGGCTGCTGACGGTAGCGTGAATATGAAAACGCCCCGCGTCAATGGCGGGGCGCTCTTGGTGAATGATTGAAGTTTAATCGAAAGCGCAAGCGGCCTATCGAAAGAGCCAGCGCCTCACGCGAGGTAACGCGCCAACGCCGCCGGATCCACATTGCCGCCCGAAAGGATCACCCCCACGCGCTTGCCCGCAATGCCGCCCGGTTTGGCAAACACCGCCGCCGCCGCCAGGCACCCGGTCGGCTCGACCACGATTTTCATGCGTGAGACGAAGAATCGCATCGCGTCGATCAACTGCGCATCACTGACCGTCTGCACCTCGCTCACCAACGCGCGCATGATGGGGAAAGTGAGATTGCCCGCATGCGTGGTCTGCGCGCCATCGGCAATGGTTTTCGGCACCGGGATCGTGACGATCTCGCCTTTGCGCAAGGATTGCTGCACGTCGTTGCCGGCTTCCGGCTCGACGCCGATCACCTTGCAGCCGGGTGCGAGTGCGTGCGCCGCGAGGGCGCTACCTGAAATGAGACCACCGCCACCGACGCAGACGAACAAGTAGTCCAGCGGCCCGGCGTCTTCGATCAACTCCTTGGCAGCGGTGCCCTGCCCCGCAATCACGTCAGCGTGGTCATAGGGCGGGATCAGGCTCAAGCCGCGTTCGTTCGCGATTTTCTTTGAGAGCGCTTCGCGGTCTTCCGTCATGCGGTCATAGGTGATGACTTCGGCGCCATAGCCGCGCGTCGCCGCGAGTTTGATTGCGGGAGCATCGGACGGCATCACGATGGTGGCCCTGACGTGTTGCAGACGCCCCGCGAGCGCGATGGCCTGCGCGTGGTTCCCCGATGAATAAGCAAGCACGCCGCGCGTGCGCTCATCCGCGTTCAACATCGCAATCGCGTTGTAGGCACCGCGAAACTTGAAGGCGCCCATGCGCTGGAGATTCTCGGGCTTGAAGAAGACATGGGCGCCCGTGATCGCGTTGGCAGTGGCAGAGGTCAGTACTGGCGTGCGGTGCGCTTTGCCTTCAATGCGCTGTGCGGCTGCTGCAACTTCGGCGTAGGCGACGGGGAGATCCATGGCGTAATCGGCAAATGCGGCGGAAGCGCATTGTTTCATGCCGTCGAGCTTTGGAAAAGTGCGTGCAGAACGCCGGAAAAGAAAAAGCCCGCGATCACTCGCGGGCTTTTTCGACCAACAATTACAACAACGGCTACTTCGGGTACATCATGGAGCGCGACTCCATCCAAGTTGAGCGTCACGCACCGCGTGTGCGCTCGAACGAGGATAGCGCACGGCGTCAGCAGCGCTGACGCTGGCGCGTTACATGTCCATACCGCCCATGCCGCCCATACCACCCATGCCACCCATGCCGCCGCCGCCCATGCCGCCACCTGCCGGCTTGTCTTCCTGGAGCTCACCGACCATTGCGTCGGTGGTCAGCATCAGGCCAGCAACCGAAGCCGCGTTTTGCAGCGCAGTGCGAGTCACTTTGGTCGGATCAAGCACGCCCATGGAGACGAGGTCGCCATACTTGTCGTCTTTGGCGTTGTAACCAAAGTTGCCTTTGCCTTCAAGCACTTTGTTCACGACAACCGACGGCTCGCCGCCGGCGTTGGCGACGATCATGCGGATCGGCTCTTCAACTGCGCGCAGCACAATCTTGATGCCGGCATCTTCTTCAGCGTTCGCGCCTTTGAGGCCGCTGATCGCCTGTTTGGCGCGCAGGAAAGCCACGCCGCCGCCGGGAACCACGCCTTCTTCAACGGCTGCACGGGTGGCGTGCAGAGCGTCTTCAACGCGCGCTTTTTTCTCTTTCATTTCGACTTCGGTGGCAGCGCCGACTTTGATCAGCGCAACACCGCCGGCCAGTTTGGCCACGCGCTCTTGCAGCTTTTCACGGTCGTAATCGCTGGTCGCTTCGTCGATCTGAACGCGGATCTGCTTGACGCGGGCTTCGATGCCTTTGGCGTCGCCGCTGCCGTCGATCAGGGTGGTCTCTTCCTTGCCGATTTCGATGCGCTTGGCCTGGCCCAGGTCTTTGAGGGTGGCTTTTTCGAGCGACAGGCCAACTTCTTCAGCGATCACGGTGCCGCCGGTGAGGATGGCGATGTCTTCGAGCATGGCTTTGCGGCGGTCGCCGAAACCAGGCGCCTTGACGGCACAGGTTTTGAGAATGCCACGGATGTTGTTGACGACCAGGGTCGCCAGCGCTTCGCCTTCGACTTCTTCGGCGATGATCAGCAGCGGACGGCCGGCTTTGGCCACTTGCTCCAGGATCGGCAGCAGTTCGCGGATGTTCGAGATTTTCTTGTCGTGCAACAGAACGAAGGGGTTGTCGAGCAGGGCTTGCTGCTTGTCACCGTTGTTGATGAAGTAGGGCGACAGGTAGCCGCGGTCAAACTGCATGCCTTCAACGACTTCGAGTTCGTTGTTGAGCGACTTGCCGTCTTCGACGGTGATGACGCCTTCTTTGCCCACTTTGTCCATCGCGTCAGCGATGATCTTGCCGACGGATTCGTCGGAGTTGGCCGAGATGGTGCCGACCTGGGCGATCTCTTGCGAGTTCTTGCAAGGCTTCGAGAGCTTCTTCAACTCTTCGGTGATGGCGATCACGGCCTTGTCGATGCCGCGCTTCAGATCCATCGGGTTCATGCCGGCGGCGACCGATTTGAGGCCTTCGCGAACAATTGCTTGCGCCAGCACGGTTGCCGTGGTGGTGCCGTCACCGGCGACGTCGGAGGTCTTGGAAGCAACTTCCTTGACCATCTGCGCGCCCATGTTTTCGAACTTATCTTTCAGTTCGATTTCTTTGGCGACCGAGACACCGTCTTTGGTCACGGTCGGTGCGCCGAAGGAGCGCTCGAGCACCACATTGCGGCCTTTCGGGCCCAGGGTAATTTTGACTGCGTCGGCCAGGATGTTCAGGCCGTTGAGCATTTTGTAGCGAGCGGACTCGCCGAAGAGGACTTGTTTGGCTGCCATTTCGTAAATCTCCTAATAATCGAATTCGGTTTGCGGGAAACAGCGGCTTACTTGCCGGTGACCACGCCCATGATGTCTTCCTCGCGCATCACGAGGAGTTCGTCGCCGTCCATCTTGACGGTCGAACCGGCGTATTTGCCGAACAGCACGCGGTCGCCGACTTTGACGTCAGGGGCGATCAGCTTGCCGTCGTCGCCACGCTTGCCGGGGCCAACTGCAATGACTTCGCCCTGATCGGGCTTCTCAGCGGCGTTATCGGGAATCACGATGCCGGAGGCGGTTTTTTTCTCTTCTTCCACGCGCTTGACAATCACGCGATCGTGCAGGGGACGAATTTTCATGCCTAAATCTCCTATTTAAACAAAGACTTGTTTACACTTGACCGGATTGGTCTATGACAAACGAGTGTGCCGTGATGGGGGCCTGGCCGCCGGGGCAGCGCGAGAATTTGCGGGTTTGCTACCCGGCAAACTTGTTAGCACTCAACATCAACGAGTGCTAATTATAGGGGCGTTGCTCTATTTTGCAAGTACCCCGGGAACTCCACCGCATGCTGCACTGCGGCGGCGACTCTGGCGAAAAAGGATGAAACGCCGCTGCGCGCGGGAGCAAGTCCTGATTCTGGATTAATTGTCACCTTGCAACCGTTGGTGGAAGAGGCTCTTGGACACTCCTCTTGCTACAAGCCATGGGCACCAAGGCTTTTCAGCACTCTATGTGCACAAAAATGGCCGGCACACTTCAGCTGCATCACCGCGCAGATAGCGGCTGTGAACGAACGCCGACTGCACGCCGGCCAGACGCAGCAGGCTGTGTCCGCTGCCACGCGCCGCTCCCCGCCGCACTTCCCAAATCGCCGCGCCGCTCATGCCTTCGAGCGCGGGCGTGTGGATCGCTTGGCCGCCGCCGCGTTCCGCAACGTGGCCATATACGCAACGCAGCTCGCCGCGACTTCTGTCGCAGGCCACGGTGGTGATCGTGAGGCGCTTGGCGGCGAGATAGCCGCGCTCGAATCTTGACCATGCGGCGGGATACCCGGCAATGCAGTACGTCGCGGCCGATAGCGTCGCGCCACTGCCGCTGATCGCCTTGCCACTGTCATTGCCCGTGGCAGCGCGCGCAGGCGGGCGGCCGGGCTTCTTGCGCGGCGTTTTGCCGTGCGCCGCACTCGTGCGGGCTAAAGCAGTGCCCACAGGCAACGCCGCGCGTCCCTGCAGCACGCGCGACTGCGTGCGGGCGCGGGCGAGTTCGATCAGCGCGACGTCGCAGCCCGGTACCAGACGAACGTGAGCCCCTTCGAGCGAGAGCAATTGGCCGGTGGTGCGGCAGGGCACCAGCCAATTGCCGCTGGAGCTGGCGCGCTCGAACAGATGCGCGGCAGTCAACAAAATGTGACGCTCACCGTCGCGCAACAAAGTAGCGGTGCCGAGAATGCCGGCGCGTGCGTGGTCGTGAATGGCAATCGGCACGGTGCAGGCATCAAGCAGCGCGGTGACGGCGGGCGCGGCGGCATCGGCCCCATCAAAGTGGATATGCGTCTCGCCGAGTGCATCCCAGAGGAACATCGCCGCTCCTTTGCCCGCAGCAGGTGGTTATGCCGTAGCTTCCACGTCTCAGTCTGCGCGCGAGAATGTATGCGAGAACCTTCACTTCACAGACATCGCGTCAGACTGCGAACATTCTACGTGGATGATGCCAGCAGGATGCGTGGTCGAAGCCCCGAACAAAGCACGGAACATCGGTGACAATTGCGCTCTTGCCAAATCACACGGCAGCGTTGCCAACCTCCCAAGGCACTATTGCCGCCTCTCCAGTGAGCCAGCCATGAGCATGAAGAAATCCGACCTCGAAAAAAACAAGGGCCTGAAGATCTCCGGCGCGATGAAAGGCACACCGGTGCCACATCGCTTCGCGCAAGGCGCAGCGGAACTACTCGACAAGCGCGAACGCCGCACGCGTGACGCAGCGGCTGGTCTGGTGCCGTTTGCGTGCAAGCTGCCTGCTGACCTGCAAAAACGCTTGAACGAACGCGCAGCGACGCATGAGGGTGGCATCAATGCGCTGGTGGCGCAGTTGCTGGAAAAAGGCTTGGCGTAGAAGGAGCCACCGCCTCACTACGCGGCGGATTCGGCGCAAGCGCGCCGGGGATCACGTCCTGGAACAAAGTTTGTGCTTGCGCAGGAACAGTGGCGCGTACGCAGTGCAGGGCAACGGCCACGCAGCCGGGCGCGCGTTGCGCGACGCATCGTCAGGGACGACATGGGTATCTCCTGAATCTCCTAACGGGAAGCCAGCTTGGGCGGATGCGCCGGTTGGGCATCGAGGCAGGCGAAGAACTGCGCCAGCGCTTCAGCGTTGCCCCGGGTTACGCGCACGCTGCCCTGCGCAGCCAATTCCGTGAAAGGCGACCCTCGCCCGAGGGCGATGAAGGCCTGGCGCGTCAGCGACAATGCGGCTGAAACGTGCTCCTGGAGCGGGTTTGGGACGCTCGCTGCTGCGCCGTCTGCCGCAGCGGAAATCGCATGCACCTGCAACACGCCGCGGCGCAACTCCAGCACAAAGCGTTTGTCATCTGGCGTGAAGGTAAGCGCAATGAGGTGATGCGCATCAAAGCAGCGCTCGGCGGCGACGCGCACCGCGAGAAATTGCAACAGGTTTTCCAGCGGCAGGCCCGCGAGAATATCCTCCGACGAAAAGCCTGCGCCGCCACGATAGGGCAGCGTGTCGTACTTGCCTTCAAGCTCGTGCGCCGCCGTGAGCATCCAGTTGCGCCAGTTGACGTTGTCGCTCGCGAAGCCCATCTGGCGCAAGGCATCTGCCTTGAGTTGTTTGGCGGCTGCATCGTTGCCGTCCACGCGCACGAGATAGCTTGCCAGCTCGGCCGCCCAGCGCGCGTCGCCTGCGTCAAGCGCACCGCGCGCCTCGGTTTGCACGCGCGCCGCGCCACCCATCAGCGCCACCAGCCGGCGCGCACGCTCGGCGCGCGGCACCGGATCAAGCGTGGCCGGGTCGCCATCGAACCACCCCAGTTGACCGCTGAACACCTGGCGCACCGAATGCTTGACGGTGCCGTAGTACTCACCCAACCAGGCGTGCGCGGCCAGATGTGCGGGCAGCGCCGGCAGGGTCTCAGCCAGTTCGTCCGGCGTGTAACCCTTGTTGATGAAACGCACCGCCTGGTCGTGGGTGAAGGCAATTGCGTCGCGATAGGCGGTGAGCAGTTCGCTGATGTTGGCATTGCCAGCCACCGGCCGGCCGTGCGCGGGCACCATGAAGGCTGCGGCGTGGCGCTGGCTCAACTCACGCATCATGTCGATGGTGCGCACCCACTGCACCGGGTCACGGTAGCGCGTGCCGCGAATCGTGTGCACATTGGCAAAGCACTCGCCCTGAATCACCTCGGCCGAGAGCAGCACCCTGAGGTCGGGCAGGTAAGCGATGATCTCGTCATCCGCTTCGGAGGGCGCGTAGATAAATTCGAAGCGCACACCGGCGAGCGTGACTTCCCAGCGATCCTTGAACGTATGCGTCGGCGCCAGAAAGGTCGATTTGCCGCGCGCGAGGATCGGCCCGATGCCGGCGTTGACGTTGCCCTCGGCGCCCACCGGCAGCAGCGCGCCGAAACTGTAGGCGCTGCGGGTCGAGAGGATCGGCCCGACCAGCGCTGCGTTGTTGATCACCACTTCCATCAGTGATTCGTGGCTGATGATCCAGGTCTCACCCGCCTTGACGCGCGCCTCGTCAGCAAACGCGCGGGCGCCGCCGATGTGATCAGAGTGGTTATGCGTGTAGACCACCGCCCGCACAGGCAGCGCATCGGCATGCGGCGCGGCTTTGCGAAAGTCTGCCCACGCGGCCTCGCCGCCTTCTTTGGACTCGGTGGTATCGATCACGATCAAGCCATCGTCGCCCACCACGAAGATTACGTTCGCCAGTGCATAGCCCACCGCGCAATAGACGCGCTCGGCAACCCGGTAAATGCGCTGCGCCATGCGGCGTGAATGCGCCACGAGACGCAGCGACGCGGTCGGCCCGTCGGTCACATGCGCCAGATTGCGCCCGGCGTCATGCGCGATTTCCACGCCGGCGTAGTAGTGATCGAAGTTGCCCTGCGCGGTGCGATGGGTCAGCAGCGCCTGTAGCGGGCGGCCTTGTTCGAGCGGATCGTTGAACGCGTTGGACTGGGTCATGGACGGAATAAGAGCTGAAAGGCGATGTGGTTAGGGTGACAGATCATGGCACATCGTCCGGCGGCGCCAGCGTGGTGGAGTGAGCTTGACA
>JANPAR010000148.1:0-3782 GCA_031430015.1 Burkholderiales bacterium
ACAAGAAAAACTATGAAATGTACACAAACAATAGGTCTAAACAGTTCTCTTGTTCATAAGATTGGTGCTCAACCCGCAGCGCTTCGACGTGATGGTGGCGTCCAATTTGTTCGGCGACATCCTCTCCGACCTCGGCCCGGCGACAGCAGGCACCATCGGCATTGCGCCCTCGGCCAACCTCAACCCGGAGCGCGTGCTCCCCTCGCTGTTCGAGCCGGTGCACGGCTCGGCGCCGGACATCTATGGCAAGAAGATCGCCAACCCGATTGGGCAAATCTGGTCGGGCGCGATGATGCTGGAGCACCTCGGTCACCCGCGAGCGGCTGCGGCGATTGTCACCGCCATCGAAAAAGCCTGCGCGCCGGGATCAGGCGCGCCCAAAACGCCCGACATGGGCGGCACCGCCACCACCGCCGATCTCGGCAGTGCGATCGTGAGCCTGATCTAAGGGTTGGGATGAATTTTGCCCAGCGCATGCTCCCTGCCCGGCGCAACTCCCTGCGGAACTAAGCGACGGGAAACATGCACCAATCTTATGAACAAGAGAACTGTTTAGACCTATTGTTTGTGTACATTTCATAGTTTTTCTTGTATGATTTGGCCCCTGCAAATTTAAAATAAACCTGAACCCTTGGAGATCACCGTAATGAAAACTCTCTGGACGCTGCTTGCCACAGCCCTTGCCGCTGGCACGATGGCGCAAAGCGCATTCGCGCAATACCCAACCAAACCGGTCAACCTGATCGTGCCATTCGCAGCCGGTGGCCCGACCGACGTGGTGGCGCGGCGCCTGGCCGAAGCCATGAGCAAACCGCTTGGCGGCACGATCCTGGTCGAGAACGTGGTCGGTGCGGGCGGCAACATTGCGGTTGACAAGGTGGCCAAGTCGGCGCACGACGGCTACAACATCCTGATCCACCACATCGGCATGTCCACCTCGCCGGCGCTCTACCGCAAGCTCAACTACAACGCGCTGACTGATTTCGAATTCATCGGCCAGGTGGTCGATGTGCCAATGACCCTGGTGGCGAACAACAATTTTCCGCCCAACACCTTCGCCGAGTTGTTGCCGTACTTGAAGGCGAACAAGGACAAGGTCAATTACGCCAACGCCGGCCTCGGTGCGGCCTCACACCTGTGCGGCCTGCTGTTCATGAGCACGATTGAAGTCGATCTGCAAACCATTCCCTACAAAGGTACGGCGCCGGCGATGACCGATCTGCAAGGCGGCCAGGTGCAATTGCTGTGTGACCAGACCACGCAAACCACGCAACTGATCGACACCAAGCGCGTCAAGGCTTATGGCGTCACCACCAAGGCCAAGGTGTCATCGCTGCCCAACCTCAAGACGCTTGATGAGCAGGGCCTCAAAGGCTTCGATCTCGCGGTCTGGCACGGCGTGTACATGTCCAAGGGTACGCCGAAGCCGATTACCGACAAGGTCAATGCCGCGCTGAACGCGGCGCTCAAGGACCCGGCATTTGTGGCGGCCATGGACAAGATGGGTGCGCTGGTCGTGCCGCCGGCCAAAGCAACACCCGATGGCCTCAAGACCCACCTTACGGCCGAAATCGCCAAGTGGGGCCCGATCATCAAGAAGGCCGGGCAGTACGCTGACTGATCTGCGCCGCGTCCAGCGGCGGCGGCATGAAAACGGCGCTCTGCGGAGCGCCGTTTTTACGTGTGCGCCGTAGATGTTTTTATGCATTTTGGAAATATGACGATAATGAAATAATCGTTTCCTTGCATATCGTGAATGGCTATCCTGCGTGCCTCGTCGTCTTGCCGGTGCCATGGTCATGTTTGCTTCCTGCCCGCTTTTATCCAGGCTTTTTCGCTGCCTGACTGCCGCTGCCGCGCTATCCGCCCTATCGGGTGGGCTCGCGGTGCAGGCGGCTGAACCGCTGCGCGTCGACACTGGCAGCGCTCTCACAGTGCTGGTCAAACATTTCCGCTGGCTCGAAGCGGCCGGCGTCAAAGTCGAATGGGTACAGCCAGGCCAGCGCGCTGATTTCGCCGTCGCATCCGGCCCTGCCGCGCTCGCCACGCGTGCGGGCGGCGCGCCGGTCAAGGCGGTGTACGTGTTGTCGCGACCGGCTGAAGGTGTTGCCGGCGGCATCAGCGGCGGCGCAGCAGAGACACAGTTTTTGCTGGTACCAGAAGCGCTGCTCGCCGTGCGCGGTGCCGAAGCGCGTGGTGTGCTCGTGGCGCTCGAACGCGCGCGTCATTGGGTCAACGCACAACCGGACGCTGCCGCGCAGATCGCCGGTGCGGCGCTGCAAGGGCGCAGCTTCACCGGTTCGCGCCCCGGCCCGGCGCAGTTGGCCGCGCTCAAAGCGCTGGCGCGTGAACGCGGTGTCGATGAACAGCTCGGCGCTGCCCTGCTTGATGACACGGCCTATCGCGCCGCGCTCAACGCGATACAGACGGCGGCGCTCGATCGCTAAATCTGCTGCGCCGGCGCGCGCATGGAGAATCGTGCGTTTGATCCGGGGCTTATAGTGGAGAGATAGACTGGCGGCACCGGCACCCTCAGCCTGCGATCTGGGCGATACCGGCCCGCGCACGGCTTGCCCGGCACGCTACTTCGTCAGTCCCCCCCAGCGCTCGACCAGACCCTTGGTCTCTACCCCAAACAAATCGAGCATGCGCCCGACCGAGTGATTGACCAGATCGTCAATTGAAGTCTTGCTCTGGTATAGCGCCGGCACCGGCGGAAAAATCACGCCACCCATTTCAGTTACCGCCGTCATGTTGCGCAAATGCGCGAGGTTGAGCGGTGTCTCACGCGTGACCAGCACGAGGCGGCGGCGCTCTTTGAGGATAACGTCGGCCGCGCGCGAGATCAGGTTGTCCGAGAACGCGTGCGCGACTGACGCGAGGGTTTTCATCGAACACGGCGCGACGATCATGCCGTGGGTGACGAAGGAGCCGCTGGCAATTGCCGCGCCGATGTCGCGGTTGTCGTAGGCCAGGTCGGCGAGCGCTTCGACTTCTTTTTTCGACATCGACAATTCGTGCTGCGCGTTGAGTGCGCCGGCGTTGGAGACCACTGCATGGGTCTCCCAGCCCTCGACATTGCGCAGCGCTTGCAACAGGCGCACGCCGTAGAGGCTGCCCGATGCGCCGGTGATGGCGACGATCAGACGCTTCGTGTGAATCGCTGTAAAGGCGGGAGTTTTCGCTTTGGCCATGCACAACATTTTGCCACGCGCCCCGGCGCACGCACGGTATGATTGATTCCGTCAATTTCGGAGACCGGTGATGAGTGATGTAGCTTTCATGAGCGCAGCGCAGTTGGCGGCTGCTTTTGGTGCGCGCACGTTGTCGCCGGTCGAGGCGGCACGCGCGATTCTGGCGCGCATCGACCGCGTCAATCCTTCGGTGAACGCGTTTTGCCATGTCGTGCATGAATCCGCACTGGCCGCGGCGCAAGCATCGGAAGCGCGCTGGGCCAAAGGCGCGCCGCTGTCGGCCATAGACGGCGTGCCCGCCGGCATCAAGGATTTGATTTTGACCAATGGCATGCCGACCCTGCGTGGCTCGAAGACCGTTGGTACGGGCGGGCCGTGGCTCGATGATGCGCCCGCAACGGCGCGCCTCAAGGAGGCTGGTGCCGTCATTCTCGGCAAAACCTGTACGCCCGAGTGGGGCTGGAAAGGTGCGACCGATTCGCCGCTCACCGGCATTACGCGCAATCCGTGGAATCTCGCCATGACGCCGGGCGGCTCGTCCGGTGGCGCAAGCGCCGCTCTGGCAGCGGGTCTTGGGCCTTTGCACAT
>JANPAR010000149.1:0-2061 GCA_031430015.1 Burkholderiales bacterium
GGGCCAAACTGTTCTTCGTGTTCGCAGCCAGCACGCATGGTGAAAATGTCGCCGCTGCGGCACACCTCGGTCTTGCCTTCGTAGCGCAGCGTCAACTCGCCGCTCAGCATCACCGCGCGCACTTCAAACGGGTGCGAATGCGTGCTGTTGTGTTTGTTCGCTTCCATCGAACGCGTCGCAACGTCATAGCCGTCGCGCAGCAGGTCTTGGGTGAATTGTTCCGTGTTCATGGTGTTCTCCGGTGACATGGCAAAGCGAAATTGTAGCGGTGAAATTTCAGTGCGTGAAGCGCGGCGCGCGCATTTCTGTTTCGATTTTTCGAAATGCAGGCTGCACTTTCCGGAAAAATAAAGGGGTCTGACCCCTTTATTTGAGTCGACTCTGGCGCCGGATGCCTTGATGATCGGCCGCCGTTTTTTCATGTCATCGGCGATCAATTTGGCGAACTCGATCGCGCTTTCAAGCTTTCTCTTGCAGTGGCAGGTAGCGCGCCACCAGCACACCGCTGATCTTTGCCAGTGCCTCCACGGTGGCAGCCGGCACGGCGCTGTCGACATCGACCAGCGTGTAGGCCATCTCGCCGCGCGATTTGTTGAGCATGTTGTGGATGTTCAGGCCGGCCTGCGCCATGGCGGTGGAAATCTGGCCAAGCATGTTGGGCACGTTGGCGTTGGCAATCGCGACCCGGTAGGGCGATTCACGCGGCATCACCACCTCGGGGAAATTGACCGTGTTGCGGATGTTGCCGTGTTCGAGGTAGTCGCGCAGCGCGTCGGCCACCATCACGGCGCAATTGTCTTCGGCCTCGCGCGTCGAGGCGCCCAGGTGCGGCAGTGCGACCACACCGGCGTGGCCGCGCGAGGCAGCGCTCGGAAAGTCGCTGATGTAGGCCTTCAGCTTGTGGCTCGCCAGCGCCGCCAGCACCGCAGTCTCGTTGACGATGCCCTCGCGCGAAAAGTTGAGCAGGATCGCGCCTTGGCGCATCAATTCGATGTTGCGCGCGTTGACCAGGTCGCGCGTGGCCGCCAGCAGCGGTACGTGCAGGGTCACAAAATGGCCGGCCTTGAGCACCTCGTCAATGCTGTGGGCGCGCTTCACCGAGGCCGGCAGGCTCCATGCGGCGTCGACGGTGATGTCCGGGTCGTAGCCGTACACCTGCATGCCAAGCTTGATGGCGGCGTCGGCCACCAGGCAGCCGACCCGTCCAAGGCCGATCACGCCCAGGGTGTGGCCGCTCAGCTCGAAGCCGGCAAAATGTTTTTTTCCATCCTCCACGAGGCGGTCGAGGTCGTCGCCTGCCGCCGTCAGGCCCGCGGTGAAGCCGAGTGCCGGTGCCAGGTTGCGTGCGGCCATCAGCATGCCCGCCAGCACCAGTTCCTTGACCGCATTGGCGTTGCCGCCGGGCGCGTTGAACACCGGCACGCCGCGCGCTGACAGCGCCTTGACCGGAATGTTGTTGGTGCCGGCGCCGGCGCGTCCGACCGCGCGCACACTGGCTGGAATCGCCATGGCGTGCATGTCTTGCGAGCGCACCAGGATCGCATCGGGGTCGGCAACCGTCTTGCCGACGCTGTAGCGCTCATGCGGCAGGCGCTTGAGCCCGACGGCGGAAATCTGGTTCAACACCAGGATCTTGAACGGATCAACCATGACGAGCCTCGAACTCACGCATCAGTTCGACGAGGGCGCGCACGCCTTCGATCGGCATCGCGTTATAGATTGACGCGCGCATGCCGCCGACCGAGCGATGCCCCTTCAACTGCGACATGCCGCGCTCCCTGGCCGCCTTGAGGAAGGGCTCGTCGAGCGCCGCTTCCTTGAGCGTGAACACCACATTCATGCGCGAGCGGTCGGCCTTGTGCACGGCATTGCCGAACAGCGCGCTCTGGTCGATGTAGTCGTACAGCAACTGCGCCTTGGCGATGTTGTTGCGCTCGACCGCCGCCAGCCCGCCCTGGCGCTTGAGCCACTGGAACACCAGCCCGGCGATGTAGATCGAATACGTCGAGGGCGTGTTGACCATCGAATCCGCGTCCGCCTGCTGCCGGTAGTCGAACACCG
>JANPAR010000150.1:0-22760 GCA_031430015.1 Burkholderiales bacterium
CCGCTTCTTCTTCGGCTCAGGCTTGTAGTGAAGCTTGACGTATTCATCCAGCCACGACGCCATGCCAGCAGGCATCGCTACCGCGTCGACGCGCTCCTGCGCGTCCATCCAGCGTGCCGCTTCGTTGTAGCTCGCAGTCACACTGTGCGGCAGCGGCGATTCGTCGCCCTCTTCCTGCCGCCACATCACGAACACCTTGGGTTCACCCGTCGCCACGTTGAGATAGTAGCCTTCTGCTTCGTCGCGATAGAGCGTCACGGCAAAACCATCGTGCCGCTGAAACTGGCTCCCACCAAGGATCTCCACGAATTCTCCCGAGGCATCAAGCAACTCAACACCAGCCGTGCGCCAGGCATGCGTCACCCAGCGGCTCTCGATGGCGTAGCGCTCCATGATGACGGCGATGGCAATGGCGGGTTGGGTCACGGGCTTGGGCAAAGGTCGATTATTCGCGGTGCAGAGAGTCCGGCTTTGACGCGTTTGCTATTATCAAGCAATTGATACCGGCACAGGCAATCTCCCCGTGACAGGCAAGGTTATCCCTCTCAAACAGGCACGCGCCGCAGACCGCATCCCGGCCGTACCCGCACACTCGGCAGCACCGTCCGGCCTGCTGGCAGACACGCGTGGCCGGCATCTGCGCGACCTGCGCATCTCAGTCACCGACCGCTGCAATTTTCGCTGCACCTACTGCATGCCCAAGAGCGTGTTCGACAAGGACTACCGTTACCTGCCGCAGGACGCCTTGCTGTCGTTCGAAGAAATTGTTCGCGTGGCCGGCATCTTCGCCGCACACGGCGTCGAAAAAATCCGCCTCACCGGTGGCGAGCCGCTGCTGCGCAAAAACATCGAAGCCCTGATCGAAATGCTCGCGGCGCTCAAGACCCATGATGGCCGGCCGATGGATTTGACGCTCACCACCAACGGCGCGCTGCTGCCGAAGAAAGCGCGCGCCCTCAAGGCCGCGGGCTTGCAACGCGTCACCGTGTCGCTCGACTCACTCGACGACACCATTTTTCGCGCCATGAACGATGTGGACTTCCCGGTGGCCGACGTATTGCGCGGCATCGATGCGGCAGTTGACGCCGGGTTCGAGAAGGTCAAGATCAACATGGTGGTCAAGCGCGGTGTCAACGACGATGGCGTGGTGCCGATGGCACAGCGCTTCAAAGGCAGCGGCCACATCGTGCGCTTTATTGAATTCATGGATGTCGGCTCATCCAACGGCTGGCGCATGGACGATGTGGTGCCCTCGGCAGAGATCGTGCGTATGATCAACGAGGTCAACCCGCTGGCAGGAGCGGATGCCAACTACAGTGGCGAAGTCGCCGAGCGCTGGGCCTATCGTGACGGCAGCGGTGAAATCGGCGTGATCTCCAGCGTCACCCAAGCGTTCTGTTCCACCTGTACCCGCGCGCGTCTCTCGACTGAAGGCAAGCTCTATACCTGCCTGTTTGCCCAATCCGGCCACGACCTGCGCAGCCTCATGCGCGGCGGGCGCAGTGATGCCGACATTGGCGCCGCGATTGGCCTGGTCTGGAACGAGCGCACCGACCGCTATTCGGAAATCCGCACCGATGCGACTGCCAGGGCGAAGAAAATCGAGATGTCGTACATCGGTGGTTAGCCAGTCCGCCCGTTGTGGCTTCTTGTTGCAGGCCGGCCACAGCAGGTTCGTGTAATATCATCGTATTACATTTGTTGAGGCGCAACACCATGACCCTCACCGTACGACTGGATCATAAAGTTGAACAGACCCTCGCGGTCTACGCTGTTGATCAAGGCATTTCCAAAAGCGAGGCAGTGAAACGCGGACTCAAGCTTTTGTTTGATTCGACCCCGCCGAAAAAGACAGCCTATGAAATCGGCAAACATCTGTTTGGCCGCCACGCCAGTGGCCGCACCGATGGCTCGGTGCGAGTGAAGGAACATTTCAGGGAGACAGTGCGTGCAAAGTACGCTCGTGGACGCAGGACCCCTGGTAGCGCTGTTTGACGCCAGCGACAAGTTTCATCAGTGGGCAGTTCGCGCTGTCCAGGATGAGCCGTATCGCATGGTCACCACGTGGCCAGTATTGGCCGAGACAGCATCCATGCTCTCTACAGAAAGCTGGATTGATTGCCTGGAATTTATCGAAGCGGGCGGCGTGCAGATTGAAGAATTGCCGCACGCCGTGTTGCCCGGTCTGATCCGCTGGGCAAAAAAGTACAGCGACCTGCCGATGGACTTGGGTGATGCTTCGCTGGTAGTGCTCGCGGGCCTGCTCGACACCAGACGCATCATCACGATTGACTCGGATTTTGGCGTCTACCGGCTGGCCGGAAACCGTACTTTTGAGATGATTCACGCATGAACCCGGTCCTCACCAATGCCGCCCGCCCGGCCACCTACCAAGTCGATGCCGTCAACGAAAAAGGCGAGCATGTGCCGACGCCAGTGGCGGGCGAGCATCCGCTCACGCTGTATCTCGACAAACGCGAGGTCGTCACCTTGATGACCCTCGGTGGCGCACCGGAAGCGCTGGCGATTGGCTATCTGCGCAACCAGCGCATCGTCCCGTCGATCGACGATATCGCAGCCGTGCAGGTCGATTGGGAGACCGATTGCGTAGTGGTCACGACGCGCGGGCGTGATTTTTGGGAGCGCACTGATCTCGAAGCGCGCATGGGCAAGCGCACCGTCACCACCGGCTGCGGGCAGGGCACGGTGTTCGGCGATTTGATGGACGAGATCGATGCGGTCAACCTGCCCGCCGCCGCGCGCCTCACCGAAGAGACGCTGTACGCAGTGATGGACAAGGTGCGCAAGTACGAATCGATCTACAAACAGGCCGGCGCGGTACACGGTTGCGCGCTGTGCTCAAACCCCGGCGGCGACGCGGTGCAGGGGCGCGGCGAGATTTTGAGGTTCGTCGAGGACGTGGGCCGTCACAACGCAGTGGATGCGATTGCGGGCCAGATGTGGCTCGACGGTCAAACCGGTGGCGACAAAATTTTTTACACCACCGGGCGCCTGACTTCCGAGATGGTCATCAAGTGCGCACAGATGGGCATTCCGTTTTTGCTGTCGCGCTCCGGCCTCACCCACATGGGCCATGAGATTGCGAAGAAGGTGGGCATCACCATGATCGGCCGCTGCCAGGGCAAGCACTACCTGCTGTTCACCGGCGGCGAGCGCTTCGTCAAACTCCACGAGACCCTTGTCGCATGACGCCGGCCGAACGTGACGGCATCACCGGCCTGATCCTCGCGGGCGGGCAAAGCCGCCGCATGGAAGCCCTCGGCCCCGGCACCGACAAGGGCCTGATCGCATTCCAAGGCAAGCGCCTGGTCGATCATGTGTTTGGCAAACTTACCCCGCAGGTGGGCGGTGTGCTGATCAACGCCAACCGCAATCACGATCACTACAAGAGTTTTGGCGTGCGCGTGGTGTCGGACGCCTTCACCGGGCATGCCGGCCCGCTCGCCGGGCTGCATGCCGGCCTCGCGGTGTCGCGCCGACCGTTCCTGATCACTGTCCCCTGCGACTCACCGTTTTTTCCGGCAGACATGGTGGCACGTCTGTTCGACGCCTTGTCGGAAGGCAGTGCGCAGGTCGCCGTCGCCACCACCGGCCAGCAACCGCATCCCGTATTCACGCTGGTACGCCGCAACGTCTACGAGCACCTGGCCGAGTTCATGAAAGGCGGCGGCCGCAAGATCGACGAGTGGTATTCGACCCTCACCGTCACCACGGTTGATTTCAACGACGAGTCCTTGTTCGGCAACATCAACACCCCCGAGGAGTTGCAGGCCTATGAAGAAGGCAAGCCACCACCGGCAAAGTTGCCCAAGCGGCGCTTCGAAGCACCGCTGGTGGAGCGGCGCAACCGCGCGGCAGCGCCGGTTTCGGCGCACGACGAAGTGCTGGACCAGATTCTCGGTACGGTAGGCGTACCCAAGCGGCAGTACAAGCGTCGAAAGAGCGACAGCGAGGCGGAACAGGCAGAAAAAGCAGAAAAGGGGTCTGACCCCATTAAAAAAATAAAGGGGTCAGACCCCTTTATTGCAGATCCTTTTGTTGCAGCCGGGGTCGTTGCTACCGCCGGTTCCGCTCTAAAAACGCCGCCACCCTCCTCCGCGTCCGGCGCCGCCAGTCCTTTAACGCTCAACACATCGCTCGAATCCCTCGTCGGTTGCGTGGACGGCTACGACCCCAACGCCCTGCCGGTCGCCAAGGTCAACGAAGTCATCCGCGCCTTCGTGAGTCCGCTCGAAAGTGTTGAGCAAGTCGCCGTGCGCGCCGCGCTGGGCCGCACCCTGGCGCAAGACATCATCTCGCCAATCAACGTGCCTGCACATGACAACTCGGCGATGGACGGCTGGGCAGTGCGCGGCAGCGACCTCTCCAAAACCGCCAAAGTCACGCTCGAAGAAATCGGCGCCGCGCTGGCCGGCAAGGAATTCGCCGGCAAAGTGAGCAAGGGCGAATGCGTGCGCATCACCACCGGCGCAGTGATGCCGCACAGTTGCGACACCGTGATCCCGCTCGAACTCGTCGAGGCCAAGGGCAAAAAGATCACCATCCCTCCCGGCCAGGAACCCGGCGCGAACCGCCGCTTTGCCGGTGAAGACCTGGAAAAAGGCAAGCCCGCCCTCCTCAGAGGCAAGCTGCTGCAACCGGCCGAGTTGGGCCTGATCGCCTCGCTCGGCATCCCGGAAGTCAAGGTCACGCGCCGCCTGCGCGTCGCCTTCTTCTCCACCGGCAACGAACTCAAATCTCTCGGCGAGACCTTAAGAGAAGGCGAGGTCTACGACTCCAATCGCTACACCCTCTACGGCATGCTCACGCGCTTGGGCTGCGAGGTCATCGACATGGGCGTGGTGCCCGACGACGAAGTGAAGCTCGAAGCCGCATTCCGCTCAGCGGCAGCCAATGCCGATGCCGTCATCACCTCAGGCGGCGTCTCGGTGGGCGAGGCCGACTTCACCAAGCAGATGATGAAAAAGCTCGGCGAGGTGGTGTTCTGGCGCATCGCCATGCGCCCCGGCCGCCCGATGGCCTTCGGCAAAATCGCGGACGGCGGCAAGACCGCCTACCTGTTCGGCCTGCCCGGCAACCCGGTCGCGGTGATGGTCACCTTCTACCACTTCGTGCGCGGCGCCCTGCTCCACATGATGGGCCGCAGCGACCTCGACCTGCCGCTGGTCAAAGCGCATTCGCAGGAAGCGATGCGCAAAAAGCCGGGCCGCACCGAGTATCAGCGCGGCATCCTCGAATTCAAGGACGGCACGATGAGCGTGCGCACGACAGGCCAGCAAGGCTCGGGCGTGCTGCGCTCGATGTCAGAGGCCAACTGCTTCATCGTACTCGCGCATGAGCAGGGCAGCGTCAAGGCGGGGGATTTGGTGGATGTGATGCTGTTTGACGGGCTGGTGTAGCGATTGAACGCCCTGAGCGAATCTCTACACATGCCCTACCGCTGCCGCGACCCGCAGACCCTATCGCGCAGCGCATACTTCAGACGAAGCTGGCGATGACCTACAATTTCCATCGCCCCGCCAACCGGAGACGCCGAATGGACAAGCCTGCCAACTCAAAAGCCCGCCATCGCAACGTCGCCAATACCCTGGCCTCGCTCAAAATCGAAAATCTGCAACCGAGCGCAGAGGTGAAACGCGATCTTGACGCTTACGTGGCTGGCCGCAAATCCATCGCCGCCGTGATCGACGAAGTGCTGCGCCGCCATGCCCCGCTACGACGCGCATGACACCTACTGCTATCCCGGTTCCAGCGTTCTTCGCAACAAGGCAGGCCTGACGGACCAGGCGTCGCTCGACGCATTTGAGGCCGATATCACTGCGGCCCGGCTGCTGGAACTGAGCCAGGATCCACCTGCCGGTACATTTGATCTTGACCATTTGCGCAAAATTCATCGCGCCATTTTTCAGGACGTCTACGTGTGGGCTGGAGAGCTGCGCACCGTTGACATCAGCCGCGGCGAGAGCCGCTTTGCCAATGTCCGGCAAATCATTCCCTATGCGCAAACCGTGTTTGCGGCCTTGGCGAAAGAGCGCTTGCTGCGAGGTCTCCAGCCATCGAAATTTTCTGCGCGGCTGGCACACTACCTCTCGGAAGTAAATGCGCTTCACCCGTTTCGCGAAGGCAACGGACGAGTCCAGCGGGCATTCGCCGCTCAACTCGCAGCCGGGGCCGGTTATGCGATCGACTACGACGGCCTGTCGCAAGACGAAATGTATTCCGTGATGGCGGCAGCGTTTGCCGGCGATGAACAGCCGCTGGCGCTGCTGTTGAGAGACAGGATCACCAGGCTTTAGGCGCGGCATTCACCTACCCAGGTACCAGCTTGGCGCCTTTTTCGATCCGCGCACGGGAAGCCACCACCTCACCGCAGGTGCGCTGTTAAAGTGGTGCATGCATTTTCTCCACAAGGCCATTACCCCAAGAGGCGCATGAACCGGACTTGCCAAGGCATCGATGCCCGTTCAATGTCTTCCACCAACGGTTTCCACGACATGCCGCAGCCCGGCCCAGTGCATTGAACTGAGATTTCCGAAGATGACCACCCAACTCGACCGCGCCCAACGCTTTCGCGCCCTGCACGAACGCCCGGGCATCTTCGTCATGCCCAACCCCTGGGACGCCGGCAGCGCCAAGCTGTTCGCATCACTCGGCTTCGAAGCCATGGCCACCACCAGCCTCGGCCTCGCGATGGCCCTCGGGCGCGTCGATGGCACGCTCGCCGTCAGCCGCGATGAAGTCATCGCCAACTGCCGCATGATCGCCGGCGCCACCGACCTGCCGATCAACGCCGATCTGGAAAACGGCTACGCCGACGACCCGCGCGAAGCAGCCCAAATCATCCGCCTCGCAGCCGAAGCCGGCATCGTCGGCGGCTCCATCGAAGACGCATCGGGCGATGCAGCGCGACCGATCTACGATTTCAACCTCGCAGTCGAGCGCGTCGCTGCCGCCGCCGAAGCTGCACATTCCCTGCCCTTTCCCTTCACCTTCACGGCGCGCGCCGAAAACCTGCTGCACGGCCGCACCGACCTCGATGACACGATCAAGCGCCTCAACGCCTTCGCAGCCGCAGGCGCGGACGTGCTCTACGCCCCCGGCCTGCGCGACATCGACACCATTCGCATGGTGGCAGCCGCAGTGCCCAAGCCACTCAACGTGGTGATGAGCGCCGCCGACCCCAAGCTCACGGTCACGGAACTGGAAGCAGCGGGCGTCAAACGCATCAGTGTGGGCGGTGCGCTGGCGCGCATGGGCTACGCCGCCGTGCGGGATGCAGCGCTGGCGATGCGGGAGGGATCGTTTGAGTGGGTGGCGGGGACGATGCCGGGGAAGGACGTGAAGGCAATTTTTCGCTAGGTTCCATCCATGGCTTTCACAACCCTGTCAAAGCGCAATTAACAGATTCCCCACCGCATCGCATTGCACTTGCGCCCCCGGCTCCACCACCGTCGTGCAATCAAGCTGCTCAACCATCGCCGGCCCGGTGAACTGCGCACCTTCCGGTAACCATTCCCGGCGATAAACCGGCGTCTCAACAAACCCACCCGGCGCGGCAAGCGTGTCGCCGGCAAACCAGACCTGCCGCACACCCACTTGCGCCTCGCGCAGCGCGGCTTTGGGTTCCGCTGCCGCAATCGCTTTCAGATCAACCGCACGCCGCCGCCCGATCACGGCGCAGCACAGGTTGACCAGCACCGGGCGAATCTCTTTCAACTCGACGCCGAAGCGCTGCCAGTACGCTGCCTCGAACGCGGTGTGCAATTCCTTCAAGCTCATGGTGCTCGATGCCACCGCCACGGTGAGCAGGTGGCTCTGGCCCTGAAACTGCATGTCTGCCGCCAGCACGCAGTCGATGCGCTCGACTTCGACGCGCTCGCGGGCAATCGTGGCGCGGCCTTGCGCCTCCTGCTCGGCGAAGACGCGCGCCATCAAGGACTCGTCGAGCGCTTTCAGGGGCTGGTTGATGGTGCGCACAAAATCGTGCCGCACGTCGGCGACCGTGCAGCCAAGAGCGTTGGTGAGACCGGGTCTTGCGGGGATCAGCACTTTCGGGATGCCGAGTTCTTTGGCCAGCGCGCAGGCGTGCAGCGGCCCGGCGCCACCGAAGGCGAACAGGGCGAAGTCGCGCGGGTCGTGCCCGCGCGCGAGGCTCACCATGCGGATCGCGCCGGCCATTTTGTCGTTGGCGATGCGCAAGATGGCGGCGGCGGTCTGCACGGCGTCGAGACCAAGCTTGCTGCCCACATGCTCGACCAGCAAGGCGCGCACGCGCTCCATCGGCACCGGGTTGTTGACTGACAACAACTTATCCGGGTTGAGGCGGCCGAGCACCAGATTGGCGTCGGTAATCGTTGGCCGCTCACCGCCGCGCGCGTAGCAGATCGGCCCTGGCGTCGCACCCGCACTCTCCGGCCCGACGCGCAGCAAGCCTGCCGCATCGACGCTCGCGAGTGAGCCGCCGCCCGCGCCGATGGTGTGTACGTCGATCATCGGCACGTGAATCGGCATCGCGTATTCGAGTTCGAGCTCGCTCGACACCGACGGCAGGCCGTCCTTGATCAAGGCCACGTCGCTCGATGTGCCGCCCATGTCGTAGGTGATGAGGTTGGGCATGCCGCAGGCGCGGCCCGTGTAGGCAGCAGCGATCACACCCGAGGCGGGGCCGGACATCACCGTGTTGACCGCGTGCTCGGCCACAATGCTTGACGACACCGTGCCGCCATTGCCTTGCATGACCAGCAGGTCTTTGGCGAAGCCGCGGCCCTTCAATTCGGTTTGCAAGCGCGCGATGTAACGCGCCAGCACCGGCTGCACGGCGGCATTCACCGCGGCGGTGACGCCGCGTTCGTACTCGCGGTATTCGGCGACGATCTTGTGGCCGATGGTGACGAAAGCGCCACCGCCGAATGCGCCGTTGGCACACAAGGGCTTGATCAATTCCGCCGTGCGCAACTCGTGCGCCGGGTTGATGTAGCTGTGCAGGTAGTGGATCACCACGGCTTCGGCACCGAGTGCAATCAGCCGTTCGGCGGCAGCGGCCACTTGTGCTTCATCGAGCGCGCGCAGCACGGCGCCTTCGGCATCCATGCGCTCATCAACCTCCATGCGCAACTCGCGCGGGATCAGCGGCACAAAGGTGCCGGTCATGCCATAGGCTTTGGGCCGCGTGCGGCGGCCGAGTTCAAGCACGTCACGAAAGCCGCGTGTGGTGATCAAGCCCACCTTCGCGATCTTGCGCTCCAGCATCGCGTTGGTGGTGGTGGTGGTGCCGTGAATGATGGCGGCAAGACCGGCGGCATCGGCCCCGGCGGCGTCAAGTGCGGCGAGCACGCCAAAGGCCTGGTTCTCCACCGTGGTCGGCACCTTGGCGAGTTTCACCTCGCCGGTTACGTCATCGACCAGGATCAGGTCGGTGAAGGTGCCGCCTACGTCGATGCCTGCGAGTTTGCTCATGAAGCAAACGAGAAAGGTGGCAACTGCTGTCTCATACCCTACTTTGCAAGCCTCATCAGCACGACCGTGTTCTCATGCATGATCTCTGCTGCATGATGAACCTGCTCTGAAAACGTTTCATGGCACGCCGTCAATTCGAACCCGCGCGAAGTCTCGGACACGTTCAGAGAACCATCAGGTTCCACGCCCAGTTTTTCCAGTACGTCAGCGGGCAGAATGACGCCAGTGTCATCGCCAACCGACGTCAGCACAAGAGTCGAGGTAATCATGGTGGCAATCCAATAGAGCAGGTTGTCGAATTCTGTAGCGAGCCGAACGAGAACATCGCATCGAAGTGACCTGCATTGTGCCTCGATTTAGACCGCCAAATACTGCACCCGTACATCCTCATTGGCCGACAGCTCGGCCATCGTGCCCTCAAAGCGAATCCGCCCCTTCTCGATGATGTAAGCGCGGTCGGCCACCTCCATCGCGAAATGCAGGTTTTGCTCGGAGAGCAGAATCGCGACGCCGGCCTTTTTGAGTTCACCAATCGCAACCACCATCTGATCGACGATCACTGGCGCAACGCCTTCCGACGGTTCGTCAAGCAGGATGCACGCGGGGTTGCCCATCAGCGTGCGGGCAATGGTGAGCATCTGCTGCTCGCCGCCCGACATGTGGCCGCCTTTGCGATCGGGCATTTCCTTGAGGTTGGGAAACAGCGCACCGAGTTTGTCCCAATCCCATACCGGCACGCCGGCGCGCGCGGGTTGGCGGCCGACTTCCAGGTTTTCCTTGACCGTGAGGTCGGTGAAGATGCGCCGCTCTTCCGGCACATAGCCCAAGCCCATGCGCGCAATCTTGAAGGGGTCGAACTGGTCGATGCGCGCGCCTCTGAATTCCACCGCGCCACTTTTGGGCCGCACCAGTCCGATGATCGACTTGAGCGTCGTGCTCTTGCCCGCACCATTGCGCCCGAGCAGCACCACCACTTCGCCCGCGTGTACTTGCAGCGCCACATCGGCGAGGATGTGCGCCTGGCCGTAGTAGGCATGCAGGCCGGAGACCGTCAGCATCGCCGCCATCAGTGCCGGCTCCCAAGGTAAATGCGCTGCACTTCCGGGTTGGCGCGCACATCCTGCGGCGCGCCCTGCGCAATCAGCTGGCCGCGATTGAGCACGATCATGCGGGTGGCGTGGGCGAACACCACGTCCATGTCGTGCTCGGTGAACAACACGCCAATGTGGTCGGTCTTGACGATATCCGCCGCGAGCGCCATCAGCTCAATGCGTTCTTTCGGCGCCATGCCGGCGGTCGGTTCGTCCATCAGCAAGAGGCGCGGGCGATTCGCCATCGCCACGGCAAGTTCGAGGCGCTTGAGGTCACCGTAGGCGAGCACCGAGCAGGGCCGCTCGGCTTGCGGCTTCATGCCAACGCGCTCCAGCAGGGCATCGGCTTCGTCCACATATTGCTCACGCGCGCGGCGTATCATTTTTGACAACTCATTTCGGTGCGACAGCAGCGCGACCTGCACGTTCTCGCGCACTGTCATCGAGCTGAACGTGGCGGTGATCTGAAACGTGCGGCCCACGCCCAGGCGCCAGACTTCACGCGGTTGCAAACCGGTGACAGAGCGGCCATCGAGCGTGATGCTGCCTGCATCACTGGCAAGCTGGCCATTGAGCATGTTGAAGCAGGTGGACTTGCCGGCACCATTGGGGCCGATCAGCGCGAGCAACTCGCCGGCCGCGACCTCGAAGCTCACGTTGTCGACGGCGCGCACGCCACCGAATGACTTGGACAAACCCTGCACGCCAAGAAGACTCATGCAGCCTCCTTCACAAACAAGGCCTTGATCGACCCGGCCACGCCCTGCCGGAACAACAACACCAACATCAAAATCGTAAGCCCGAGCGCCGCGCGCCAGTATTGAAACTCGCGCGCGATCAAATCCTGCAACCAGGTAAACAGCGCCGCGCCCACCACCGGGCCGCTCAAGGTTTGCACGCCGCCCAGCAACACCATCACCAGGCCATCAATCGAGCGGCTCACATGAATCACATCGGGCGCGATGCTGCCTTTGGAGAAGGCGAACAAGGCGCCGGCCACACCGCACAAAAACCCGGCCAGCACAAACGCTGCCCATTGCACGCGAAACACATTGATGCCAATCGCATCGGCCCGCAGCGGCGAATCGCGCCCGGCGCGCAGCGCATAGCCGAAGGGGCTGAGCAGCACGCGCCACAAAAACAGCACGCCAGCGACGGTCAGCGCGAGCGTGAGGTAGTAGTAGACCCACTTTTCATTGAGCCACTCGGCCGGCCACACCCCGACGATGCCGTTGCTGCCGCCGGTGAGGCTGTCCCACTGATACGCAACCGACCAGACGATCTGCGCAAATGCCAGCGTGAGCATGGCGAGGTACACACCCGAGAGGCGCACACAGAACCAGCCGAAGATCAACGCGCCCGCGGCCGCGAGAAGCGGGGCGACTGCGAGCGCCCCTTCCATCGGCCAGCCGAGCACCTTGACCAGCAGGCCCGCGCCGTACGCGCCCAAACCGAAGTACGCAGCGTGGCCAAACGAATGCATGCCACCCGGCCCCATGATGAAGTGCAGCGTGGTGGCGAACAATACGGCCGTGAGAATGTCGATCATCAACACCAGGGCGTAAGGGAATGCGGTCCCTGCGATTGGCAGCAGCAACAGCAGTACCAGAACCGCGATGCCGAACCATCGGGTGCGCGCATCGGCTGGTTTCAAGGGTGCTTCGATCTCGGCCACGTTGCGCGTCGCCGCAGCGGGTTTGCCCAGCAAGCCCCAGGGCCGCCAGATCAGCACCGCAGCCATCACCAGAAACTCGACCACCAGGGTAAGTTTGGAAAATGCAAAGTCGATGCCAAGCAAATTGACCGTGCCAATTGCGATGCACAGCGCCTTGATTTCGGCGATCAATAGCGCCGCCAGAAACGCACCGGGAATGCTGCCGAGGCCACCCACCACCACCACCACAAAGGCCTCGCCAATCGCCACCAGGTCAATGCCCAGATTGGCTGGCTCCCGCGGCAACTGCAGCGCACCGCCAAGCGCCGCGAGAAATGCGCCGAGCGCGAACACGCCGGTGAACAGCCATGCCTGATTGACACCCAGCGCGCCGACCATTTCGCGGTCTTGCGTGGCGGCGCGGATCAGCACGCCAAAGCGGGTGCGCGTGAGCAGCCACCACAGCGCACCCAGCACCAGCGGGCCGATCAGGATCAGCACCAGGTCGTACTGTGGAAATTGCCGCCCGAGAATCTCGACCGAGCCTTTGAGACCCGGCGCGCGCGGGCCGAGCAAATCTTCCGGCCCCCAGATGGCGAGGGTGGCGTCGCGCACGATCAGCACCACAGCGAAGGTGGCGAGCAGTTGGAACAATTCCGGCGCCTGGTAGATGCGCCGCAACAGCAGCAACTCGACCACCACGCCGATTGCCGCGACGATCAGTGCCGCCAGCAGCAGCGCGAACCAGAACCCCACCACTCCACCGCCGATCCGCGTCACAATCGAATACGCGACATAGATGCCGAGCATGTAAAACGAGCCATGCGCAAAATTGACGATGCGCGTGACACCGAAGATCAGCGACAGGCCGACGCCAATCAAAAACAGCGTGGAAGCGCCGGCCAGCCCGTTGAGGAACTGGACTGCGAGTGCGTCAATGCTCATGCGAGTGCGTCAACCGTCCGGCGCGCGAAGAGCGCGCGCCGGATTGATCTGCGGGGCCAACCGGATCAATTCGCCGGGCGCAGCTTCTTCACCACATCGTCTGGCGGCAAATACTTCGCGCCATCGAGATAGCGGTAGTCCTTCATCTCCCCTTTGCCACCGCGCAGTGTGGTCTTGCCGATATACGCGCCCATGGTCGATTGATGGTCAATCGCGCGGAAGGTGGCCTTGCCCATCGGCGTATCGAAGGTCAGGCCTCTGAAGGCTGCAATCATTTTTTCGGTGTCGGTCGAACCGGCTTTTTTCACGCCCGCCGCGATGGCCTTGATGGTGGTGTAGCCCACCACCGAGCCAAGACGCGGGTAGTCGTTGTATTTTTTGTGATAGGCGATGAAGAACGGTTTGTGATCCGCCGTGTCGATGCCATACCAGGGGTAGCCGGTGACGATCCAGCCTTCGGGGGTTTCGTCCTTGAGCGGGTCGATGTATTCCGGCTCGCCGGTAAGCAGGCTCACCACTTCACGCCCCTTGAAGAGGCCGCGCGTATTGCCTTCGCGCACGAAGCGCGCGAGATCTGCACCGAAGGTGACATTGAAAATCGCGTCCGGCTTGGCATCCGCCAGCGCCTGTGCCACCGCGCCGGCGTCAATGCGGCCGAGCGGCGAGGCCTGCTCGGCCACAAACTCAACATCGGGCTGCGCGCGTTTCAACTGTTCCTTGAAAGTCGCAACAGCTGACTGCCCGTATTCATAGTTCGGGTACACCACCGCCCAGCGCTTTTTGTTCAGCTTGGCCGCTTCCGGCACCAGCATCGCCACCTGCATGTAGGTGGAGGGACGCAGACGGAAGGTGTAGCGGTTGCCGCTGTGCCAAACGATACGATCAGTCAGCGGCTCGGAGGCGAGGAAGAACACTTTCTTCTGCTTGGCGAAGTCGGTGACGGCGAGACCGATGTTGGAGAGGAAAGTGCCCGCGATCAGATCGACTTTCTCGCGCGACACCAGTTCTTCCGCCACGCGCACCGCGTCGCCGGGGTTGGCGCCGTCGTCACGGATGATGAGTTCGAGCTTGCGGCCGATCACCCCGCCCGCTGCATTGACTTCTTCAACCGCGAGATCCATGCCCTTTTTGTAGGGGTCAAGAAAGGCCGGCTGCGCCTTGTAGCTGTTGATCTCGCCGATCTTGATGGTCTTCGGTTGCGCCAGGGCCGTACCGCCCACGGAAACCCCAAGAAGCGCTCCCAGAGCCACTGTTAGAGCCGTTGCCAGTGTGGTTTTGGTGACCGTTGCAGTGAATGTACGCCGTTGCATATGAACCTCCAGTTGACAAATCAATCTTCGAAACAGGCTTTCAGTTTTCGCAGCCGCCCCTACCGCTGCCCGTCAAACTTCGCAATCTCATCCACCGTCATGCCGCCCATGCGCGCATGCACGCGCCCGCCGGTGGTCATGGCAAGGATAAACACCATTTCGTCAGGGCGCGGCGCATCGGGCACGCGCACTTCGACCGAATCAAAATGGCTGCGCACATAGGCCGCCGTGCGATGGTGAATCGGCACGTCAATCACCGTACCGGCAGCCGCCACCTTGATGGTTGACGGCACGAGCGCCTTGGAGTTCTCCAGCAACTCGCGCATGCCGTAGCCGCCCGGCACATGCCACAGCGCGGCGTGCTCAGACTCGCCGTTGACGCCAACGATGATGGCCTTGCCATAGCCTTCGATCTTCTTCGGCCCGCCGAGCGCCTTGATCAAACGGTCGGCCAGATCAAAGCCGAGCGGCTTGAGCAATTCCATGAAGGGCTGCAAATCCTTGACGTAACGGCCGGCGAACGGGTTGTGCACGACGGCAGCAATCGCGCCCTTCTTCACCGGGCGTTTGGCCAGCGGCCCGCCTTCGTGGTTGATCTCTTCGATCTGCAATGCGATCTTGCGCACTTCCACTTTGTATTGCGGCTCGCTCTGCGGGTAGCGCGCCGCCGTAATTTTCTCGGCCATTCTGCCGACCATGGTGTTGGCCACTTGTTTGGTCATGCGCGCGGTGACATCGCTCATCACCTTGCCGGCCATGCTGCTGGCGATGCCAGTGGCGGTACGCGCAGCACTGCGGCTCAGGTTACGTGCGGTTTTCATCACCATAGGGGACTCCGGCGCGGCGAAACGTTGATGGATAACTCAGGCGGCCAATCTCTGGGTAGCAAGCTTGGGCAACCCCAACTCAAGCAGCCAGTTTAAGCGCTGAACCTGCACTGCGCCCAGTCTGCCGGTATGCGCCTTGCAACATCAACAAGGCGGAATCGATCAGGCCACGCCCTGCGCATGCATTCGCCTCGGCTGCTCCGCAATCGAGCGCGCGCAACACCAACGCGCGTGACAGCAGCGGTACCGCCACCGTCACCAAACGCGCGCCAAGGTCGGTGTCATCTTTGAGCGTATTCGCCGGTGCGCGCACGATGCTGTGGTGCGCCACGTTGACCGCATTGGCGACCATGCTCGCCGCCGCATCGGCTGCCGCAGCGCTCGCAGCGAGCACCGTCACGCTATCGGCAATGCCAAGACTGAAACTGCGCCCGCGCCAGCCGCTGGTGGCGATGCCGCGCACCGGCATGTCACTGGTGATGGTCAGATCGCCAATCTGATGCGGCAGTTGCGGATGATCGATCACGCCAATCGTGAGCCCTTCACCATCGCGCAGGTGCAGAGCGATGTCGCCGCCGTTGTTGACGTAGGCCTTGCGAACGCCAGACTCGGCAGCGAACAAGGTGCAGATTTCATCGGCCACCGCACCCGCCACGGCTGCCATCGGTGTGATGAACTGCGCCGCGTGTGGTTGACACGCGGCCAGCATGCGCCGCGCCACCGGACCATTCACCTGCGAGGCAGCATGTGCCGGTGAGCGCAGCTGAGCGAGCTCCGACACGAGTTCAGGCAACACGGTTTCAAACCGCACCCACGCCGCTGCATAGGCGCGCTCGACCGCAGCGGCATCGCCCCACGCCTCGATGACGAGATCAATCGGCCCGTGCTGCCAGTGCTGGCGGCGGGCGTCGAGCGCACGGCGAGTCGCGCTCATTCGCCATCTCCGGCTTGCGCACCTGATGGCAGATCAAGCGGCCAGGGGTTGCGCACATCCTGCGCGAGACGTTGCACTTTTTCGCTTGCGAGCACATCGGCCAAGCGTCGCACCTGCTCGGTGTATCCACCCAGCGCCGCGTAGTCGGCGAGCCGCATGGTGAACTCGACCGGCGCAACAATGGCTGGCGTGGGCACGTAGCCAAACGCGTTGTCCGGCATGCGCATCACATCGACCATCATCATGATGCCGCCACCGGGCCAGATGTAAGCCGGCGCGCCACCGGCTGTCACGTTGGTGAGCAGGTTCTTGATTGAACGCGTCAACGCAATCGGATTGTCAGTCACGCCCGCGCGCAAGCTGCCGCCCGCACCGCCGAGGAACAACACGGTGCACAGCGCCGGTTCGCAGTTCTCGCCGATGCGCAACACCACTTTCTTTAGCGCTTCAGGCATCTCCGCAACCTTGAACTGCAAAGCATCATCGAGCGTGAAATAAGCGTAGTCCTCACCTGTGGTGGAGACGAACAGCACGCGCATGCCGGGACGGGCTACCTTGGCGTCGATGCGGTCGATGATGGTCAGCGGATCGGTGATGTCGGTGCCGCCCCAGCCCATGCCCGGATTGGCGACCTGGAAGTAGCGCCCCGGCGTCGAGCGCTTGCCGCGGATGCGGATGCCCGAGGGCTGCATGTCGATGTATTTGCCGGCCTGATGCTCGGTGAGCACGCCGGTGATGTGATCATCGACGACGATGACTTCATCGACGTGGTCTTTCCACTGCGGCGCGAAGATGCCGATGGTGGCCGACCCGCAGCCGACGCGCATGCGCTGCTCGGTGATGCCGTTGATGACCGGCGGCATGCCGGCCTGCACCACAATGGTTGAGCCACCCTCGATGGCGAACTCGACCGCCTTCTTGTTGCCGAGGTCCATCATAATCTGGCAGGTAACGCGCCCTTCCTTCTTGCTGCCGCCGGTGAGGTGATGCACCCCGCCGAGCGACAACATCTGCGAGCCGTACTCTGCCGTAGTCACATGGCCCACCACTTCACCATCGCAGCGCACGTTGGCCTGCTCCGGGCCGATGTAGCGGTCGGTATCGATCTTGACCTTGAAGCTGCAATAGCTGAACACGCCCTCTGTGACCACGGTGACGGTGTCCACACCCGCATGTTGCGAGGAGACGATGAAGGGCGCGGGTTTGTAGTCGGGGTAGGTCGTCGTCGAGCCAATGCCGGTGACAAACACCTCTGGTGTTGCGGCCTCCTGCGTCTCAGCATATTTTTGCAAGCCCCCTGCCCGCTCAGCCTTGTCCCATGCGCCTCCCGGGCCAATAGCCTCGGAAAGCCGCACCAGCCCTTGTTCTCCAGCTTGCGCCCGTTGCATTAGCACCAGCGGATCGAGTCGCGTCAGCACGCCCTCGACATTCGCGTAGCGGTCGCATGCGCCACTGCGGCCTTCGCTGATGTTGCACAGCACGGGGCAGGCGTTGCAGATGATCTTGGCCGCCCCTGCCGTATTCGCCGCGCTGGCCTCAGCCGCAATCCCGGCGCCGCTGCCGCTGCCCGCGCCAGTGCCGGGCAGCACAGCAACGGACTCGATGCCCGTGGTCGGATCAGCGTGCGTGGTGCTCATGCGGCCATGCTCTCCAGGAATTGGGCCGCGCGCAGCGCACTGCCCTGCCGCTATTCTGCCCTATCCCTCCCGCGCCCAGCGTTGGGCACGCACACCACAGCGAAAACTACTGCGGCGGCTTCACACCGTTCTTGCTCACCTGAACGCGCAGAGCGGTGAGCTTGCCATCTGCTCCCTTGACCGCAGCGATGAAAACATATTCGCCGACCTTGAGGTCATCCTTGACACCCGGCACCGCGCGCACCACCGGCGCGTTGGCCGGCACCACGATGGTCTGCTCGCCGTCCTTGTACTTGAGCTGCAACTCGCGCGCCCCGGACGCCCCCGCACCCGACACCCGCGCTTCGACCACGTTTGCATTGGTCATGGTTGAGCCTGGCTCCAGATCCCACGGTGTATGCCCGGCGGGTACGGTGGCCGGCAGGAAATGCACTTCGAGCGCGACGAGCTTGCCGTACGGCCCTTTCATCGCCGCCGAGCCGACGAAATCGCCCGCCTTGATGTCTTCAAATTTCACCGCCGTCGCCACCGCGACGCCCAGCTTTTCGTCGAGTGCGAGTTTCAGGTCTTCGCCGCTGCGCGACTTCACCGAAATGGTGGTGGCGTCGATGTCGGTGATGGTGCCGCGGATGCGCACGTTGGTCTGCGCGGAGGCAGCGGTGATGGTCAGCAACAGCGTGGCGGCAAGCAAGGTGGAAGCGAGGTGGCGCATGACTTTCTCCGGTAAGAGTGCAATAAGAACCGGGAGTGAAACACAGATCACGGCCCGCTCATTCCCTCACTCACCCCTTTCGAGCGCCGCCGAGCGCAGCGCAGCAGCCACCCGCAAGGAGCCAAAACACCATGGCTCCTGACCGCATCAAACGTGTCGCCAGTCCGTTCACCGCTCCAGCTTCGTAATCTTCGACCCCTCAAACGTGAGGTTGTACATCAGCCCCTTGTTCGAGAAGATGAAGCCGATGATCGGCTCTTTGATGGTGTCGGTGCTGATCTCGCCGCCGGCGCCGAGCGTGGCCAGCGCCACGCTGCCATCGACACCCGCTTTCCAGCCCTGGCTCTTGCGAAAGTCCGCGAGCACCTTGGGGTTCATGAACAGGATCACTTGTGACTTGACCTGCGCGCCGAGCTGAAAGCCGATTGAGGCAGCCGCAGTGCTGTAGTAGGCCGCCGGCTTGCCCTTGATGACGAGCGCGCCTTCGCCGTATTCACCGCCAACGCCGATGCCGGCCTTGATCACTTCGGGGAATACCAGCATGCCTGACGCTTTTTGTGCAAGCGTCTTGCCGGCGCTGGTTTGTTTATAGAAGTCTTCAATGGCTTGCGTGACCTTGGCGTCGATCTCTTCTTTGGAGCCAGCGCTGGCGAGAGGCGCGTGGGCTGCGCCGAGGAGTGCGGCAATGGCGAGAGTGGCTAGTGCGATTCTGCGTTGCATGGTGAGCCTCCGTTCAATTCGTTTGCAATGACCTGATGCAGACTGGCCGCGTGGTAGAGCGCAGCAGAAGTGTCGCACAGTCGTGGCGGCAAGCGCTGCCGTAGAATCGGCGCGTGACGTCATCTCTACGCTCCGCCCGGCCTCGCTGCGTATCGACTCGATACGCGATAGCTCAGGCCGCCCTTGGTGTCTTTGCTCTCTCGTGTGCGGTGACCCAGCCCGCTCGAGCGGCGGATGACTACCCCATCAAACCGATCCGCCTGATCGTGCCCTACGCCCCCGGCGGCGGCACCGACATCACCGCGCGCATGGTGGCGCAGCCGCTGGCGGAAAAGTTCGGCCAGCCGGTGGTGCTCGATCACAAACCCGGTGCCGGCACCATGCTCGGCACCGAACTCGCGGCCAAGGCCCCGGCAGATGGCTATACGCTGCTGATTGCCGCCGCGCCGCACGTGATCAACCCGGCGCTGGTGAAGAGCATCAAATATGACGCGCTGCGCGATTTCACGCCGCTCACGATGGCGATTGCCTTTCCCTACGTCATCACGATTCATCCCGGCCTTGCGCCACAGTCGATTCGCGAGGTGATCGCCTACGCGAAGACGAACCCGGGCAGGCTGACCTATGGATCCAGCGGCATCGGCTCGACAAACCATCTGGCGGGTGAGCTGTTCAATCGCATGGCAGGCGTGCAACTCACCCATGTGCCTTACAAAGGCGGTGGCCCGGCCTTGAGCGATGCGCTCGGCGGCCATGTGGCCATGCTGTTCGGCACCGTTCTCGAAACCCTGCCGCAGGTGCGCAACGGCAAGCTGCGCGGGCTGGCCGTATCAAGCGGCACGCGCGCGGGCGTCGCGCCGGAGATACCCACGATTGCCGAGAGCGGCGTGCCGGGCTATGACGTGACGGGCTGGTATGCCTTTCTTGCACCAGCTGCCACGCCTCGCCCCATCGTGACTCGGCTCAACGAGGAAATGACACGCATTCTCGCTACGCCTGCGGTGCGCGAACGGCTGCTGGCGCTCGGCGCCGAGCCGTCACCGACAACGCCCGAGAAGGCGCAGGAATTCATCAGCACCGAGTTCGCGCGCTGGGACCGGGTGATCAAGGCAGCGCGCATCAGCGCTGAGTGAGTGGCCGCCGCGCCGCGTCTAAAGCAATGCGGCGCACCCTCAGTTCATGATGCGCGGCAGCCACAGCGCCAAATCCGGAAACGCGGCGAGCAGGCCGAGAATCACAAACAACGCCAGCACAAACGGCAGCGTGCCGATGATCACGTCGTTGAGTGAGCCGCTCTTGCGCAGGTTTTGCACCACGAAGAGATTGAGCCCTACCGGTGGCGTGACCAGGGCGGTTTCAATCAGCACGATCACGACGATGCCAAACCACACCGGATCGAACCCGAGCTTGAACATCACCGGCGCGATGATCGGGATCGTGGTGATCATCATCGACAGCGTCTCCATGAAGCAGCCGAGCACCACGTAAAACACGATCACGGCGAACAGCATCATCATCGGCGTGAGGCCAAGCTGCTCGATGAACGAGGTCAGCTGGGTGGTCAAGCCAATCGCCGAGATGATGAAGTTGAGGAAGTAGGCCGCCACCACGATCAGCATCACCATCGCGGTCGAGCGCATCGTGCCTTCGATGGCTTCCTTCAACATCGCGAACGAGAGCTTGCCGGCCCACCATGCGAGGAACAGCGAGGCCACCACGCCGAGCGAAGCGGCCTCGGTCGGCGTGGCGATGCCACCGTAGATCGAACCGACCACCACCATGAAGATGCCGATCGGCGGCACCAGATGCGGCAGGCTGGCGATACGTTCGGCCCAGCTGGCGCGGAATTTTTGTCCGCCCCAGGCCGGTTTGACGACACAACAAATCACTACGGTGAGCATGAACAGCAGTACCAGCGCGGCGCCCGGCACAATGCCCGCGAGGTAGAGCTTGGGCACCGAGGTGTTGGTGAGCACCGCGTAGACGATCATGTTGATCGACGGCGGGATCAGAATGCCCAGCGTGCCACCGGCGGCGAGCGTGCCGAGGAACAGGCGCTCGTTGTAGCCAAAGCGCTTCGCCTGCGGCAATGCCACGGTACCCACGGTCGCGGCAGTGGCGACGCTGGAACCCGAGGTGGCGGCGAACATGCCGCAGGCGGCGATGTTCGAGTGCATCAGCCCGCCGGGCAGCCACGACACCCACTTGATCAGCGCGCCATACATGCGTTCGGCAAAGCCGGAGCGCAGCAGGATTTCGCCCAGCAGGATGAACAAGGGCACCGATACCAGCAAGAACTCATTGCTGGCCGACCAGGCCACTTCGCCCATCGCGCGCGACAGCGGCAGTTGCGAGTAAATGGCTTCGAGCGCCAGCGCCAGCACGCCGAGCGATGCCGCCACCGGAATCGCCAAGGCCATCAGCGCCAGCAGGATGATGAGTGCGGTACCGATCATGCCGAATGCTTCCTGCCGGCCCGGTCCGCAGCAGCACCTGGTCCGCTTGCTGCGCCTGCAGCGCCCGCTGCGCCTGCAGCGCCTGCGGGGCTCAAGCCCATCAGGTCGGCGCTCTTGGCATAGGCGGCTTCTTCGAGCGCATCTTCTTCAATGCTGCGGGCTGACAGCAAGGCATGGATCGCCGGCCAATCACCCGCAAGCAATGCCACAAAGGCACGCAGCAGCAACAGCAACAAGGTGACGACAAACAGCGTCAGCCCGGCAAGCCACAGCCCCTGCGGAATCCACAAGAACACCTTGAGCGAGGAGTTCGATTGCGCCTTCAGGTGCCACGAGGTCTGCAATACCGAGAACGCATAAAACGTCAGGTACCCGGCAAGCACGCCCAGGGTCAGCAGCGCCAGAATGTCAAGAAACGCGCGCAGCTTGGGCGGCAGGTGCTGATACAAGGCATCGACGCGCACGTTGGAGCGGCGCAGCAGCGTGAATGCAAAGGCCCACGCGGTGCCGATGGCGAAGGCATAACCCGAGAGCTCGTCCGCGCCGCCGAGCGACACGGTGAACAGCTTGCGCGCCAGCACGTCGACCGACACCAGCAGCGCCGCCAGGAAAATCAGGCCGCCGCCGAACCAGACGCCCCACAGGGACACCCGGTCGGCCGCTTTGAGGGCGCGATCCAGCATCAGGGCTGGAGGGCTATTTTTTTACCGCGACCACACCCAGCACCTTGCCGATAGTGCCGTTAAAGCCGGCCACGCATTCGGCCGAGCAACGTGCCGCCCAGGCCGGCAACATCGTCTCGTTGACAATCTTTTTAAGCAAGGCAATGTCGGCGGCCGAAGGCGTGACAAGCGTCATCTTCCCTTTGGTACCGACGGTGCAGGCGGCAGCTCCGCTGTTGCACAGGTAGCCTTGCTCGGTGTGCAGGGCGGCGGCGTCCCAGATGCTCTTCTCAAGGCCCTTGACTTCGGTTTCGATCAGGGTCCGCACGCGTGGG
>JANPAR010000151.1:0-11914 GCA_031430015.1 Burkholderiales bacterium
ACCCGCAATGGAAATGTCGAACAAAACCGCGCGTGAACTTTTCGAGGCGGTGAAGAAAAACCCCACGCGCAAGCGCTTCGGCTTCGGCGCACGGCCTGCATTGATCAATGTCGATCTGCAAAAGGCCTACACCTGCGTCGGCGAGTTCGCCACTGCGTACGAAACCGACCCCAAGCAACTCGACTACGTCAACCAGCTCGCCGCCGCGATGCGCGCCAAAGGCTTTCCGGTGATCTGGACTTACGTCGCCTACATGGAGTCCGGCGAAGACTGCGGCGTCTGGGGCACGCGCACCAACACGCCAGACTCGCTGCAAAACATCAAGGTGGGCTCGCGCCGCAGCGAATTCGATGACCGGTTGGTGATCGACCGGCAGCGTGACATCATCATCAACAAGCGCATGGCTTCGGCGTTCTTTGAAACCAACTTGGGCTCGCTATTCAACTTCCACAAGATCGACACGGTCATCGTCACGGGTGGCTCCACCTCGGGCTGCGTGCGCGCCACGGCAGTCGACAGCCTGCAGCGCAGCTACCGCACGATCGTGCCGGAAGAGACCACCGCAGACAAACACGAGAGTCCGCACTTTGCCAATCTCTACGATATGGCGTTGAAGTACTGCGATGTGATTCCGGTAGGCGAGACGATTGCGCATCTGAGTGTGATGCCAGCGAATCGGGGTTGAGCGCAAAGTCGTTGGTCAGAAACGTGATGTGTTTGCCGGACTCCTCGTCCTTGACCACCACCCAGAGCAAAGTGGCTGGGTAGTTCTTGCTCGAATAGCACACAGTCAGCACGTCAGTCCGGTCGTGCAGCGCATTGGTCTTGGCCCGGTCGACAGACTGCGAGTAGCGCCGCCTGCGTTCGCAAAAGCCCCAAAGTCTGCACTTCGACGTTCAAACCCGGACCCAATAATTTCGCTTGTTTCATCCTATCAATCATCAATCCATATCCGTCTCTCGTGAAAACGTGGGGAGATTACTGATGCTTATTGAACACTTGATCCGCACATCAATCCGCACCGTGCCAAACTGGCCCGAACCGGGCGTGATGTTCCGCGACATCACACCACTGCTGTCGGATGCAAATACGTTTCGGCACATCATCGACGCCTTCGCCGCGCACTTTCGCGATCAGCGCATTGACGCCGTCGCCGGCATTGATGCGCGCGGTTTCGTGATCGGTGCTGCGACCGCCTACGCGATGAACCTGGGCTTCGTGCCGGTGCGCAAAGCGGGCAAGCTGCCGTTCGAGTCGCTCACCGAGGAATACGCGCTGGAGTATGGCAAGGCATCGATCCAGGTTCACACCGACGCGATTGCGAAAGGCGCGCGCGTGTTGCTGATCGACGACCTGATCGCCACCGGCGGCACCATGTTGGCGGCGGTGCGCTTGCTCGAAGGCTTGGGGGCCGATGCAATTTTGCCCGCCGCGATCATCGACCTGCCTGACCTCGGTGGCTCGAAAGCCTTGGTGGACAAGGGTTTTCGGCCATGCACGCTGTGTGCCTTTGGCGGGCGCTGAACCTACGGGGCAGCGCTCAGAACGTGTACTTGATCCGCGCCGACCAGCTATCGCCCTTGGCGGGCACGGCGTTGGGCGTGGCCAGCGTATTCACGTTTTCGTAATCGACGCGCAGGCCCCAGCTATCGCTAAACGAGTAGCGCAACCCGACACCGGCCCGCGCCCCCTCGCTGCGTGCGCCGCCGAGCGGGCCGCAGGCTGCTGACAGGCAATAGGGCGAGGCATTGATCTCGTTGCGGCCATAGCCGAGTTTGCCGAATAGCGACAGGCTGCGCGTCAGGGGCAAGGTACCAGTGGCTGCTACATCAACTTGTGAGCCGCGCGCAGCCAATCCGCTTGGGGTACTTGCGGTTACGGCTGGTTTGGCACCCGCCAATCCAGCGGCGCGGCCCCAGTTGGAATAATTGAACTCTGCGCCCCAAGTCTCGGTGAATTGATAGCTGCCGTAGGCCTTCCACTCACCGGCGCGCTTGTCAGCCACGGCCACTGACGGTACGGCTTCGCCGACGGCCAGTCTGAATTTGGGTTGATCACCCTTGCCGCCGGGAACCGCCATGCCGTTGCCGGCGTAACCTTGTGCGAGCGCGGCGGCGCTCAGCAACACCCCCACAGCCACAACACCTGCGCGCGCCATGAACCGGCGAGTTCGACCAGCGAAATGAGTCTTCTCGGCACTGCTGCAAAACCTGCTGCGGGTGGGATTCACCGGAGCCTCCTGAAGAAGAGGTACCTTGGCACACTATTCTATGCCCTTGGCGGGCAAGCTTCAAGCATGATCGGCTCTGGAAGCCGCTTGCAGACCGCTTTTGCGGCACGCAAACAACAGGCGCTGCTTCGGCCGGCACTCGGGCCACCGCTCGGGCCACCGCTTCGGCCGCCGTTTGCGCCGCTCCCTGGGCCGCTGCTTTGGCGACCGCACGGACTGCCGCCTGGGTCACCGCTTGCACCGTCGTTCGCGTTATCGTTGCCGTCATGATCGATACCTTTGACTACGTGATCGTCGGCTCCGGCCCGGCCGGCTCGCTGCTGGCCAAGCGCCTGAGTGAAAGCGGCGCTGCAACCGTGTGCGTGCTTGAAGCCGGCCCGCGCGATACCAGCCGCTATGTGCGCATCCCCGCAGGTTTTGTGAAGCTGCTCTACAACCCGGCGCTGCTGTGGCAATACCAGAGCGAACCCAGCCCCGCCACGGCGGGGCGCGAGATCCGCATGGTTCAGGGGCGCATCGTGGGCGGGTCGAGCTCGCTCAATGGCCTGGTCTACAGCCGCGGGCAGGCCGAAGATTTCAACGACTGGGCCATGGCTGGCAACACCGGCTGGAGTCATGCCGAGGTGCTGCCCCATTTCATGCGCGCCGAGCGCCGCATCGGCATCGGCGATGATGCCCTGCGCGGGCGCGCGGGCGAGATGCCGGTGACTGACCCGGACTGGCGTCATCCCCTGTGCGAAGCCTTCATCACCGGCGCTGGCGAGTTGGGCATCCCGCGCAATGCCGACCACAATGGCGCGCAGCAGGAAGGCGCGGGCTATTTTCAGCGCAACATTCTGGAGGGCCGCCGCGTGAGTTGTGCTGACGCGTTTTTGCATCCCGCCGTGGGGCGCGGCGGGGTGGACCTGCGGGTCGAGGCCCACGCCAACAGCATTGTGTTCGAAGGACTGCGCGCGGTAGGCGTGCGCTATGCGCAGGCCGGACAGGTGCGCGGCGTGCGCGAAGTGCGCGCGCGCCGCGAGGTGATAGTTTGCGCGGGCACGATCAACTCGCCCAAGCTCTTGCAACTCTCCGGCATCGGCCCGGCCGCGACACTGCAACAGCTTGGCATCAAGGCGTTACACAATTTGCCCGGCGTGGGCGAAAACCTGCGCGATCATTACACCGTGCGCATGGCCTGGCGTGCGCGCAACACCACCACGCTGAACGAGCTCTCTCGCGGCTGGCGCCTCGGTGTCGAGATCGCCAACTGGCTGGCCGGGCGGCCCAGCATTCTGGGTCTGAGTCCGTCTTTGGTACACGTGTACTGGAAGTCCAAACCAGAACTCACGCGCGGTGACATTCAGGTGCTGTTCACGCCGGGCAGTTACAAGGAAGGGCTGGCCTATGTCCTCGATGATTTCCCCGGCATGAGCTGCGGCGCGCGCCAGCAGCGGCCAGAGAGCCACGGCCACGTGCGCCTGCGCTCGGCTGATCCGCAGGCCGCGCCCGTTGTTCAGCCCAACTACCTGACCGACCCGCGCGACCAGGCGGTATTGCTCACCGCCATCAAATTGGCACGCCGCCTGATGGCGTCAGTGGCGATGTCGCGTTACTTTGAAAGCGAGACGTTGCCCGGTGCGCAGATGGTGACGGATGACGAACTGCTCGACTTCGCGCGCAAACGCGGCTCCACTGCGTATCACCTGGTGGGCACCTGCAAGATGGGGCCAGACGGCGACGCGATGGCCGTAGTCGATCCCGCATTGCAGGTGCGCGGCGTGCAGGCGCTGCGCGTGGTCGACGCATCGGTGATGCCGCAAGTGCCGTCGGCCAACACGCTCGCCGCGACACTGATGGTGGCGGAGAAGGCTGCCGGTCTGATTCGTGACGCCACAGGGCGTGCCGCTCAAGGCTCACCAAGGCCCAACGACTAAGGTTGGATCGTGCGAAGCTGCGATCCAATACGCTTGGCCAAAGGATGCGGGGGCTACGCGGGCACGTGCGCGCGCCGCTTCACGTTGCCGATCGGCCGCAGCTTGCCGGGCGGCTCGTTCAATACCGCGATCGTCATCGGACCCTTGTAGGCAGCGAGCACTAGATCGCGTATGTGCTCCAGGTGGGTGCGCCAAAAACTCTCGACCACCGCAGGCGTACCGCTGCGCATCAGCGCCACCGCCATTTCGCGGCTCTTGATGCTTTCCTGGCGCAACTGGTGGACGCTCGCCTTGTTGGAGGTGCGCGCGGTTACGTCCTCATGCTGGCGGCGGATGATGTCGTAGATCAGCGACGACAACAGATGCAGCGTCTTGTTGCCGCAATGTTGGGTGAGGAGCATGGAGAACTCGGCCGAGAGGTCGGCATAGCGGATCAGGTCAGTCTGCGCAGCCTCGCGCGCGGCAGCGATGTTGGCTTCCAGCTCGGCCAACGCTGCGGGATCGCGCCGCGCGGCCAGCAGGCCAGCGGCCGGCGGCTCGATCACAGTACGAGCCAGCCACACGTCCTGGAGGGTGGTGCCGGCAATTTGCAGATACACGCCCACCTGGTTGGCGGCTGCAGCCAGATCCATGCTGCGCACGCGCGCACCGCCGTGCTTGCCACGGCTGATTGCGATCAGCGACTCGGATTCGAGAATGCGCAGCGCCTCGCGCATGGTCGGGCGCGAAATGGCGAACTCGGCCTGCAGCGCGTTCTCCGGATGCAGCTTGTCACCGGGTTTGAGACGGCCGCTGACGATTTGGTGGCGCAATTCGGCGGCCACTGTCTCGGCAGCCTTGGGGCGTTTGACCAAGGGGCGTTTCGTGGCGAGGCGCTTGGCGACGGCGCGTTTGACCGCCGGGCGTTTGTCGGCCAGGCGCTTGCTGGCAGCGGATCGAGCAGGAGGGGAAGGCGGGGCAGAAATAGCCATGTGCGCATTAAATGGTTATATAATAAAAAAGTCAACCGTCAAGACGCAACCAAGACTTAAGACGACGGCTCAACACGACGCAAGATTTTGAGGAGAATGCCATGCGCTCACCGATTTTTTCTCTCACACAGCGTTGGATGTTTGTTGCAGCGGCGCTATCGGCGGCGCTGGCCAGCGCCGCAGCGCTCGCACAGTCGGGCTCCGGACCGTACCCCAACCGCCCCATCAAGATCATCGTGCCGTATTCAGCCGGCACCGGCAGCGACGTGCTGGCACGCACCATCGGCCAGAACATCTCGGAGAAATCCGGCCAGCCGGTAGTGATCGAAAACCGTGACGGCGGCGGCAGCCTGATCGGCACCCAGGCAGCAGCGAAAGCTGCGCCCGATGGCTACACCATCCTGATTGCGGCCAACCCGTTTCTGATCGTGCCAAGCCAGAACGCCAAGCCGCCTTACGACCCGCTCAAAGACTTCGTGCCGGTAATCAAGATGGCGGTGATACCACTGGTGCTTGCCGCCAACCCAGCGGCACCGTTCACCACCATCAAAGAGTTGGTCGCCTACGCCAAAGCCAATCCGGGGAAGCTCAGCTACGCCTCTTCCGGGTCCGGTACCATCAGCCAGCAGGAGATGGAGTTGTTCAAGCAGGCGGCCGGCCTCGATATTGTCGAGGTGCCCTACAAGAGCACAGCGCAGGCGATGACCGACTTGATCGGCGGGCAGATCGCACTGTTCCCGGTGGTGGTGCCGCTCGCGTTGCCACATCTGCGCTCGGGCCGCGCGCGTCCGCTCGGCGTGTTCGACGCACAGCGCTCGCCGCTGCTGCCCGATGTACCGCCGCTGGGCGAAGAAATTCGCGTCGCCGGCTACACCCCGACACCGGTCTGGTACGGCTTCCTCGCCCCGACCGGCACACCGCGTGAGGCCGTCACCACGCTAGGCAATCTGGTGCAAGGCGCGATGCGCAGCAATGAAGTCAAGGAGCGTCTCACCGGTCTGGGCGCGCAGCCGATCAGCCCGACGGTGGAGCAGTTTGAAGCCGAGATGAAGGCCGAGTATGAAAAGGCCGGGCAGCTTGCGCGGAAGCTTGGAACCTTCAAATAGCCACACCTCTGGAACCCGCTCCCAGAGCCATTCCTGGCGGCATGGTATGCCCACGTGTGGGATATTTGTGAGCGCTGAAGTTGGGGTGCGGTAGCAGCCTTAGCACCACTTACTTCTTGCGCGCGTGTTCCAGTTCGCGCAGCCCCTTGCGAATCACTTTGCCGGTTGTAGTGACCGGAATCGCGTCGTAAAACTCAATCTCGCGCGGGTATTCGTGCGCGCTCAAGCGGGTGCGCACATGGGTTTGCAGTTCCTGTGCGAGTTCTGGCGTGGGCGCGAACCCCTCGCGTAACTGCACAAACGCCTTCACCACTTCACCGCGAATCGGATCGGGACTGCCCACCGCCGCCGCGAGCGCCACTGCCGGGTGGCCGGTGAGGCACGCTTCGATCTCGCCCGGGCCGATGCGATACGCGCCGCTGGAGATCACGTCATCCTTGCGGCCCACATACCAGAGGTAGCCATCTGCATCCTGGCGCGCGAGATCACCGGTCAGCAGCCAGTCACCGGAAAATTTCTCGCGCGTGGCCTGCTCGTCATTCCAGTAGCGCAGGAACATCCCCGGCATGGGGCGCTTGAGGGCGATCTCGCCAATCGCGCCATCGGCCACAGGCGCGCCTTGTGCATCGAGCAGCGCTATCGTGTGGCCTGGAATCGGGCGGCCCAGCGAACCCGGTTTGATCGGCATGTAATCGGTGCAGTTGCCAACGATCATCACTGCCTCGGTCTGGCCGAAGGCTTCGTGCGGGGTTGCGCCCAGCGCCCGCTGCGCCCAGCGGATCACGTCTTCCCCGACAGTCTCGCCGCCGGTGTGGATGGTGCGCAACTGCACGTCCCATTTCTCGCGCGGCTTGTCGATCAGGCGCATCATCTTGAGCACTGTCGCGGGCAAAAACACGTTGCGGACTTTGTGGCGTGCCATCAACGCAAACGCGTGTGCCGCATCAAACTTGCGAGCGCGGTGCGCCACCACGGTCACGCCGTGGTGCCAGCTTGGCAGCAGCATGTCGAGCAGGCCGCCGGCCCAGGCCCAATCTGCCGGCGTCCAGAAGCGGTCGCCTGGCATCGGGAACGACTGATGCACAAACTCCATCGACGGCAAGCGCCCGAGCAGCATGCTGTGCGAGTGCAGCGCGCCCTTGGGCGGGCCGGTGGTGCCGGAGGTGTAGATCAGCAGGGCTGCGTCGGTGGCCGCATTGAGCACCGCTTCGCACTGGTCTGACTCGGCGGCGAGCAGCGTGGCGTAGTCCAGCACGCCGGCGGCATCGGTGCGATCGGCACTGATGATGTGTTCCAACTCAGGGAGCTTCCTGCGCACTTCGAGCAGGCGGTGCAGGCTCAGTGCATCGGTAATCACCACGCGCACGCCCGCGTTGCGCAGACGGTATTCGAGCGCTTCAGGGCCAAACAGCGTCGCCAGCGGCAGGGCGATGGCGCCGAGTTTGTAGATGGCGATATGGGCGGTGGCCGTTTCCGGACGCTGCGACATGACGATGCCGACACGGTCACCCCGCGCTACGCCGAGACGCTTTAGTCCATTGGCAAGCTGGTTCGAGCGCGCGCGGAACTCGGCGAAGGTGTGTTCGCTCACCGCGCCAGTCTCATTCTCGTAAATCATCGCCACGCGCGCCGGGTCATCGGCGTGGCGGTCGCAAATGTCAACGCCGATGTTGAAGTGGGCCGGGATCGACCACTGAAAGCGGGCGCAGAGGTCTTCGTAGCTGGTGGCCAGAGGCAATACTTTGCCGGTTGTTGAGGGTAAGACTTTGCCGGTCGTTGAGGGTAAGACTTTGCCGGTCACTGCATGTCTCCTGGGGCGGCGGGAGGTTGACTGATGCGCTGCATCGTATCATAATAGTTATACAATTAGAAATTAAGGGTGATTCTGCAAACCCGAACCCGCAAACCGCACTTGCAAACATTGACGCTCGGAGCACCGCCATGAACTGGCCGACCGTGATCTACAACGAAGAAGTGATGCGCGAAGGCTTCGGGATCGAGGACGTGAGTATCCCGCTCGCGGCCAAGATCGATTTTCTGCATGCGCTGTCCGAAACCGGTCTCAAGCGCATCACCCTCGGCGCCTTCGTCAGCCCCAAGTACGTTCCGCAGATGGCCTGCTTTGAAGAACTGCTCAAGACCTTCCAGCCAACGCCGGGCGTGACTTACCTACCCTATATCCACAATGCCAAGGCGCGCAAGCTGGCGGAGCAATACGCACCGCCGCTGACAGTCGAAGCCGACGTGTTCACGATCTTCCTCGACATCTGCGACATCCACCAGCGCCGCAACGTCAACCGCTCGGTGCAGCAGATGATGGACTCCTGGCCGGAGGCGATTGCCGCAGCCAAAGAACGCGGCATCACGCAAGCGCGCATCGGCATCGGCTCGGCCTGGGGTTCCAACTTCATGGGCAAGTTCTCCAAGGCTTACCGCTTCTCGTTTCTGGAGCGACAAATTGCGTTGTTGACCACGGCAGGCATCGACGTCATCGAAATCGGCCTGCACGACTCGCAAAGCTGGTGTGTGCCGCACGAGATGGAAGACGATCTCGCCCAGATCAAACGGCGCTGGCCGCACGTAAAACAGTTTCACTTTCACATGCACAACGCGCGCGGCATGGCGCTGTCTTGCCTCTATGCGGCGCTGCGCACGCTCGACAGTAGCGACACAGCGCTGATCGAAGGCACGCTCGGCGGCATCGGCGGCGGGCAGTTTGGCGGCAATGGCCGCGCCTGCGGCATGGTTGCCACCGAAGACCTGATGCACATGCTTGAAGGCATGGGTATCGAGACCGGCGTCGATGTGGACAAGTTGATCGAGTGCGTCTGGCAGCTCGAAAAAATCATCGGCCGGCCTGCATTCGGCAGCGTCGCCAAGGCCGGGCCGCGCCCCGTCAAGCCGGAAGCGTTTTACGACGCCAATATGCCGGCGGTAGAGAGCCTGGAAGCGGCCAAACATTTCAAGTTCGGCCCGAGTGCCTACGCAAAAGAGGGCTACTCGCCGTGGAAGCAGCCCATTGCCGGCCCCTATTACCCCATCTCGTAACCGCAGCTTCACAACGTGCAGGTTCGCCTCACGCCTCTCAACAGATTGACCAGACGGAGTATCAAGATGGACTTCAGCCTCACTGAAAATCAACTCATGATCCGCGACTCGGTGCGCAAGTATGCCGAGGCGGAACTGTTGCCCAACTACCAGCGCTGGGACCGCACCGGCGAATTCCTCTCCAAGGACTTCATCGACAAGCTGGTCAACATGGGCCTGTTGCGCCTGCGCCTGCCGGAGAAATACGATGGCCAAGGCTATTCATTCGTCGATTGCGGCATCGTGTGCGAAGAGATCGGCCGCTGCGATCACCAGATCCGCTACATCATTTCCAACGCGATCCACCTCGGTGAAATGGCCTCGTCGATGCACCCGGCCTTGCAGGAAGAATGGATTCCGCGCATCGCCAATGGCGAGATGATGTCGCTCGCCTTCACCGAGCCGCGCGGCGGCGCTGACGCCGGCAACATCACCACCAAGGCAGTCAAAGACGGCGACCATTGGGTGCTCAACGGCGAGAAGACCAGCATCACCTTTACCGGCGTCTCGAAGGTCGTGTTCGTCTCGGCGCGCACCGGCAAGCCCGGCCCGCGCGGCCTGTCGTTCTTTCTGGTGCCGACCGACACCCCCGGCCTCACTACCAGCAACTTCGAGCGCATGGGCCAGCGGCTCGACCGCGGCGGCAGCATGTTCTTCACCGATGTGCGCATCCCCGCACGCAACATGATCGGCAAAGAGAACGAAGGCTTCATCTGGGCCATGACCATCATTGGCTACAACCGCAATTTCGTGCCGCTGGCCTGCATCGGCGCTGCGCAAAAGTCGCTTGAGGAGACGATGGAATACCTCAAGCAGCGCCAGATCATGGGCCGCTCGGCCACCAAATGGCAGGGTGTCGCCAACGAACTGGCCACCGAAGCCACCAAACTCGAAGCGGCGCGCATGCTGTGTTACCGCGCCCTCTCGCTCAAAGACAAAGGCCTGCGCCACGACGCCGAGTCGTCGATGGCCAAGTGGTTCGGCGTCAAGACCGCCAACGAAGCGCTCTACACCTGCATGCGCCTGAATGGCCACTACGGCTGGGCCAAGGATCTGCCGCACGAGCAGCGCCTGCGCGATTGCCTTGGTATGGAGTCGGCCGATGGCCCGCGTGAAGTGCACTTGGGCATCATCGCGCGTGATTTGCTCGGCAAGGAATTCGCGCCGTTTTGATCCACTCACAGAAAGCTATCAATGGGCCCCTTGCATGGTTTGAAAATCGTCGAGCTGGCCGGCATCGGCCCGGGGCCGATGTGCGCCATGCTGCTCGCCGACCTCGGCGCCACCGTGCTGCGCATTGACCGCAAGGAACCCAGCGGCCTCGGCGTGCCGCGCCCGGCCAAATTCGACCTGCTGCTGCGCAACCGGCGCGTGATCCCGCTCGACCTCAAGCAGCGCGCGTCAGTCGATTTCGTGCTCGACCTGGTGAGCCGCTCCGATGTGCTGCTCGAAGGCTTTCGCCCCGGCGTCACCGAACGCCTCGGCCTCGGGCCCGACGCGTGCCTCGCACGCAACCCCAAACTGATTTACGGACGCCTCACCGGCTGGGGCCAGGAGGGGCCGCTCGCCGACACGGTCGGCCACGACATCAACTACATCGCCCTCACCGGCGCGCTGCACGCCATCGGCCGCGCCGGCCAGCCCCCCGCGCCGCCGATGAATCTGGTGGGCGACTTCGCCGGCGGCTCGATGTACATGGCGATGGGCATCCTCGCCGCCATCTACGAAATGAAATCATCCGGCAAGGGCCAGGTGGTCGATGCTGCCATGGTCGACGGCATTGCCTCCCTGATGACGCAGCCGCACGGCAGTTTTGCCGGCGGCCTGATGAGCAATGCGCGCGGCACCAACATCACCGACTCGGGCGCGCCGTTTTACGACGTCTACGAATGTTCCGACGGCCGCTGGCTCGCGCTCGGCGCAGTCGAGAAAAAGTTCTACACCGAAGCCCTGCGCGTGCTTAGGCTAGAAGCCCTGCTCGCCGAACAATGGAACCGCGACCACTGGAGCACCGCGAAGGCGCAGATCGCGAAAAAGATCAAGACCAGGACGCGCGACGAGTGGGCCAAACTGTTCGAGGGCACCGAATCCTGCGTGACACCGGTGCTGACGCTGGATGAAGCGCCGCAGCACCCGCACCTGCGCGAACGCGCCGCCTATGTGGACATCGATGGTGTCGTGCAGCCCGCGCCCGCGCCGCGATTCAGCCGGAGCGTTCCGTCCACCCCGCAGGCGGCACGGCCTTGGGATCGTGAACAGGCCGAAGACATTTTGAGTCCCTGGCTGGACTCTTCAGAGGTGCAGGCAGCGCGTAATTCGGGAACACTTGGTTGAAGTTTGAATTTACCAGTACGCACGTCACGTCTGCCGCGCGAATTTGCAAGTAGCACCAGCCGAAAACCCTTGGTGGGAGCGACTTTCAGGCCATGATGGCTGAAGAACCGCATGGAACGGACTTGAGCGCAGGATTGCCACTCTAGTGAGCATAGACATGGCGCACAAGGGCCATGGCAAAAGCGAAGTAGAGACCACATCGAAAGCGATGTAAAGCAAGATTACCGTTCGGCTGCCCTGAGCTCAAAGAAGCGACAACCAAACTTTGTT
>JANPAR010000152.1:0-18891 GCA_031430015.1 Burkholderiales bacterium
GGCACCGCGACGCGCTGGCAGCAACAGGTGACGGACTTCTTTGTACGCTTCGGCAACATCCAGAATCCGGTGCCGGCGTCCACTTACTTTGATGCCAAGCTGTTTATGGATACGGTGAAGGCTTGACGAGGATATTGCGACGCGCATGGCAAGCAGCCTGAATATTCCTTCTGTCGACTACATCATCGTCGGCGCCGGATCAGCCGGCTGTCTGTTGGCCCATCGCCTGACGGCGGCCGGCCAACAGGTATTGCTGCTCGAGGCCGGCGGACCGGACCGCAGCTTCTGGATTCACCTGCCGGTGGGCTACTTCAAGACCATGGTGGACCCGCGCGTGAGCCGCCAGTTCGCCACTGAACCCGAGGAGATCACCGGCCGCCGTAACATCAACTGGCCGCGCGGACGGGTGCTGGGTGGCTCGTCGTCGATCAACGGCCTGATCTACATCCGTGGCCAGAAGGAGGACTACGCCGATTGGGTCAACGCCGGTGCCACCGGGTGGGACTATGCGTCATCTCTGCCTTATTTCAAGCGCTCGGAAAACTATGAAGGCGGTGAGAGCCAGTATCACGGCGGCAGCGGCGAGCTGGGCGTCTCGAACCTGCGCAACGACCATCCCTATTGCGCCGCCTGGCTCGAGGCCGGCCAGCAACTCGGCCTGCCGCACAATCCGGATTTCAATGCCGCGACCGACTACGGTGTCGGCGCCTACCAGCTCACCATCAAGGACGGCTGGCGTTCCTCGGCTGCGAGCTGCTTCCTGAAGCCGGCGCGGGCGCGCCCCAATTTGCAACTGATCATGCGCGCGCAAGTCTCGCGCGTGCTGTTTGAAGGCACGACAGCGGTAGGCGTCGAGTGGATCGAAAATGGTGTGCGCAATCAGGCGCGGGCCGAGCGCGAGGTCATTCTTGCAGCCGGCGCCCTGCAATCGCCGCAGTTGCTGCAGCTGTCCGGCGTCGGGCCGGCGGCGTTGCTGCAACAGCACGGCATCCCCGTTGTTGCGGACGCGCCCGAGGTCGGCGAAAACCTGCAAGACCACTATCAGGCGCGTGTGATCGTGCGGCTGAAAAAGAAGATGTCGCTCAACGACCAGGTGCGCAACCCGGTCGAGCTGGCCAAGATGGGCCTGCAGTGGCTGCTGCAAAATCGTGGCCCGCTCAGTGTCGGGGCGGGTCAGGTAGGCGGCTTTGCGCGCACTCCGCATGCGCGAGATGCCCGCGCCGATATTCAGTTCAACGTCATGCCCCTGTCGGTCGACAAGCCGGGCGACCCGCTCCACAGTTACTCGGGCTTCAGCGCGTCGGCCTGCCAATGCCGCCCGGATTCGCGCGGCCGGCTGGCGATCCGTTCGACCGACCCGTTCGAGCAGGCACGCATCGAGCCGGGTTACTTCACCGCGCCGCATGACCGCAAGGTCATTGTTGCCGGGCTGGAGATGCTCAGAGAGATTTACCGCCAACCGGCGTTCCGCGATCTCTGGGACGCTGAAACCATGCCGGGCGATGCAGCAGCACTGGAGCAGTTTGCCCTCACCCGCGGCGGCACCGTGTTCCATGCGGTCGGCACCTGCCGCATGGGCAATGACGAGCGCGCCGTGGTGGACCCTTCACTGCGTGTCCGCGGCACCGAGCACCTGCGCGTGATCGACGCGTCGGTGATGCCGACGCTGATTTCTGCTAACACCAACGCTGCGACGTTCATGATTGCGGAGAAGGGGGCTGCGCTTTTGCTGGGCGGTGCGGGGATCGGCGCGGGCTAGTTCCACGCTGGTTAGACTGGCACTCACTCTGGCGAGCCAAGGCGCCCGTGAAGAATGGCTCCTGGAGCGGTTGTCAGGCGGCAATCTGGCGCAGAGCTGCATGGAGTGGCCTTCTTAGGCCGACCGCATGAGCGTTTTTAGCGACTGGCGTCTGTGGAATCACCCCAACCCCCGCCCAACGCCTTGACCAAATCCGCCACTGCCGCCCGTTGCTGCGCCAGCGCATCGAAGCGCGAGAGGTCGGCTGCAAGCAGGTTGCGCTCGGCGTCGAGTACCTCCAGCAAACTGGATACACCGTTGTCGTAACGCAGACGCGCAAGTTTGTAGGCTTGGGCCAGCGCTGCGCTGCGGCGCGATTGCGCTTCAAATGTTTCGCGCGCGGCCTGATGTGCGGCAAGCGCCACGCGTACGTCGGCGAAGGCACTCTGCACCGCCTTCTCGTAGTTCGCCAGCGCTTCCTGTTGGCGCGCGGTGGCTGCCGACAATTGCGCATCGATGCGGCCCGCGCCCCAGAGCGGTTGCGTGAGCGCGGCGGCGAGTTGCCAGACCAGCGACGGGCCGGAAAATAAATTGCCGAGCGCGGCGCTCTCGGTGCCGAGAAATCCGGTCAGCGTGATCGAGGGGAAGTAGGCGGCGCGCGCGACGCCGATGCGTGCGTTGGCGGCGATCAGGCGCTGCTCGGCTTCGCGCAGGTCGGGGCGGCGTTGCAGCAGGTCTGAGGGGAGACCGTCGGGTACCAAGACCTGCACGGTGGGCGGAGTGGCCTGCGAAGTGGCGTGCGTCGAGGGAGCGGCGATTGTCGCGCTGCCACCGCTGTTGCTGCCCGTGCTTGCACCGCCCGGCTGTGCAAGCGCAGTGCTCGCGATGCGCTTCTCCCACACCTCACGCGGCGAGCGCCCGAGCAACACGGCGAGACGCGCATCCTCGCGCGCCCGCGCCCGCGTGATCGCGACTTGCTGCACGCGCGCGGCTTCGCGCTCGGCTTGCGTGGTGTGGACTTCGAGTTCCGAGGCCACCCCCGCGGCGAAGCGTTTGGCCTGCAAGGCGGCCAGTTCGTCGCGCGTGGCATAGGTGCGCTGCGCGGCTTGCTCCTGTCCGTCCAGGGACACCAGGGCGAAGTAGGACGACGCGATGTCGGCGGTCAGGCTTAAGCGCACGGCGTCGCGTGCGGCTTGGGTGCGCAGCAGGTCTGCGCGTGCGGCTTCCGACGCGCGTGAATACTTGCCCCAGAAGTCGGTCTCGTAAGACGCGGCGAGCGTAATGCGGTTGCCGCTGGATTCGACCGGCACGCCGGGGAACAGGGGCGTGGCGCCGCGCTGGGTGATGCGTGTGCGCGAGGTGTTCGCCGTGCCATACACGCTCGGCCAGCGGTCGGCATCGGTCACGGTGAGGTTGGCGCGCGCTTCATCGATGCGCGCGGCGGCAGCGGTGAGGTCGCGGTTGTGTTGCAGTGCTTCGTCGATCAGCGCGTCGAGCGCGGCGTCGTTGAACAGTTTCCACCATTGCGCAGGGGTCTTTGCGGCCGCAGATGCTCCCGGCAGCGCGTCCTTGCTCCACGCGGCGGGCAGGTCGAGTTGCGGGCGTTGATAGTCCAGGTTTTTGCCGGCGCAGCCGGACAGCGCGATGGCGGCGCTCAGCAGCGCAAGGCACCGGGCGAGCATGTTGTCAGGCATTCGTGCCTCCATGCGGCGCGCGGTGTGGCACCTGCACACCGCCGGCCGGTTGCAGCGCCCGTTCACGCGCATGCGCGGCCTCCGCCTTGATCTCGGCCGCCGTGCGGCTCTCGCGCCAGGTGCGGTCGACGATGAGTTTGAAAAACAGCGGTATGAAAAAGATTGCCAGAAAAGTCGCAGCGATCATGCCACCCATCACGCCGGTGCCGACAGAGGTGCGCGCACCCGCACCGGCCCCGGTGGAAATGGCGAGGGGCAACACGCCGAGGATGAAGGCTAGTGAGGTCATCAAGATCGGCCGGAAGCGCAGGCGTGCCGCTTCGACTGCCGCCGCTGCGGTGGACAAACCTTCGTGATGTTTCAACACTGCGTACTCCACAATCAAAATCGCATTCTTCGCTGCGAGGCCGAGCAGAGTGACGAGGCCGATCTGAAAGTAAACGTCGTTGGTCATGCCGCGCAGCCACACTGCCGCGAGCGCGCCGAAGGTGCCGAACGGCAACGCCAGCAACACCGAGAGCGGCAGCGACCATTTTTCGTACTGCGCCGCGAGGATCAAAAACACCATCACCACCGCCATGCCGATGGCCAAGCCTGAAGTGCCCGACGAGCGCTTCTCCTGAAACGAGGCGCCGCCCCAGTCGAAGCTGAACTCGGGCGGCAGGCTTTCGCGCGCGACGCGCTCCACGGCGGCAATCGCCTGCCCTGAGCTGACGCCCGGCGCGCCCTGCCCGAACAATTTGACCGAGGGCAGGTTGTTGAAGCGCTCCAGCGTCTCCGGCCCCGAGGAATATTTCACCGTTGCCAAGGACGCGAGCGAAATCATTTCGCCCTTGTCGGAGCGCACCCACATCGCGCCGATGTCTTCCGGCTTGCGGCGGTAGGGCGCGTCGGCTGACATCAGCACCTGCCAGGCGCGGCCGGACTTGTTGAAGTCGTTGACGTAGTAATTGCCGAGCGTGGCGGCCAGGGTGTCGAACAGCGCGTCGAGCGGTACGCCGAGGGCCTTGGCCTTTTCGCGATCTACGTCAACCGTGAGTTGCGGTGAGCTGGCGCGCCACAGGGTCTGCATGCCGCCCAGTTGCTTGTCGGCATTGGCTTTCATGGTGAACTGCTGCAACACCTCGGCCATGCGCTTGGCGCCGCCTTCGCCGCGATTTTGCAAATAAAACTCGAAGCCGCCCGCGCTGCCCAAGCCAAAAATCGGCGGCGGGTTGAAGGCCAGGACCAGTGCCTCCTTGATGTGGCCGGTCTTCATGAACAGTTCGCCGACCAGTTGCTTGGCCGTGACTTTGCGTTCGTCCCAGTGCGTTTGCGTCACAAAAATCGTCGCCGCATTGTTGCGATAACCACCACCGAGAAAATCGAAACCGGTGAAGGCGATCACGTTGGCGTTGGCCGGGTTCGCCTTGATGATCTTGATCACTTCGCCGACGATGGCGTCGGTGCGCTCGAGCGACGAGCCATCGGGCAGGATCACCGCGGCGATGTAATAGCCCTGGTCTTCATCGGGCACCAGACTACCGGGTGTGGCGCGCCACAGGCCGGCGGTGAGCGCGACCATGCCGGCGAACAGCACGATGCCGACCAGGCCGCGCCGGATCATCCAGTTCACGCCGCCGGCATAACGGTCGGTGACGCGCGTGAACCAGGCGTTGAACCAGCGGAACGGCGGCCACGGCTCGCCCGTGCCGCGCTTCAAGATCAACACGCACAGCGCCGGTGTGAGGGTGAGCGCGACGATGCCGGAGATCACCACCGCAATCGAAATCGTGATGGCGAACTGGCGGTACAACTCGCCGGTGAGGCCACCCAGAAACGCAATCGGCACGAACACTGCACACAGGGTGAGCACAATCGCAATCACCGGGCCGGTGACTTCCTGCATCGCCTTCACCGCCGCCTCACGCGCGCTCTTGTGTTCCTCGTGCATGATGCGCTCGACGTTTTCGAGCACCACGATGGCGTCATCGACCACGATGCCGATGGCCAGCACCATGCCGAATAGCGTCAGCGTGTTGATCGAGTAGCCAAGCAAATGGAGACTGCGAAGGTGCCGATCAGCGACACCGGTACCGCGATGGTGGGGATCAGGGTCGCGCGCAGGTTTTGCAGAAACAGAAACACGACGAGGAACACCAGCACCATCGCCTCGGCCAGCGTGATCACCACTTCGCGGATCGACACTTCGACAAAGCGTGTGGTGTCATAGGGTGTCGAGTAAGTGAGGCCGGAAGGAAAACGCTCCGCGAGTCCGCGCATGCTCTTGTTCACCTCGGCCGCCACCGCGAGCGCATTCGCACCCGGCTGCAAAAAAATGCCGATCAGCGTCGCCTGCTTGCCGTTGATGCGGCCGATGAAGTCGTAGTCCTTGCTGCCCAGCTCGATGCGCGCCACATCGCGCAGGCGCACCGTGCTGCCGTCCGGATTGGCGCGCACGATGATCTGCTCAAACTCGCCCGGCTCGGCCATGCGGCCGCGCGTGGTGATGGTGTAGACCAGTTCCTGACCACCCCCAGCTTTGCCCACGGTCGGCGCTTGCCCGATCTTGCCGGCCGCGAACTGTGCGTTCTGCTCGTTGATCGCCCGCGCCACATCGGCCGTGGTGAGTTTGAGTTGCGCGAGGCGGTCGGGCTTGATCCACACGCGCATCGCGTAGTCTTTGGCACCAAAAATCTGCACGTTGGTGGTGCCTGGAATCCGCTTCAGCGAGTCCAGCACATTGAGCGTGATGTAGTTGGAGATGAACAAGCTGTCGTGGCGGTCGTCGGGCGAGTAGAACGCCAGCACTTGCAGGAATGACGACGACCCCTTCTGCACCGTCACGCCCTGCCGCCGCACCTCGGCCGGCAGGCGCGGTTCGGCCTGCTTGACGCGGTTGTTGACGTTGAGCGCCGCCTGATCGATGTTGGTGCCGATGTCAAACGTCACCTGAATCTGCACCACGCCCTGCGAGGTCGAGGTCGAGCTCATGTAGAGCATTTTCTCGACGCCGTTGATCTGGTTTTCCAGCGGCGCGGCAACGGTCTGCTCGACCACTTCGGCCGAGGCGCCCGGGTAGACCGCCACCACGGTGACCACCGGCGGCGCGATTTCCGGATATTGCGAAATCGGCAGTACGCGCATCGCGGCAAGGCCGGCGAGCACGATGAAGATCGAGAGCACCGCCGCGAAGATCGGGCGGTCAATGAAGAAGCGCGACAGCATCGTGGAGCCTATTTCTTTTCGGGCGCTTGGGCACCAGGCTTCGTGTCCTTGGTGGCGGCTTTTGATTCTGATTTGGCATCAGCGGCTGAGGCCAATGCCCCAGGAGCCGCTCCAGGAGCGGCTCCTGGCGGTGCCCCGCTCGCAGGCGGCGCTGAAATGGACACCGGTGCACCCGGCCCGATCTTCATCACACCGTCGGTAATCACGCGGTCACCGGCCTTCAATCCCGAACGCACCACCCACGCATCGCCCGACCATTCACCCGCGTCGATTGGGCGCATGTCCGCTTTGTCCCCACCTTTGTCACCGGGCACCACAACGTAGACGAACTTGCCGGCCGGCCCTTCGAGCACCGCGCGTTGCGGCACACGCAGGGCCGCAACGCGGGTCGCACCACTCAAGCGCACGCGCACAAACTGGCCGGGGCGCAGTGCCTGCTCGGGGTTGGCCAACTCGGCACGCGCATCGCTGCTGCCGGTGGCGGGGTTGATGCGGATGTCGGAAAAATCGAGTTTGCCGCTCTTGGCGTAAAGCGTGCCGTCTGACAATTTCACCTGCACCACCAAACGCCCATCGGCCGGCAGCTTGACCACACCGGCCTCGATGTCGCGCCGCAGTTTCGACTGGTCGGCGTCAGGCAGTCCGAAGTTGACGAACATCGGGTTGACCTGCGTGACAGTAGTGAGCAGCGCTTCAGGGCCGGAGATCAGCGCACCTTCGGATTTCAATGCGCGGCTGGCGACGCCGGTGAGTGGCGCCTCGACGCGCGCATACGACAGGTTGAGCCGCGCCTCACTCAAACGCGCGCGCGCGGCTTTCAAGTCCGCGCCCGCCACTTGTTCACCCGAGGTCGCGTCGTCGTAGTCCTTCTGGCTCACGGCGCGCGCTTCGATCAAGGGCTTCAGGCGCACCGCCTGCCGTTGCGATTGTGCGAGCCGCGCTTCCGCGCTTGCCATGTCGGCCTCGGCGCGCGCGGCAGTGGCGAGATAGGGCGCGGTGTCGAGGGTGAACAGCGACTGCCCGGCCTTGACCGTCGCGCCCTCGGTGTAGTTGCGCTTCAACAAGATGCCGGCCACGCGTGCGCGGATTTCCACTTCGCGTGAACCCGCCAGTTGCGCGGCGTATTCAAATTCCACCGGCACATCGGCCGGCACGACCGTCACCACCGACACCGGTGCAGGCGGAAAGCCACCGGGAGGTGCTCCACTGGGGGGGCCTCCTGCGGGCCCGCAGGCGCTGAGGATGAGCACGGCGAAAGTGGCAGACCAGCGTAGCACTGGTGGCGGCGGTAACAGCAGCGGCAGATGAGGCCGCGTAAAATCAGATCGAAGCATGACAATCCTTGGGGTGGGGATCATTGAGGGCAAAAACGCGCTTATGACACCGGCATCAATTGTAGACGGGGCCTCGCTGGTGGGCAGCAAACCGCTTTCGCGCGAGGATCTGCGCAGCGGCAGTCTGCGTGACACCTACCTCAAAAGTGAACTGGCCAATCTGGCCTGGAGCGATGCGCAATTGCAGCGCTCGCTGCACCGCACGCTGCGCGGCAAGACCTTGCCGCAGGACGGCATCTGGGTGTTTGCCTACGGCTCGCTGATCTGGAACCCCTTGTTCCCGGTGGCCGGGCAGCGGGTCGCCACCGTCTATGGTTATCACCGCTCGTTCTGCCTGTGGTCGCGGCTCGGGCGCGGCACGCGCGACAATCCCGGCCTCGTCCTCGGCCTCGACAACGGCGGCACCTGCAGCGGCCTCGTGCTGCGCATCGATGCGGCGCACGCGCACGATGAGCTGGCATTGCTGTGGCGGCGCGAAATGGTGACCGGCGCCTACGCACCGACCTGGGTGCGTGCGCGCACGCCAGCGGGCGCGGTTGATGCAATTGCCTTCGTCATCGACCATCACAGTCACGCCTACGCCGGCCGCCTGCCTGAAGCCGAGATCGCCGCCAACATTCGCTCAGCGGGCGGCGTGATCGGGCCGTGCAGCGAATATCTGGAAAAGACCGCCGCCGGCCTCAAGGCGCACGGTATTCGCGATGAACGGCTCGCGCGCCTGGCCAACTTGTGTGGTTGCCCGGAGTGATGCACAAGTGTTGCATGGGGTGATGTAATTTGCACGGCGTGAGAAAATCAGTTCCTCGATTTCGCCCCGCCAATTTCTCGCAGCACAGCCCATGAAACTCGCCACACTGAATGACGGCACCCGCGACGGTCAACTGATCGTCGTCGCGCGCGACCTCAAGACCGGGCACATGGCCGACATCATCGCGCCCACCCTGCAACGAGCGCTCGACGACTGGAACTTCATCGCTCCGCAGCTCGATGCGCTCTATGCTGACTTGAATCAGGGCCGCGCCAAGCGCCCGTTCGATTTCGACGCGGCGCACTGCATGGCCCCGCTGCCGCGCGCCTATCAGTGGCTCGACGCCTCCGCCTACAACGGGCACTTGCAGCGCATGAAGCAGGCCACCGGGGTGGACTGGCCCGCGCTGTCAAGCCGCGAGCCGCTCATTTACCAAGGCGGCTCGGACGACTTTCTTGGTGCACGCGAAGACGCGCCGTTTCCCGAAGAAAGCCACGGTATCGACTTTGAAGCCGAACTCGCCGTGGTCACCGGCGACGTGCCGATGGGTGCCAAAGGCGATGACGCGCTCGAATACACGCGCCTCATCATGCTGGTTAACGACTGGTCGCTGCGCAACCTCGGCCCCAATGATCTGAAAAAGCAGTTCGGCTTTTTTCTCTCCAAGCCCTCCACCGCATTCGGCCCGGTGGCCGTCACGCCCGATGAGTTGCAGGACGCCTGGCGCGATGGCCGCGCCGCGGTGAACGTGCGCGTCGAATGGAACGGCGTGCGCTTTGGCGATCTTGATGCGGGCGAAGACACACGTTTTGGTTTTGGTGAGTTGATCGCGTTCGCGGCACGCACGCGCAGTTTGCGTGCGGGCAGCATCCTCGGCCTTGGCACGATTTCGTCGACGGATACGGCGCGCGGCTTTGCCACCATTACCGAAGCGCGCGCGCAGGAAAAAATTGACAGCGGCGAAGCGCGCACTGGCTTCATGAAGTACGGTGACCGCGTGCGCATTGATGCTTACGACACGCACGGCCAGTCGATCTTCGGTGCGATTGAACAGACCGTCGCCTCGTCGCGGCGGCGGCGTGCGGTGCAGATGATTGAAGAGCGCGATGTTGCCGAGGCTGCGCTGGCGGAGGATGGTGCCGATGACAGTTCCACCGCCGCTGCGGACGCTGCCAAGCCTTCGGCCGCGACTGACGCCACCAGCGCGGCAACGCCCGCCGCAGCCGCCTAACCCCATGTGCGGCGCCCGTTCGTTAGAGCGGGAATGCAGGCGGCCTTACTCTTTGATTTTGTTTCCCCCGCGCGGTTTGTGTCTGCCGGGGCGGGGCGGAGTGCGCGTCGCCTGGTTGGCGCAGGTGAGCCCGAGGGCGCACGCATGAGCATCGATGCCCAAGCAGCGCCGGTGGCCGACCCCGATGCTGCGCTGATCGTGGCCTTCGCGCGCGGTGACGCGCGCGCCTTCGAGACGCTCTACAGCGCGCACAAGGGCGGCGTGTTCCGCTACTTCCTGCGCAGCCTGCACGACCACGGCCTCGCTGAAGAACTGGCGCAGGACGTGTGGACCTCGGTGATCCGCGCTGCCGCGCAGTGGCAGCCCGATGCCAAATTCACCACCTGGCTCTACCGCCTCGCGCACAACCGCTTGATCGATCACTATCGCCGCACCAACATTGTCGCGTTTCAATCCCTCGACGGTGGGCCGGGTGGCGAAGAGGGGGATGCGCAGGACGCGGGTGCGGCGTCCGCCGTGTCAGCGCATGCAGGTGCAGCGCACGACCCAGCGAGCAGCGCACCGGAACTTGGCGAAGCGCTCGACCAGCGCCGCGCCGCGTTGCAGGTGGTGCATCTGGTTGAAGCACTGCCACCGGCGCAGCGTGAAGCCCTGCTGCTGCAAATTGAAGGCGGCTTGTCGCTCGATGAAATCGCCGCCGCCACGGGACAGGGGTTTGAGACCGTCAAGAGCCGTCTGCGCTATGCGCTCGCCAAAGTGCGCGACGGCATGAAGGGCAGGCTATGACTGAGCGGAATGACGACGTGCGGAATGCGGGTGAAGCGCGCGATGCGGCCATCGAGGCGCGCTATCGCGCCGTGTCGAATGAGATGCCCAGCGCAGCGGCAGATGCAGCCATTCTCGCGCAAGCGCGCGTAGCGGCGCGGCTGATGGCAGATGCGTCTGAGGAGAACACGCCGCAAGGGGCTGCATCATCCGTACGAAAGGCTCCGGCTGTGCCGGCAAGTCACGCGAGCGGCAGCGCGGCCAATGATGCCTCCTGGAGCCGCCGCCTGCGCGCGCCGCTCGCGCTCGCGGCGTGCGCGGTGCTGACGGTGGGTATCGTCACGCGTATTGGCGTGGAGAATCCGGCCGGCGTGACAGCGGACGCGCCCGTCCCTGCATCAAACGGTGCGCCCCTCAGTACATCAAACGGCGCGCCGCTCGGTGAGCGCGTCGAGCGCCGCGCAGAGGCTGCGTCGTCTGCGCCGGCACCGTCAACCACAGCACAAGCTCCCGCTGCGCCGGCCCCCCCGGCGGCACCCAGCGCGCGTGCCAAAGCATCGTCAATAGAGAAGACATCAGACTACGCTGTCGCAGGCAGCTCCGCTCCGGCGCGCGACGCGCAACCCCCGGTTGAGGCAGCGCGCAAATTGCGTGAAGATGAACGCAAGCGAAGTGCGCAGGTGGCGAGCGCGCCGCCGGCCCAGGCTGAGCGCAGTTTGTCCGCCGCCGCCGGCGTGCGTGAGCCGGCAGTTTCAGAAGCAAAAGAATCTCCTGCAGCCTCTGCTGTCGCAGCTGTCCCCGCCCCTGCGCCTGCGGCGGCCCCTCCTCCATCATCCGCTCCCGCACGCGCACTCGCACGCAGCGCAACGTCTGAGCGCGGGCCTGATGCTGCCGAGATGCGCAGAGATGCTGCGCCGCCGCCCGCAGCCGCCACCGCAGCACCTAGCACTGCGGCAATCAGCGCGGGCGCGGGCAGTGCAGCGGCGGGCACAATGAGCAAGCGCGAGGCGCCAGCGATACTGTCAATCGCGCGCGAAGCAGAGTTGTCTCCAGAGCGCTGGCTCGCTTACGTCATCGAATTGCGCCGCGCCGGGCAGCATGCTGCGGCGGATGCAAGCCTTGCGCGCTTGCGGGCGCGCTATCCGGAGCAGAGCATCCCCGCCGATGTGCGTGGGCCGCAGGCGTTTCCGGACGGCAGCAAATAGGAAGGTTGCAAATAGCGTTGCGTGCCACGATGCGCTGCGGTGCATGGCGCGCCGCCCGCGCAAAAAGCCGCACGCAAAAAATTGCGGTGGCATCCGGCCTTGGGCGTAGAATCGGCTGACCATTTCGCTTATCCACTGCACGCAACTGCTGCACGCAACCATTGCACGTAAACCCCGCACTCCACCCATCGCGAGCCCGCCATGTCCAACCCACCCGATCCGTTCGAATTCGTCAAACAGTTGTGGGGCCAAATGGCAGTGCCAGGTTTCGGTCTCACTGACAACGCTGGTGGCGCGGCCAGTGTGCCGGGCATGCCGGGTTTGCAAATGCCTTCGTTCGATCCCAAAGAACTGGAGAAGCGTCTCGCCGAGCTCAAGCAAGTCAAGCAGTGGCTGGAGATGAATCTGAACATGATGGGCCTGCAAATCAATACGCTGGAAATGCAACTCGCTGCGATGAACGGCCTGCAAGCCGCATCCACCAAGGTTTTTGGCGATCAAGCTGCGAAGAACGTTGGTGGCAGCACCTCGCAGGCTGGTGGCTGGGCAGAAAATGCGTCGAGTGCCGCCGGGAATCCACCGGGTGCCGCTGGCAGTACAACCGGTGCGCCGGGTGCGCAATGGATGGATCCGCAGGGCTGGATGAAGTTCATGCAGGATCAGGCGGCCAAGACGCAGAAGGCGATGCAGGATGGCGCACAAGCGATGCAGCAGGCTGCGCAGCCCGCGCGCGCGGCACGGCCGGCCGGCAGCGCCAGTGCCACCACCGCGGCAACTGCCAAAGCGGCCGCGCCGAAGCGCGCACCGCGCACCAAGAAAATCTGAGCGCGCCTTGTCAACCCGACAGCATTTGACACATTGGGCTGGCGCGTCGCCAGCCCGCATCGTGCAGCCATGACCCTCAGCACCCGCCCCGCGTTTCGTGTTGGTCACGCTGCGCACAGTGACTGGAAGACCGCCACCGAGCAGGCGTTGAAGGCGCTCGGTGATGGGTTTCAGAGTGACGGGTGGCTCGGTAACGGGCCGCACGCCAACAACGCCGAAGGCGAAGCTGCGCCCGGTTCACTGCCCCCCGCAGTCGCCGCAGGCACCCTCGGTTTCATGTACCTCACCGACGCCTTCGCGCCCTACGCAGCCGACATGCTCACGCTGGTCAAGGCGCGCACCGGCATCAGCGATTGGGTGGGCAGCGTCGGCATCGGCATCGTTGCCACCGGTACCGAGTATCTCGACGAGCCCGCGGTGGCGCTGATGACCTGCGCCTTCGCGCCTGGCAGCCACACCGTGTTCTCCGGCAATGCGCGCCCGCCCAAGCCCGGTACGCGCACGCCAAGCGGCGCCGACGCCGCCTGGTTTGCCGTGGTGCACGCGGACCCGAGCACACCCGACATCGACGAGTTGATCCGCGATATGGCGGGCAAGGTGTCGAGCGGTTTCCTCGCCGGCGGCTTGTCGAGTGCGCGCGGCGCCACGTTGCAAATTGCCAATCAGGTGGTGGCCGGCGGCATCTCGGGCGTGATGTTCGCCAGCGACGTCGCTACCGGCACGCGTCTCACGCAGGGCTGCACGCCGCTGCCGCAGCGCCACGTGATGACCCAGGTCGAGCGCAACATCCTGGTCAAGCTCGATGGCCGCCCCGCGCTCGACGTGATGCTCGAAGATCTTGGCTGCGACCTCAAGGGCCTGCGCGGTGCGGCGCGCGATACTTTTATCGGCCTCGCCGTGACCGGGGCAGAGGCCACCGGCGGCGCGGGCGATTATCTGGTGCGCAATCTGGTCGGCATCGACCCCGCCAACAAGCTTGTCGCCATCGGTGACATGCCCGAACAGGGCGGCACGATGATGTTCTGCAAGCGCGACGCCACCACTGCGCGCGGTGATCTTCTCAAAATGATTTACGACCTGAAAGACGATCTCACCGAGCCCCCCAAGGCCGCGCTGTATCACGCCTGCATCGGGCGCGGCCCGAATATGTTTGGCGAGCAGGGCGCCGAGATGCGCTTGATCCGCGAACACCTCGGCGACATTCCGCTGGTGGGGTTCTTCGCCAACGGCGAGATTGCGCGCGACCGGTTGTACGGGTTTACCGGGGTGTTGACGATTTTCAAATGAGCGGGCTGGAGCGCACCTCTGCATCACTATTTATTTGTGTGTACAATTTAATGGTGACTTACGGCGCATGACCTATGATGAATCGAAGCGTCGGCTCAATCTGGGCAAACATGCGATTGACTTGGCCACGGTTGATGCGGTGTTCGACGCGCCCATGTTCACAAGCGAGGACAAGCGCGAAGACTATGGCGAACAGCGTTACGTAAGCCTCGGATGGCTGCACGGCGAAGTGGTGGTACTGGTTTGGACCGAGCGCGAAACGGGCGCGCACTACATTTCTTGCAGAAAGGCCGAAAAACATGAGCGTCAAGCGTACCGTCAGCTCGCCAACCAAGGCGCTTGATACGCCCTACGACCCGCAGGATGCGGAAGCGGTCACAGCATTCTGGAAAGGGGCGATCAGGCACACCGGCCTGGCTGAGTTCAAACGCAAGCGCGGCGAGCGTGGCCCGCAAAAAGCGCCAGTCAAGGTGCCAGTGACGATTCGCCTGTCACCGGAAGTGGTGGAACGGTTTCGCGCCACCGGAAGCGGTTGGCAGTCCCGGATTGATACTGCGCTAAGGGACTGGTTGAAAAAGCATGCGCCAGCTTAGAGCGCGCGCGACCGCTTGTATGGATTCACCGGGGTGTTGACGATTTTCAAGTGAGCGGCGGCGCGCAGGCCATGTGACCGGCTTGCATGCGGCACTCAACGCATCCAGAGCCTGACGCCTGCCGCGAGCAGTGCCGCCCAGACAAGCACGATCAACACTGCCCCCCAGTAGCTGCGCGGCCTCTGGCCGTGCTGTGCCAGCAACACATCAGCCGCTTGGCGTCCGGCGTCGATCACATGGGCGGGCAGCAAGCGCAGCGCCAGCCAGATCAATGCCGGCAACAACAGCACATCGTCGAGGTAGCCGAGCACCGGAATGAAATCGGGAATCAGGTCAATCGGACTCAACGCATAGGCCACCACAAACCAGCACAGCACCTTGACGATGAGTGGCGTGTCAGGGTGATTGCGCGCGAACCACAGCGCGAGCGCATCGCGTTTGAGGCGTTGCGCCCAGAGGCGGATGGATTGAAAAAGGGCAGTCACGCGAATGCGGGGCGTCAATCGGCGCATGTCAGCGAATACGATGGCAAAGGCCGAAAACCGCTTCTGCCATAGAGTTGCGGGTTCGCGCTAAGCAAACGAAACCGACAGCAATCCCGGTGTGCGCTTCTTCGCCTTCGGGCGAATAACGATCTCGATATCGCGGTCCAGCCGCGTGATGAAATGCATCAGACGCTCCGATGAAAACCGCACGAGCTTGTAATTCTTCAGTTCCGATACATGCGGCTGCGCAATGCCGAACAGCGCCGCCGCCTTCGCCTGCATCAGCTCGCGATCCCCGATCAACTGGTTCAGACGCATCGCCATCGCGCATCACGTCAATTCTTGAAATCATGATGCCGCTGGAGGAGAGCATCAGGCCGCGCGCTTGAGCGCCGCCAATTCCGCGCGCACAGCCCGCCGCACGGTATCTTCAATCCGTTCGCCGCGGATGGCGTCCTTCAACGATTCATTGATCAACGTCTGATAACCACGCGCGCCCGCTTGCGCCTTGAAGTGTTCAACCACTGCGCTGTCGAGATAGATGTTCACTCTCTGCTTGACGGGCAGCACCGCGCCATTGGCACCGCGTTTGCGCGGAATCAACCGCCCCGCATCAATGTCGCCACGAGAAATCGGGCGGTTCTCGAAGTCCTTCGCGGTAAGTTTCTTTTTCATGACTAGTGGCTTCCCACATTGAAATGGAACGGATTTCATCCTCTGTTTCGACCGTGATCAACACCACGAGAAAATCGCCAAGCGGACCGATGGTGATGAACCGCTCTTCGCCATAGTCAAACCGCCGGTCTTCAAACGTCACGGTCGCGCCGCTCTCAATCACCGCCTGCGCATCGGCCAAATCCAATCCATGTTTCTTCAGGTTGGCGGCGCGCTTGCGTGGATCGAAGGTGAAGCGCATGGCAATTATGTATGTATGTTTGTGTGTATGTCAAGTAGGGTTCCGGCAATGACATGCACGTCAGAACCCGCACCGCACCGATCCGCACTGGCCGGCATGGGGTGCGTAAAATCACTTGCATAATAATACTATACATAAAAAAGGGGTATCCACTTAGCTCCACTTATCGTAATTTTCTCGATTTCACGATTTTCTGGTAAGTCACGGGAGCGGTCACAACGGCCTGCTCTACAAGACGATAGAACAGCAAGCCGCGTGATTTGGAAGTTCGCCGGTTGAATCGAAACACGAATTCGTCCAGATAATAATCGAGGTGGCCGGCATTGACGGCGCCGTGGTGAGTCCCAAGCAGCCAGCGCTGCAGCAGGGCTGCAACCCGGTGAGTTCCAGGCAGTACAGCATGCGCCGGTTTATCCGAGCCGAGCAAGATGTTCTTCTGATGGACGAATCCATCCACCGTCAATTCAAGGTAGGCACCTGTGCCATCCGTGCATACTCTGGAGCCAGGAGCTACTGCGTCGCGAATAAAAGGCATTACGTGCCTGGACGACTTTGACAACAGGCGGCGCAAACGAATCCGGCCAAACCCTTTGGTCTTCAGCCGCTCAATCGCAATGGCGACAATCGCATCTGTAGTATTGCTCTGAAGTCCGCCCCCAGTGCGGGTCTTCGCGATATCTGTGATCGCCACGTAAGTTTCATCAACCTCAACATCGCCTCGCAACTGGTCGCGATTCGGGCGCACCATCGCGCGCCTCAGACGATGCAGGATTGCCCAAGCAGTCTGATAACTCCCCAAACCCAACACCCGCTGCAGGCCCAGGGCACTCACCCCATGCTTCTGGTTTGTCACGTACCACATCGCCGCGAGCCATACCCGCAGCGAGGTGCGCGTCTTGTCGAAGATCGTTCCGGATGTGACGGTGGTCTGGGTTCGGCAATCTCGGCACATCATCCTGCCGCGGCTGGAACGATACGGCTCGGCAGCAACACCACATCGCGGACATGCAAACCCGTTCGGCCAGCGCACTTTCTCCAGATACCGCGCACACGCTTCTTCACTGGAGAAACGCTCAAGAAATTCAACCCAGGTGGCTGGGTAGTCCTCTCCCTTCGGTGGCATCGGCTTTCGCATGCCTCGATTTTGCCATGAGTGGAGCTAAGTGGATACCCCTTACATAAAATCAGTATTAAACAAATAATTTCAAATTCTTGAAGCAAATCAGCGGCGTATTCCCTCTTCGGACTGACTCGGTGAGGTGGTGGAAACCACCGCCTCACGTTGAACCGGCTTGACTCAGATGCGCTTGCCGCGCTCAACCTGCCACAAATCAAATTGCGCCTGCGCGCGCAGCCATGTCTCGGCGCTGCCGCTGAGCCATTGCGCAAACCGGATCGCCATGTCGTCGCTGATGGCCGCGCGCCCGTTGATCACCCGCGAGAGCGCCACGCGCGACACGCCAAGCTGACCCGCAGCATCGGTGACCGACAAGCCCAAGTCAGGAAGCACATCTTCACGAATGACCAGGCCGGGATGTGGAGGGTTGAACATTTTCATCGGCATTTCCTCAGTGAGGCATCAGCCAGCCCGGGATGCCTGCCTTGCTGCCGGTCAAGCAACCGCACGCACAATCTGCCTGACGAACTCCGGCGCGAGATCAGCACCATCGGGCCAAACAATCGTGCGGGTATCGGGGTCAAGCCGGAACTGCGCGAACAATTGCGGATCACGCAGCGGCTCAAACATCTCGCCATCCAATTCCTGCGCGAGATCGATTTCTCCCTCTACGCCATCGTCGAAGCGCACTTTGATGGCGTAGGTGCCAGCCGGTTCAAGGCTCACAATTTTTGGAATCATGTCATCACTCCAGCGGATCGATTTTCTGCAACGGTTTGCGCAACAATGCCAAATCTTAGTCTTGCTGCAATTCATCCAAGCGCAATTGCCGCCACTACTGAAAATGCGGCGGCGCGTGGTCGCGGTAGAACATGGCGACGATGATTCCGAGGAAGCGGCTGATTTCAGGCATGGATAGTTTTGCGAAAGTATCTACGCAAGAAGGTACAAGACCGTCAAAACAATTCCACCCAACACGAACGCTGAGTTGTCGGAACGAAGTAGCTCATGATCTAGGTAACGATGGTGCGCGAAGTAATTTCGGGCCAAGCATGTCGCGAGTAACGCCTGAACTATTTCATGCTCCGAATCTTGAAGATTGGTTTCGATGCTTCGAATTCTTTCTATCGCATCGGGCGGAGCATCGTGAAGCTGAGCGAGGCTGGCATATTTGCCAAAACATTCTCGAGCGCTTTGTGAGAGGCCGCTGTGCTCACTAAGACTGCGCAAATAGCTTTCCAGCGTCCGCTTTCTAATGGGCATTGATTCCAATAGGCCGACGTGTTCGAGCCGCTCTCTCAAGCAAGTTTCCGCCCGAAACGCCACCACAGCATAAGAATCAAGTGGCCGACGCTCGCGAAAATCAAGGCCTCCTTTTTTGTCCGGTGTGTATGACAGGTCTTTATGCATTTGCCGAAACGCCCCAAGCAAATTCACAAATGAATAGTTGGTTTGACGAATAGCGTCGACCAGCTTTCGCAAATCTGGCTCGGCCCCCAGATTGCGCGCCTCCGATGCCTTAGAAAATTTCTTTAAGTAAATCGGGGCCATCTGAATGAACTTGTCCCGGTCTTCGAAGAACTCGTAGGGCAACACCGTGCGAAGCTCGGCCCAGTCCTCCTGACCCCGGTGGGCATACTGCCACGCCTCAAGATAGTGATCCAACTTATTGCCGCTCAGGACACATAGCCACTCCATCGCGATTCTGATGTCGGTTTGCAGAAAAGGCCATGCGTTCTCGACCAG
>JANPAR010000153.1:0-3076 GCA_031430015.1 Burkholderiales bacterium
CCGCTCACAGGAGAGGTGCGTCCTGCGTAGGGAAATACCGGGGGAATCCCCCTCGTTTCCGGGTAATTTGGCCTCAAAATTCATCAAATCAGCTTTGCGCTTGAATGGCTTCGTCTACACAGCTACTTGTTCAGTGTGTCCTTAGCTTATTTCTTGCCCGGCTTGGCGGGCGCTGCTTTTTTCTCGGCTACTTTGTGATCGCGCGAGTTGCCGTACGAACTGCGAAAGCGTTTGCCCTTGGCCGTGCGTTTGTCGCCTCTGCCCATGATGTTCTCCTGAAAGTGAATAAGACGTGAATGAAGGGCTCACCGGGAATGCGTTAAGTCCAGCGCGCATTTTAACGGGGCGAGCGGGCAATTCCCGTGACTCAGCTCTGGCTCAGCACCCAGCCAGCCGGCTTGAAATCACGCAGGGCGCACCAACCTACCGTGTCTTTTCGCTGCCGCGCGAATCAAAACACATTGCGCGTCACGCTCTTGAATTCGCATTTGCATGCCCGATATGGGATGCACGACGCAGCAACGCCAACGATTTCTCCCCTGCATTTTTACGGAAGACGTTGCAGCGCAATCCGTACAACCCCTTCAAGGAGCACCATCATGACCGTTGCATTTTTCTCTCCCGCAGCGCAGCGCCGCAGCCTGCACAACGACTACTTCGCCGGTGCATTGGACGATCTCGTGCGCGGCTTTTTGGTGCGCCCCGTCAGCGCCACACCGGCGGCATCCACACGCGGATTCAAGTTCGACGTGCGTGAAGAAGGCAACCAATATCTGGTCGAAGCCGATCTGCCCGGCCTCAAAAAGGACGCCATCAAGATCGAAATCGACGGCGCACGCGTGTCAATCAGCGCCGATTACAAAGTCGAGTCCACACCCAGCGGCAGCACAGCCGGCGAGGCGGCGCGCGACGCCACGCAAAGCGCAGCGCAAGACGCCGCGCGCATGGTCTACAGCGAACGCCGCAGCGGCAGCGTGGCGCGCAGCTTCGAGTTGCCGGCCGAGATCGATCAGACCAATGCCAGCGCAAAGTACGAGGACGGCGTGCTCAAACTGACCCTGCCGAAAAAAGTTGCCGAAAGCCGGAAACTTTTGACCATCCACTAAGTCAGATTCACCGTAAAGCAGGTAGTCGCCTCCTCGGTTGCCTGCTGGTGTCACCGGTACCGCGCATGTAGTCCTTTAGCGCGGCACCGGCAATGTGCGATGTATGTAATTGATTGTTTTGCGTTTTGCATTACCGATCCGTGGGCAGTGGCGATCCCCTCGACCACTGCCTTGTCCGCCCTGACGGACTGCATGAGCGACCTCCTCCCGCAAATTGCAGACAAGGCGGGCCGGGTGCCGTCATTCCTCCCTGATTGCCGCGCCCGTTATTTCAGCGCGTCCGGTTAACGCCGGCCGCGCTTTTCTTTTTTGTGCGGCATCCTCGCGCACAAACGCGCCGGGATGTGCGAGTCCGGCTTCGCGCAGCACGCGGTGCGGTGGGTAAAATCGGACGGTTCATCTGATCACCCTCGCGAGACTTCCCACCCCATGACCACCCCCAGCGTGTCTCCCGCCACACAGGCCTCGATCCTCGCCGAGGCCCTGCCTTACATCCGCCGCTTCCACGGCAAGACCATCGTCGTCAAATACGGTGGCAACGCGATGACTGATATGAATCTGCAACAACAGTTCGCGCACGACGTGGTGATGCTCAAGCTGGTCGGTCTCAACCCGGTAGTGGTACACGGCGGCGGCCCGCAGATTGAAGCGCGCCTGAAGCAACTCGGCATCAAGAGCGAGTTCATTCAAGGCATGCGCGTCACCGACGCCGAAACCATGGACGTGGTCGAGATGGTGCTCGGCGGCTCCGTGAATAAAGACATCGTCACCCTCATCAACCAGGCCGGCGGCAAGGCCGTGGGCCTCACCGGGCAGGACGGCGCCTTCATCCGCGCCAAGAAACTCCTGATGCCGAACAAGGACAAGCCGGAAGAGAAGATCGACATCGGTCAGGTCGGCGACATCGAAGCCATAGACCCTTCAGTCATCAGCACGCTCGAAGCGGGCGGTTTTATTCCGGTGGTCGCGCCAATCGGCATCGGCCAGAACGGCGAGAGCTACAACATCAACGCTGACGTGGTGGCCGGCAAGCTCGCCGAGATTTTGAAGGCGGAAAAACTGGTGCTGCTCACCAACACCCCGGGTGTGCTCGACAAGGCTGGCAAACTCATCACCAACATCACGCCGCGCGACATTGATGACATGCTGGCCGACGGCACGCTCTCCGGCGGCATGCTGCCCAAAATCGCCTCGGCGCTCGATGCGGCGCGCTCCGGTGTCAAAGGCGTACACATCATTGATGGCCGCGTTGAACATGCGCTGCTGCTGGAGATCCTCACCGATCAGGGGGTTGGCACCCTGATCCGCTCGAAGTAGTTTTGATCATGGGCGCGCCGGAGAGCGGCCCTTCGCGGCAAGTGAAGGTGGCAGTCGAGCCTGCGACGGCACCGCAGGCGACGGCCATGCTCGATGCGCCGCCGCCAGCACCTAACGCGGCATCCCTGATCGCCACCGCTCTCCTCATTGCAATCGCGAGTTCGTTCGCGTGGTACGGCCTGATGGGCCGGTTTGCCAAGCCTTGGGGCTGGCCTTGGTATGCGGCGTGGGTGCTGGCGATTCAGGTGCCGCCATTCGTGTTTCTGGTGCTGCGCACAGGTGCCCTGCGGCGTGCTGTGCCGCCATTTCTGTTTATTGTCACCATCGGTCTGCTGCTGGCCATCGTGTTTCCGGTAGCGATGTTGTAGTGCGCCCAGCCAACCGCGTGTATAGTTCCTGACACAAAAAATAATCAGGAGACACCGTGAAATTTCTTGTCCTCGCAGTTGCTGTTCTTGCCAATGTGACTGGCGTTGCCGGCCTCGCTCACGCACAATCGTCTGCACCCGCAGCCACCGGCACCTTCCCCAACCGCCCGATCCGCATGGTGATCCCGTGGCCTCCCGGCCAGGCGACTGACCTCGTAGGCCGTGTGCTCGCCCAAAAGCTTTCCGAACTCCTCGGCCAGCCCGTCATCACCGACAACCGCGCCG
>JANPAR010000154.1:0-2695 GCA_031430015.1 Burkholderiales bacterium
GCGGAGAGCAGCGCACGCGTGTAGGGGTGGCGCGGGTTCGAATAGATTTCGCCAACCGGGCCGATCTCGGCGATGCGCCCCAGGTACATCACCATCACGCGGTCGCTGATGTACTGCACCACGTTGAGGTCGTGCGAGATGAACATGTAGGTGAGCTTGAATTCCTGCTTCAGGTCGGCCAGCAGGTTGAGCACCTGCGCCTGCACTGACTTGTCGAGTGCGCTCACCGATTCATCGAGAATCACCAGCTTGGGTTCGAGCGCCAATGCACGGGCGATGTTGACGCGCTGGCGCTGCCCGCCGGAAAGCTCGTGCGGATAACGGCGGATGAACTGCGCCGGGTTCAGGCCGACACGCGCCAAAAGGTCGCGCGCCCGTGCGCGCGCCTCGGTGCGGCCCAAGCCATGGACCTGCGGGCCGAAGGCGATGCTCTCTTCAATCGTCAGGCGCGGGTTGAGCGAGGCGTAGGAATCCTGGAACACCATCTGCATCTGGCGCCGCAGCTCCTTGAGTTGCATGTGCTGGCTGCCGACCGTCTTGCCGTCGAAGGCGATGTTGCCGGCGTCGTGATCGATCAGATGCATGATCAGGCGCGCCGTAGTGGATTTACCGCAGCCCGATTCGCCGACCACGCCGAGCGTTTCTCCGGCGGCGATGGCAAACGACACGCCGTCGACCGCGCGCACCGTCGCGGTCTGGCGATTGAGCAGGCCGCTCTTGATCGGGAAATGCTTGACCAGGCCCTGGACGTCTAGCAGGCTCATCTGCGGCTCGTTTGGAGAAGACTCATGGCGCGCTCATTCCTTGCTCATTCTTTTATATCCATCGCCTGGCGCAGGCCGTCGCTCATCATGTTGAAACAGATCGAGGTGGTGAAGATCATCACGCCGGGTAGTGCCGCCACCCAGGGGTTGGTGTAGATCGCGGTGCGCAGGGTGTTGAGCATCAGGCCCCACTCGGCGGCCGGCGGCTTGGTGCCCAGGCCCAGGAACGACAGGCCCGAGGCGAGGATCATGCACACGCTCATCAGGCTGGTGGCGTAGATGAACACCGGGCCCAACACATTGCCCAATATATGGACGCGAATGATGGTCAGCGCATTGGCGCCCGAGGCGCGCGCCGCCTCGACGAAATCGAGGCCGCGCACCTGCGTGGTGACGCTCTCGGCCACGCGCGTGATCGGCGGGATGAACACGATGGTGAGCGAGACGATGCTGTTGAAGATGCCGGCGCCGAGCGCACCCGAAATAGCGATGGCCAGCAACACCGACGGGAACGCGAAAAACACGTCGATGGTGCGCATGATCACGGTGTTGACACGCCCACCCAGAAAGCCGGCCAGTACGCCGAGCAGGGTGCCGATCAGGAACGCGTTGATTACCGGCACGATGCCGATGAACAGCGACAGGCGTGCGCCGTAGATCAGGCGCGACAGCATGTCGCGGCCCAACTCATCGGTGCCGAGCAGATAACCGTCCGAGCCGATCAGCGCCAGACGCTTCAACATGCTGGTGGCGGTCGGGTCCTTGGGCGCAATCCACGGCGCAAAGATTGCCATCAGCAGCATGCAAATTAGCACCAGCGCGCAAAACACGGTGACCTTGTCGCGCAGTACGCGCGCAAACACGGTGGCCCAATAGCCGCGCGAGACCACCACCGGCGGCGTGTCCGTAACGACAGAAGCGGCGTCTGAAGCGAGTCCCGCGCTCATCGGCGGATCCTCGGATCAAATATCGATTGCAGGATGTCCACCAGTACATTGAGCACCACAAAAAACATCGCCAGAAACAAGATCGTGCCCTGCAGCAGCGGCAAGTCGCGCTGGAAGATGGCTGTATTAAGCAGAAAGCCCGTGCCCGGCCAGGAGAACACCGTCTCCACCAGGATCGAGCCGCCGAGCAAATAGCCCAACTGGATGCCCATTACCGCCAGCAGCGTCGGCGCCGCATTCTTGACCACGTGCTTGAACACGCCAAGTAAATCCATGCCCTTGGCGCGCAGCGCCTGCACGAACTCCTGGTTGAGAATCTCGGCCACCACGGCGCGCGTGGTGCGCGTCACGATGCCCATCGGAATGAACGAGAGCGTCACGGCGGGCAGCACCAGAAAACGCACGTGCTCCCAATCCCAGGTCCACGCATCGGAGCCGCCGGCACCCGCGCCCATCGCCGGCAGCCAGTCGAGCAGCACCGCAAAAATGATCACCATCACCATGCCGAGCCAGTAGTGCGGCAGCGATACGCCCGTCACCGCGATGCCAGTGACAAGCTTGTCAAGCCAGGTGTTGCGCACGTAGCCGGCAACAAAGCCGAAAACGAGCCCGAACGAAAACCCGATGCCGCACGCAAACATCGCCAGCATGAAGGTATTGGAGATCGCCTTGGCAATTTCGGAGTTGACCGGGCGTCCGGTCGCGATCGACGTACCGAGGTCACCTTGCGCTGCACGCAACACCCACTTGCCAAATTGCACCGGCAGCGGTTTGTCAAAGCCATAGTCGGCCTTGAGGCGTTCAATCAGTTCAGTGGTTGCGTCCGGCGGCAGGATCGCCGAGAGCGGGTCGCCGGGGGCGAGGAACACGAGCGAAAAACACACCAGGCTGACGGCCAGCCCGATGGGAATCACGTACAGGATGCGTTTGAGAATATAGGTGAGCACGTGGCGCCTGCGGTACCCAAAAACGGTGAATCAAAAA
>JANPAR010000155.1:0-39430 GCA_031430015.1 Burkholderiales bacterium
CGTTGAGTCGACCGAGCAGCAACAGGGGAATGAAAAATCCGACAACGGGCACAAACCACAACACAAACGTCGGCACTGCCCACAGCAGGAACCAGCACAAGGCCACCAGCGAGTTGCCGAGCGAGGCGGCAAAGCTGCCGCCGTGGCGGCGCTCGACGCCCGGGTAGTCGCGCGCCGCCACGTGACGCGCCATGATCGGCATGCCGACCACGCTGACGAAGCCTAAGGCGGTGAGCATCGTGAGCGGCACAAACAGCGCGACGAACGCGAACGCCATCACGATCAACGGGATGATCTTGACGCCGAACAGCAGCAGGCGCTCGCTCACCGATTCAAGCAGCGGCAGCGCCTTGAGCAAGGTGTCGAGCGCCGCGAGCAAGCTGCTCCACTTCCACCACATCACGCCGAGCCAGAACAGGCCCGCGACCACCACCGGGCCGATGGCGAGCAGCAGCATCGCCGGTTGCAACTGGCTGATGGCGGCGCGGCGATAGGCTTCGAAAATGGACATGGGACGATTCTAGTGCGCGTAGGCCATCCGCCCGTAACGCGCCAACCCGGATCCGTCACCAGCTTCGATGAAGACATGCTGCATTGCGCTTCCATGACGTATCCAAAAGTCGCAATCGATTGTTCGATTGGAAGCGTCCCGCAGTCTGCGAACCGAGGCGGCAATCTGACCGGCCTGACGAGTCTCGCGACCGAACTCTCGGCCAAACGGCTGCCGCTGCTCAAAGAGGCATTTCCAAAGGCTGGGCGCGTCGCTCTGCTACTTGAACTGGACAGTGTAGGCAACGTTTCGCAAGCGAAGATAATCGAGGGGGTGGCGCCGCGCTTGGGGATGCGTGTCACCCAGATTGAAGTGAAGCAACCCGCGGATATCGAGCTAGGTATCAAGAGCACCGACTGTTGCTTACGTAGACAAGATTCTCGAGGGGGCAATGCCGGGCGACCTGGCGGTCCAGCAACCGCTCAAGTTAGAGATGGTCGTGAATATGAAATCCGCCACGGCACTAGGCTTCAAGTTCAGCGAGGCGTACATGATTCGGGTTGAGCGGGTGATCGAATGAGATGCTGCAATTTGTCAATGCTGCTGAGGCAGGCGCGTCAATCCGATTGACCAGCGCCCGGCGCGCGTTGTAGATGCGGTGGGCAAAGCCATCACGCGGAAGATTCAGGAAAAACTGGCCACGCATCTTGCACCGGCGTTGCATTCGATTGCAGCTACGCAGCTCAAGAGAACTGCATCGGATGTGAACTACGGCGCAGCCCGCTGCATCGCCTGCGGCTTGAGCGGCGCGTCATTGCCTGCCAGCGGATCATGCGCAGCGGTGTATTCAAACCAGTCGCGTGCGCGCATGCCGGCAGCTGCCGCGCGCATCGAGGTCTTGATGCGCGGCACCCCTGCCGCCGGAAACGCGGCAATGCGTGCCGCCACGGCGCACGCTTGCGCGACCACCTGATCGTCATCGACCACTTCGGAGGCGATGCGCTCGCGCAGCATGGCCTCGGCGGCCAGGCGCTCACCCAGAAAGCAAAGACGCGCGGCCGCCGCTTCGCCATGCTTGAGCACCAGCCAGGCAATGTTCTTGGGGGCAGCCATGCCGAGCTGGATTTCACCGACTTGCAAAAAGGCGCTGCGCCCGGCCACCAGCAGGTCGCAGGCAATGGCAAGCGCGGCACCGCCGTTGATCGCATATTTTTCGAGCGCGCCAACGAACACTTTGGGTGATTCGATCAGCAGGCAATGCACTTCGTCCCAAGTGGCCCTGAAGGTGCCGGCCCAGGCCGGTGCCGGCTCGGCATTGAACGCCTTGACATCAAGACCCGAACAAAATGCGCCGCCGGCGCCGCGCAACACGACGGCGCGAATGGCCTCGTCCCCGTTGATTTTTGCCAGTGCATCGCGCATGCCTTCGGCCAGAGTGCCTTCAATGGCGTTTTTGCGCTCCGGCCGGTTGAGGATCAATTCGGCCCAGCCTTCGTGGTGTTCCAGCTTCACCGCCATGGCTGCGTTCATGCGAGCTCCTGTACTGACTGTATTGATGATGCGATTAGCTCACTATGCCAGATCAGGCGTGATGGCAGGTGGAGCGTTTGGGCTATGCTTGCGCAAACAACAAGGACGGCAAACGATGGTTTGGTACAGCCCCCCATGATCGAGGAGACCCTGATGAAACCCTGGATGACAACACTAGCGGCGTGCCTGTGCCTGTCCATGGCTGGGAGCGTTGCGGCACAAAGCTGGCCTACGCGACCGGTACGGGTGATCGTGCCGTATCCCGCCGGGGGCGTGGTGGACGTGATGACGCGTGCGGTCACGATTCGCCTGGCCACCGATCTGGGCCAGCCCTTCGTGGTTGAATCTAAGCCCGGCGCGGGCGCCAACATCGCTGCCGAGTTCGTTGCCAACACCGCAGCCGACGGCTACACCCTGCTGGTATCGGCGCCCTACATCATCAACAACCCGATGCTGGAGACCGGCCTGCGCTGGCAGCCGAAAGACTTTGTGCCGGTGACGCGCTACGCACTCTCCCCCAGTTTCATTCTGGTGCCGCCCAATTCGCCGGCGCGCACCGTGAAGGATTACGTGGCCATGGCGCGGTCCAAACCGGGCCTGCCGATCGGTGACGGCGGCACTGGCAGCACCCAGTCGATGGCAACGCAAATGCTCAGCGTGGTGGGCGATTTCCGCTTCGAGTCGATCGGCTACAAGGGCGCACCGCCGGTGATACCGGACCTGATCAACGGCGCGCTGACCATGTCGATCATTCCATCCACCGTGGCGATCCCGCAGGTGACGGCCGGCAAGCTGCGCGCACTGGCCAACACCAGCGACAAGCGCTCGCCGCTATTGCCGGACGTGCCGACGATTGCCGAGGCTGGCTATCCGGATGTCACGGTGCTGTCGTGGTACGGCTTTCATGTGCCCGCTGGCACACCGCGCGAGGTGATCCAGAAGCTCTCGGCGGCGGTGGGTGTCGCAGCTGCAAAGCCCGAGGTGCAGGCGCGCCTGGCCTCTGCCGGGGGCGAAGCGGCGTTCCTCGGCGTCACCGATTTCGAGAGCTTCCTGCGCAGCGATACCGAGCGCTGGCAGCGCTTTGCCAAAGCGTTCAAGAAATGAAGTGCATCTTCGAGATGCGCTTCATCAAGGACATCCTGCAATGAGCACCAGGCCATGAGGTTCAAGCCATGAGTACCACACGCCCGGCTGGCGAATTTGCCGAACTGTGCACGCGCCTGCGCACGTTCATCAATGACGAGGTGATTCCCGCGGAAGACCTGAAGGCCGCGCACGACATGGAAGGCAACGCGGCCGCGATTGATCGCCTGCGCTTGCGTGCCCGGGCACTCGGCTTCGGCCCGCCGCGCCTGCCGGTGGCGTCAGGCGGGCTCGGCCTGTCGTGGGAGGAGTGCTGCGGATTTTTCGAGGAAGGCGGACGCAGTTTTCTCGGTCCCGGCGCCCTCGACTGCGCGCCGCCGGGGCAACCTGATGTGGCAGTGCTCGAGCGCCTCGCCAACCCGATGCAGCGCGAACGTTACCTCGGTCCCCTTGCACGTGGCGAAGTGCGCTCGTGCTTTGCCATGACCGAGCCGGCGCCGGGCGTGGGCTCGGACCCGCGCATGCTGCTGGCCACTGCGCGCCGCGAGGGTAGTGGCGATGGCAAGGGTGACGGTAAGAGTGACGGCTGGGTGCTCAACGCGCACAAGTGGTTCATCTCTGGCGCCATGGACGCCGCATTCGCGATCGTGGTGGCGCGCACCGAAGCGGGCGTGTCGTGGTTTCTGGTCGACACCAGCGCGCCCGGTTTTCGCATCGTGCGCGACATCCCCACCATGGAGCCGTTCACGCGTGGCGGCCACGCCGAGATCGAGCTGATCGAGTGCCGCGTCGGCGCCGATGCCCTGGTGGGCGAGGAAGGCCGGGGACTGGAATATGCGCAGATGCGCCTGGAAGGGGCGCGCCTGTTTCACTGCATGCGCTACATCGGCCTGGCCTCGCGCGCCATGCAGATCGCGCAGGAGTACGCGGCCAAACGCGAGTCGTTCGGCGCGCGCCTGGCGGCGCACCAGATGATCCAGGCGATGGTCGCCGATGCGCACATCGATCTCTACGCATCGCGCCTGATGACGCTCGATGTGGCGCGGCGGCTCGACCGCGGCGAATCGATCCGCCATGAGAGTTCGATGGCCAAGGTGTTTGTCTCCGAAGCAGTAAACCGGGTGGCCGACTCGGCGGTGCAAATGACCGGCGCGCTGGGAATTTCGGAAGATGTACCGCTGTCGATGATCCTGCGCCAGTTGCGGCCGTTCCGGATTTACGACGGCGCTTCTGAAGTGCATCGCTCGGCGATTGCCAAGCGCGTGTTTGCCAAGCAACTGCGGGCCTGACCTGCGCCTTCCTGTCGCCACGCTCACCTGCTCCTTTCTGCTCCTTTCCTTTCTGCTCCTTTCTATTGCCACTGCGGCCCGACCCACCATGTTCGATACCCCTGAAATAGCGGCCTTCCGGGCCGAGGTGCGCGCCTTTGTGCGCGCTTCGCTGCCTGATGACCTGCGCGCGGCAGTGCGCGCCGGGCAGCAGGCGTCGCACGAGCAGACCGAGCGCTGGAACGTGATTCTGGCGCGGCAAGGCTGGCTGGTGCCGCACTGGCCGGTGGAGGCAGGTGGATTGGGCTGGGACGCAGCGCGCCGCCTCGCGTTCGACGAGGAAATGGCCACCAACCACTCTCCGGAAATGAGTTCGATCACCTTTGACATGATCGGCCCGGTGCTGATCCGCTTCGGTACGCCGGCGCAGAAAGCGAGGTTCCTGCCCGCAATTGCCTCAGGCACACAGCACTGGTGCCAGGGCTATTCGGAACCGAATGCCGGCTCGGACCTGGCCTCACTCAAGACCCGCGCGGTGCGCAGCGGCAACCACTATGTTGTCAATGGCTCGAAGATCTGGACCTCGGGCGCGCAGTACTCTGACTGGATCTTTTGTCTGACCCGCACCGATCCCGAAGCCAAGGCGCAGGAGGGTATTTCGTTTTTGCTGATCGACATGAAGACGCCGGGCATCACGGTGCGGCCGATTCGCGGCATTCACGGCTGGGAAGTATTCAACGAAGTGTTCTTCGATGATGTGGCAGTGCCGCTGCACAACCTGGTGGGGGAAGAAAATCGCGGCTGGACCATCGCCAAATCACTGCTCGAATTCGAACGCCTGAAGCTGGCGCGGGTCGGCGAGAACAAACGGCGCATGGCGCGCGCGCGCGAAATCGGCTGGCGTGAGATGGAACATGGCGAGCCCTTGATGCGCCGGCCCTGGTTTCGCAAGCGCTTCGCCGAGTTGCAGATGCGCCTGATGGCGCTCGAAACCAACGCGGCGCGCTTTCTCGAGCGCGCCACCCTGGGGTTGCCGATCGGCGCGGAAGTATCAATGCTCAAGTTACGTGGCAGCCAACTGATCCAGCAATGGGAGGCACTCACCGTCGATGCCCTGGGGCCGTCAGCCTTGCCCTACGACGTGGCGGCTGTGCTTGGCGCGACCGCCACGCTGCCATTGCCGGAGCTTGCTGCCACGGCGTCGTCCCGGCGCTTTCTGTCGCGCGGGTACACGATTGCCGGGGGCTCCTCCGAGATCCAGCACAACATTCTGGCCAAACAGGTGCTTGGGCTATGAGCACATTCACAATGAGCGAAAACCAGGTGATGCTCGCCGAGAGCGCGCGCAAGTATGTCGAGCGCGGCTATGGCAATGCGGTGCGCACCGCCTCGCTGGCCCATCCGCATGGCTGCGTGCCAGAGCGCTGGGCCGAGTTTGCCGAGATGGGCTGGTTGGCACTGCCACTCCCCGAAGCCGACGGCGGGCTCGGCGGCTCGGTCGCCGACATCTGTGTGCTTGCAGAAGAACTGGGGCGCGGCCTGGTGGTAGAACCCTGGTTGGCCTCGGGCGTGCTGGCCGCGACGCTGCTCGCGACTGCCGGCACACCGGCGCAGCGCGCCACGTGGCTGCCGGCGCTGGCGGCGGGCGACAAGCGCGTGGCGTTCGCTGCGTGGGAGCCCGGTAGCCGCTTCGATGCCACGCAGGTCACTGCCCAAGCCGAGCGCGCTAATGGCGCTTACCAGCTTAACGGTGTCAAGGAACTGGCGCTCGGCGCGCCCGGCGCCGATGCCGTGATCGTTTGCGCAATGTGTGCTTCCGTCGAGGGCACAGCGCAACCGGCTCTGTTCCTCCTCGAGGCAGGCATGCCGGGGCTCGCACTGCAACCCTATGCGATGGTCGATGGCAGGCATGCGGCGCATGTGCGCGTGGAGAACGTGATGGCTCCTGGGGGGGCACGGCTCGATCCAACGGTCGACGCGGCGCGCGCGATTCGGATGGCACTCGAGGAAGCCATTCTGGTGCAGTGCGCCGAAACCACCGGCGCGATGGCGCGCGCACTCGAAATCACACTCGACTACCTGAAGACCCGCAAGCAGTTCGGCCGGGTGCTGGCCAGCAACCAGGTGCTGCAACACCGGCTGGTCGACCTGCACGTCGCCATCGAGGAGACGCGCGCGCTGGTGCGCGCCGCCGCCGTGGTGGTCAGCACCGGCAACGATGATGAACGCGGGTGCTACGTGGCCGCGGCCAAGGCATATGCCTCACAAGCGGCGCGCCTGGCCTGGGAAGAAGTGGTGCAGTTGCACGGCGCCATCGGCATGACCGACGAATACGTGATCGGCGCCTACGTCAAGCATCTGGCGGTATCGCACACCCTGTTTGGTGATGCCGAACAGCATCTGGAACGCCTCGCCGGCATTGAAGAGCGGCTGCACAGAACGACGTAGGCCGCGCGGCATGCCGGACATGCACCCGGGGGTTGCAGAGGTGCCTTGTGGAGCACTGCGCTATCGCGATGGCACCCCGGAAACTGTTGGTAGAAGCCACTCTTCGCTACTCCGATGGCTTGCGGGTGGCTCCTGCCAACGCTTTTGGGCGATTGGCTTGATGAACAAATGCTAGAACGGCGGCAGCGGCGTGAGGGTGATACGTCCCGCTGCCGCGTCTGCGAGGATCTGCTCGCGCTGCGCCCAGCCGCGCAGCTTGCCGGGGTTGAGCAGGCCCTGCGGATCAAAGCGCGCTTTGGCGGCGATACCGTCCGGATTGATCTGGCCCTGCTTGCCGTCTTCAACCACATAGGTATGCGGGTTGTTGATGGTGACACCGTAGTCGCGGTGAATCTGCATGATCTCGTTCAGGCGCGCGTCATCGCGATAGCGCACCAGTTGCAGACCCGAGCACATCATCAGGCCGTCGCGGTTGCGGATGAACTCAAGATGCACCGGCACTTCGTCGCCGAGCAGTGCATGCAGGGTCTTGGCCTGCTGCACGTGGCGGCCCGGCGCATAGTTGCTTTGAATATAGGTCAGCGTGGGTTCGACCTTCAAGGCATGCAGTGTGGTGTGGTTCCAGGTGTATTCGGCAATCGTGCGTTTGCTCTTGGTGACTTCGGCAGCGGTTTTGCGATGGGTCACCACGCCGCCGAAGCGCGCGGCCAATTGCAGCAAAGCCTCCTCACCAAACTGCGCTGCTAGCACCAGCACTGCGTGAGACTGTGTGCGCATCGTGCCAGCCATCGGCGGCGATGCGCGCATGATGATGTCCGGAATCGGCGCGGCGAGAAGGGTCACGCTTTTTTTGATGATGCCCGCCGCATTGGCCAGCGCATCGCCAAATTCAATCGCTGCCTCGAAGGTGACGAAACACACAATCGATTCGAGCCAGGGATGCGCAGGCGCAAGCCCCGCCTCAACTTCAAGCACGATGCCGCTGCTGCCGTACACGTGATGCAACAGCAAGGCAGCGGGCGCTCGCAGTTCCACCAGCTTCGGCTCGGGTTCGACCGACAGTGCCTTGATACCGAGCACATTGCCCGTCGACATCAGCGGCCCGTAGTTGATCGAGCCGATGCCGCCGAAGCCGCCGCCGTAGAGACCACCCAGTGAAGCGCTGCGAAAGGTGCTCGGCACGCAGCGCAACTCCCAACCCGCCGACTGCGCCTGGCGGTCTAGTTCGATCAGACGTATGCCGGCCTGCGCGCGCGCCACGCCGGGCTTGACCCACAGCAGACGGTTGTAGGCCGACAGATCGAGAATCACGCCGCCGTAGAGCGGTGTGCACTGCCCGTAATTGCCGGTGCCGCTGCCGCGCACGGTGATCGGCACGCCGGTCGTGGCGCAGGCTGCGACCACGGCGCAAATGTCCTCCTCGGTCTTCGGGCGTGCAACGGCATCGGCAACCTTGCCATCAAGCTGGCGCTTCAACACCGGGCTGAACCAGTAGAAGTCCTGGCTGAGGCGCTCAACGCGGCTGTCGGTGATCCACTCAATGGACGGCAGCCGTGCGGCAATCTCCAGACTGCGCGCCTTGACACTGGCCGCGTCAAACGTGGCGGGATCAAACATGGTGCTTTGCCTGACGACGGGTATGGCGCAGCGGCAGCAGACGATGGCGCAGTAGCATGGGCTATGCCGCTGCGAGCATGCCGCGCACCGCCGCTTGCGCCTCGCGCCGCAGCGCAGCCATATCAACGCCAGGAATCGCGTCGTTCTCAACCACGACACGCCCTTGCACCAACAGCACACGCAACGATGGCCGGCCGCCGCCCGCCACCGGGCCAATCGCTTCATCGTGCAAGCCGAAGTAGCGCGGCTCGGTGAGGTCATACACGGCAAGATCAGCCGCCTTGCCTATTTCAAGCGTGCCCACGCCATCGAGGCCGAGCACGCGCGCGCCGCCTGCCGTGCCAATGCGCACCACATCTTCCACACTCATCGCACCCGCGTGTCCACCCGGTTGCGCCGCGTGTACGCCGCCGCGCATGCCGGCATACCCGCTTGCGGCCATGCCCGCACGAGGATCAGCACGATGCAACAACCAGCAAGCATGCGCTTCAGAGATCATGTCTGCCGCTTCGTTCGACGCTGCGCCATCGACAGCCAACCCAACCGGTACGCCGAGCGCGAGAGCTTCGGGTATGCGCGCGATGCCGGAGCCGAGCCGGCCATTGCTCTGCGGGCAATGGGCGATGCCGGTGCCGGTCTCGGCGCAGCGTTTCAATTCTGCGTCACTCAAATGCACCATGTGGGCAAACCACACGTCTTCGCCCACCCATTCATGTGCTTCGGCGAACTGCAGGGGCGTGCAGTCGTGCACCTCGCGCGCCCAGCGCACGTAGTCATGGGTCTCGGACAAATGGCTATGCATGCGAATGCCGAGCCGCCGTGCTTCGCGTGCCATCAGCTTGAGTTGCTCCGGATTGCAGCTCCAGGTCGGCGTGGTGATCGCACTCACCATGCGGCGCATCGCCATCGGCGACGCATCGTGATAACGCTGCACGTCGCGCTCGATGCCGGCGAGAAACGCGTCGATGGTTTCGGGCGCCACCTGCGGCGGTGCTTCAGCATCGGTCATCACCCGCGCCTGGGTCTGTCCGCCGCGGCACAGCACCATGCGCACGCCTAGCTTTTCCGCTTCGTCAAAAATCGCCGCCGACGCATCAAACGGCATGCCGGGGTAGTAGTGGTACTGATGATCGGCGATCGTGGTGCAGCCGGACAGCATCAACTCGATGATGCCGATGCGCGCGGCCAGACGCAGCATTTCTTCGCCGTCAAAAAAGCGCCGGTAGTGCACCGGCACCGCCGCCAGCCACGGCACCAGCGGCAGATTGATGCCTGCCGGAATGCCCTTGAGCAGGCTTTGAAACAAGTGATGGTGAGTGTTGACCCAACCCGGATAGATCACGCAACCGGTCGCATCAATCACGCGCTCTCCGGGCGCCGGCGTAAGCTGCCCAATCGCACAAATCACGCCGCCGCGAATGCGCATGTCGTTGCCGCTTGCAGTGCGCATCGCGGTGCCCGACAGCCCGGTCATGACGTGCGCCGCACCGCGCACCAGCAGGTCAGTCATGACTTGGTCCTGTCGTCGGCGCAACCATTGGTTCACTCATGTGTTTGTCCAGTCCTGTATGGCGTCAGTCATGCGTCACTTCGCTTTCATGCCAGCCGCCCAGCGCCCATTTCGAGAGCACGGCCATCACCGCGAACAGCAATACGCCAGTCACCGTGATCAAGACCAGCGCGGCAAACATGCGCGGAATATTGAGTTGATATCCGGCCTGCAATATCTGATAAGCCAGACCGGTGCCGGTACCGCCGGTACCGGCGACAAACTCGGCGACCACTGCGCCAATCAGCGCGAGGCCGCTGGAAATGCGCAGGCCGCCAAAAAAGTAGGGGAGCGCGGAAGGAATGCGCAGACGCAGCAACACCTGCCACCGGCTCGCATGATTCAACTGGAAATAGCTCATCAAGCCGGGGTTGACGCTGCGCAGCCCGAGCGTGGTGTTGGCAATGACCGGGAACAGCGCGACGATGGTCGCGCACATCACCAGGGAGAGCGTCGGGTCCTTGAACCAGATGATGATGAGCGGCGCGATGGCCACGATCGGCGTCACCTGAAGCAGCACCGCATAGGGAAACAGCGCGGTTTCGATCAGGCGGCTTTGCACGAACGTGAAGGCGATCAACACCCCCAGCACCACCGCACACAAAAAAGCGAACAGCGTGATCTTGAGCGTATTGACCAGCGCGCCAAATAGGAGGCCCGCGTCGCTCACCATCACTTGCGCCACGCGTACCGGCGAGGGCACCAGAAACGCCGGAATTTCCAGCGCCACCACCAGACCCTGCCACACCCCGAGCAACACTACCGCAACCAACGCCGGGTAGAACACCCGCTGCACTTTGGGCTGCTGAAAAAAAGGGATCGGGGTACTCATGCCAGCGCCGACTCGTCATTGGCTGCACTCGCCCGCAGCAGGCTGTCCTGTAGGCGCTTGGCATAACCCGAAAAAGCCGTCGAGACGCGAAATGCGGCATCGCGCGGATAGGGCTCGTCGATCGCCACTTCATCGACCACACGCCCGGGACGCGCTGCCATCACCACCACGCGGGTCGACAGGTAGACCGCTTCGTAGATCGAGTGGGTCACAAAAATCACCGTCAGCTTCTTGCGCTGCCACAGTTCGAGCAGATCACTGTCAAGCCGGTTACGCGTGATTTCGTCGAGTGCGCCGAACGGCTCGTCCATCAACAGCAATGTCGGCTCGGTGACGAGGCCACGCGCAATCGAAACGCGCATCTGCATGCCACCGGAAAGCTCACGCGGCAGATTGGATGCGAATTTTTCCAGACCAACCAGTTTGAGTGCGTCGGCCACACGCGCATCGGCCTGCGTTTGCGGCAGGCCCGCCAAGTCAAGCGGCAAGCGCACGTTGGCCTGCACGCGCGCCCACGGCATCAGGGTTGCCTCTTGAAACACGAAACTGAGGCGATGCCCGCTGCGTTCGGCCTGCGCTACCGGCGCGCCCCAGAGAACAATCGCGCCCTCGCTCGGGGCCAGCAGCCCCGCCACCATCTTGAGCAAGGTGCTCTTGCCGCAGCCAGAGGGACCCAGCAGGGTGACGAACTCACCCTCGCGCACCGTCAGATTGACCGGCTCCAGTGCGCGCGTGCCGTTCGGATAGGTTTTCGCCGCCGCAGTGATGCCGACAGCGATGTTCATCTCCACGCTGCGTCCCGGCTCGGCACGCTGGTTTGCACCCGATGCTGGCTGTGTACGCCAACGCGCACGGCAGCAGCCGGCACAGGCAGGTTACGCAGTGTCAAGGCAGCACCTTCACATCCTTGATGAATTGCGTGGTGTAGGTCTTCTTCAAATCGACCTTGGCGGTGTCAAGCAGCTTCATCGCGACCATCATGTCGTAGGTTTTTTTCATGCGCTCGTCGGTAATCACGCCCGCGCCGAGTTTGGCGGCATCACCGCCAAACACCATGCCCGATTCGTTGAGCAGCTTGATGCCGTTGGCGATCTTGTCGTCGGTCATGTTGGGATTGTCTTTTTTGATCAGCGCGTTGGCACCGGACGCGTCCCCTTTGAGATAGGTCTTCCAGCCTTCCATCGTCGCCTTGACAAAGGCGGCCACCGCCTTCGGACGCTCCTTCACCGTCTTCTCCATGCAAACGATGGTGGTGGAGTACGGCGGCCAGCCGTGATCAGCGAGCAGGAACACATTGGGCTTGTACTTGGCTTCCTTCTCCATCGCATACGGCTCGCTCGACAGATAGCCCTGCTGCACTAGATTCTTGTCGGCCATGAAGGGCTGGATGTTGAAGGTGTAGGGGCGCGTCTGCGAGTCCGACAAGCCGTAGGTGCTGCGCAGCCAGGGCCAGTAGCTGGTGTTGGCTGCGGAGGAAATCAGAATCGTCTTGCCTTTCAAATCTTCGAGCTTGTTGACCACGCCGGGGTGGCCGATCAGCACGGCGGCATCTTTCTGAAAACTCGCCGCAACGGTGACCGCGCTGATGCCCTGCTCCCACGATTTCATGGTCTGCACGTCATAGCCCATGAAGCAATCGGTCTGCCCGGCAGCGAGCAACTGCATGCCGTTCACCTGCGGGCCGCCCATCTTGATGGTGACATCGAGACCCTCTTTCTTGTAGAGGCCGGTGGCGAGCGCCTGGTAGTAGCCACCATGCTCGGCCTGCGCGTACCAATTGGTGAGGTAGGTAAATTTTTCCTGGGCCTGCGCCTGGGCGGCACCGGCGGCAAGCAGGGCGGCGGCGAGGATCGCGGAAATCTTGGCAGGCTGAGACAGGCGTGGCATGAAGCGCTCCTTGGAAAGGGGAAAAATGATTCTAGCGGAATGGGTCGTGGATGGCACGGCGGCAAGGGCACCCTCGCCGCTGGAAACACGCTTGACGCTTGCAAGTGTTATGCCAGTCAATCGTACCGATACATGGACATTGGCTCCCACCAACGCCGTCAGCGCAATATGTTCCAAGACCGGCTCTGTGAGCGCCTCTGCGAGGCGCGCTCAAACCTTGCGCACAAACGCCGGCGTGAGCTCTTTCCAGTTGCGCACACCCACCTGCTGCATGCCCGCCACCATCTCGGTGCGCAGCAAGTCGAGCACGCGCTCCACACCGGGCTGGCCGAATGCGCCCAGGCCCCACAGATAGGGCCGGCCGATGCACACCGCGTTTGCGCCCAGCGCCATCGCCTTGATGATGTCGCTGCCGCGCCGGATGCCGCCGTCGAACAGGATCGCCATCTTGCCGCCGACTGCTTCGACGACCTCGGGCAACGAGTCGAGCGAAGCCGCGCCATTGTCTTCGCTGCGCCCGCCGTGGTTGGATACCAGAATGCCATCGACGCCATTGAGCAGCGCCATGCGTGCATCCTCGTGCGTGAGGATACCCTTGAGCACGATCTTCATTTTGCTGATCTGCCGTACCTTGGCGATGAAGTCCCAGGTCATGTTGGCCGATTGCAGGTTGGGCACGCCGGCCATGTCGATGCCGTCATAGTTGGGACGGCGCCGCACCTGGTTTTGCACGCCGGGCACGTGGCACACCGCACATTCACGCGGGTCAGTGCGGCGCAGTCGCAGGAAGGTTTCCTGGTTGCGTCCACCGAGACGATCCACCGTAATCATGAGCACCGGGCAACCGGCGGCTTCGACGCGCTTGATGATCGCCTCGGCTACGCGCCACACCGGTGAGGCATAGAGCTGATACCACACCGGCCCGCCCTTGGCGGCGATCATGTCTTCAATCGAGGTCGTGCCTGAGGTCGAGAGCACATTGAGATGGCTCTTCGCCTTGCAGGCTTTGGCGACGGCGATTTCACCGTCGGCGTGAAACGCCTTGTTGCCACCGGTGGGCGCAACGATGATCGGCGTCTCCCATTTCGCGCCCAGCAATTCAATCGAGGGATCCACACGGCTCACATCATTGAGCCGGCGCGGGCGCAACTTGATGCGTGTGAACGCCTCGCGATTGGCGCGCAGCGTGGTCTCGTCATCGATGCCCGAGGCCAGATAGCCGAAATGCGCGGGCGGCACATTGACGCGCGCCACCGGCTCGAAGTCGAACACATTGATCGCATCGCGCGGCGTCTTGATCAACTCCTGCAAATTGGCCGGCGCCCACTGCATCGGGTCGGGCAGCTTCGATGGCGTCTCGGCAGCGATTGCGGAGAGTGCGGGTGAGGCCGCGAGCGGGCTGGCGGCGAGCCACTGCAAAAATTGGCGGCGGCTTTCAGTGTTGGTTTGGGTCATGACTCCCTCCCGAAAAGACGACCGCAACGCAGCGACTGCACGAGCGGACGTTTCGGCATGTTAGCCGGAGTCACCTCCGGGCAGGTGCCTCCCCCGGCGCGGGTCAGACGTTGAAGCGGAAATGCATCACATCGCCATCCTTGACGATGTACTCCTTGCCTTCGAGACGCATCTTGCCCTTGTCCTTCGCGCCCTGCTCGCCGTTCAAAGCGATGTAATCGTCATAGGCGATTACCTCGGCACGGATGAAACCTTTTTCAAAGTCGGTGTGAATCGCCCCGGCTGCCTCGGGCGCGGTGGCACCGACCTTCACAGTCCAGGCGCGCACTTCCTTCTCGCCTGCGGTGAAATAGGAGTGCAGGCCGAGCAGCGAGAAACCCGCGCGGATCACGCGATTGAGACCGGCTTCGGTCATGCCCATCTCTTTGAGAAAGTCGAGTTTGTCGGCATCGTCGAGCGCGGAGATTTCGGCTTCGATGGCGCAACTCACTGCGACCACGACGGCGTTTTCCGCCTTGGCGTGTGCGGCCACTTTGTCGAGCATCGGGTTGTTGGTGAAGCCGTTCTCGGCGACGTTGGCGACATACATGGTCGGCTTGGCGGTGAGCAGGAACAGCGGGCGTACCACCAATTGCTCTTCCTTGCTCAGCACCACGCTGCGCGCGGGTCTGGCTTCATTGAGCACCGGTTGAATCTTGTCGAGCACGGCGACGATGCGTGCAGCTTCCTTGTCGCCGCCCGAGCGCGCCAGTTTGGAATAGCGGATGTATTGCTTCTCGACTGAGGCCAGGTCGGCGAGCGCGAGTTCGGTGTTGATGGTTTCGATGTCGGCGATCGGATCGACCTTGCCGTTGACGTGCACCACGTTGCCGTCTTCAAAACAGCGCACCACATGGGCGATGGCGTCGGTTTCGCGGATAGTCGCGAGGAACTGGTTGCCGAGGCCCTCGCCTTTCGAAGCGCCTGCGACGAGGCCTGCTATGTCGACAAACTCAACAGCGGCCGGCAGCACGCGCTCGGGGTTGACGATTTTGGCGAGTGCAGCGAGACGTGCATCGGGCACTTCGACGATGCCGACGTTGGGCTCAATCGTGCAGAACGGATAGTTCTCGGCCGCGATACCGGCTTTGGTCAGCGCGTTGAAGAGGGTGGATTTGCCGACGTTGGGGAGGCCGACGATGCCGCATTTGGTACTCATGATGATGCTTTCAGAAGGAAATCAAATTTATTGATGGTGCAGAAAATTCTTTAGGTGCATCGTGAAAACCGTTGGTACAAGCCATTCTTTGCGGCACATCGGCCAGATTCCTTGGTGGGAGCGCCTCTCAGGCCGATTATAGGTTGCGCGCTATCGATAGATCAGGGGACTGCAACCACGCCGCTGCCTGCTCGGCAAAGCGTCCACACTCGGCCACGGCGCGTTTCCAGTCAGTGATGCGGCGCGGGTGATCGAGACCATAACGATAAAAATCATTGCGATCCGGCAACTTGCCGTTGGGCAGAGTGCGCAAAAATTCGCGCGAGGGCGATATCAGGATCATGTTCGATAGCCACGCATTGCCGCTGCCGTTACGCAAAGCCGTACCTTGCCTGCGCCACGGCATGAATTTGTCGAGCCAACCAGGAACAATGCTGTCGATGAAATGCGGATACAGCACGAGGCCATCGATCTGGTGGTACGGGTAGTAGAGGTGATAATCGATCAGGCCGCCATCCCAATACCAGCCGGGCGGCATGTGCGTGGCCGTGTCCGCGACCTTGACCGGGTCACAGATCAGCGGGATCGAGCCGGAGCCCAGCAGAGCGTCCTCGGCGTTGGCAGCCGTCAACGCGGCCTGCTCGGCACCGAAGGCGTCAAAGCCCGCAGCGCTGCCCCCCTCCCCACCGGCACCAGCAAGCATGGCATCGACCGCGCTGACCGGCCCCGAGGCAAACACCACTCTGCGCAAATGCTTGGCCAAGCGCGGGCGGGCGGCGAAATTGGCAATCGATGTTTTGGCAAATGCAAGGCGTGAGGCGTTGTGATGCAGCGCGCCCGCCGCACGTGCGGTGACGACGCGCAGTGGCACCTCGGCACGCGGTGACCAGGGACCGCCGGCAAAGGGACTGCGGGCCAGCAGGCGAATCAGCTTGACCACTTCCGGCGGCGAAGGATGCGCGATGTAGATCTGATCTTCGATGTAGGTGCGCGTCAACTCATCGAGCGCGGCGACCGGATTGCTCTGCGCTGCTGCCGCCATGCGCCAAGCGCCGATGGAGGCGCCGATCAGCGTGGGGGCGTGCCGCGCCTGGGCAAACCATTCGCCAAACAACCAACGGTCGAGCGGAATCAACGCGAGGCCTTTGGGGCCACCAGCCGCTGCGGGAATACAGGTAATGTCAGCTGGCCGCAAGCCGCCGTGCTCGATCTGCGCGCGTGCGCGTCCACCGAGCTTGACCGAAATCGCGCTGGTGCCACCGGCTTTGGTGAAGGCGGTGTTGGTCACGGTGCGATGCACATGGCGTTTTGGCGCGCGCCACCGCTGATCGGTGCGCCGTGGCGCACCCCGGCGCGCAGCAGGGTCTTCACCATGCGGTCAGGCAGGTTTCGACGGGTCTGGCGCGGCGCCGGGCCGCTGCTTCGACTCAGTGCGCGGCTTGGAATGCAGCTTCATCATCGCCACTTCCATGTCGCCCGCGACGACGTGCGGCATCAGCGGCACGGCCTTGGCCATCGCTTCGTCAATCAGCGCCTGATGTTCGCGGCTCGGGCGGTGCAGCACGAAGTCGATCACCTCTTGCTCCAGTTGCAACTCACGCGGGTGGCCGACGCCGATACGCAAGCGCCAGAAATCATTGGTGGAGAGGCGTGCGCCAATGTCTTTCAAGCCGTTGTGGCCGGCGTGGCCGCCGCCTTTTTTCATCTTGATGCCGCCGGGCGGCAAATCCATTTCGTCGTGCGCGACGAGGATTTCATCGGGCAGTATTTTGTAGAAGTTGGCGAGCGCCAGCACTGCCTGGCCCGAGCGGTTCATGTAGGTTGATGGCTTGAGCAAATACCCGCCGCCCGCCGCATGGGACAAACGCGCGACTGCGCCATGAAAGCCACGCTCATTCTTGAACGCCGCGCCCGCTTCGCGTGCCAGTGCGTCGGCAAACCAGAAGCCGGCGTTGTGCCGGTCGGCTTCGTGCTCGGCGCCGATGTTGCCCAGCCCCACAATGAGTTTGATCGCCATGATCTCCGAAACGTATCAAAAACCGATCTGATGAAAACCAAAAATGGAAACTAAAAATGAAAAAGGCCCCAACTCTCGCTGGGGCCCCGCCGAATTATGCGACGCGCAGCGTTCGCATGAATGAGGCGAAATAGTCCGGCACAACGTGCCAGGACTATTTTTTCTTCGCAGGAGCAGCCGCTTTCGCAGGTGCCTTCGCGTCCTTGCCGCCTGCTGCCGGCTTGCCATCCTTACCGCCTGCTGCAGGCTTGCCATCCTTACCGGCCGCAGCCGCGTCAGGGGCCTTCTGTGCCGTGGCCGGCACATCCGCGGCAACCTGGGCATTGTCGGCCACCACTTCTTCTTCGGCACCGCGCACGACGGCGTTGGCCACCACCGGATTATCGTTGCCGTGCACGATCACGCGCACGCCGGCCGGCAGGGTCACATCCTTGAGGTGGATCGAATGGCCGGTGGAGAGGTCTTTGAGATCCACCAGGATGAACTCGGGCAGGTCTTTGGGCAGACAGGCGATCTGCACATCGTTCATCACGTGCGAAATCAGTGCGCCAGAGAGCTTGAAGGCGGGCGAAATCTCGGCATTGACAAAGTGCAGCGGCACCTTCATGTGGATCGGCTTGTTGGCATCAACCCGCTGAAAGTCGATGTGTTGGATCTGCTGTTTGAACGCGTGCATCTGGTAGTCACGCAGCAGCACCGGCTGCAATGCGCCGTCGAGTTTGAGGTCGAGGATCGACGCGTGAAACGCTTCCTTGCGCATCGCGTGGAACAGCGGATTGTGTTCGATCTCGATTTGCGAGGCAGGCTTGTCGCCGCCATAAACGATGCCGGGGACGAATCCGGTGTTGCGCAGACGGCGGCTCGCACCCGTACCTTGCGCTTTGCGTGAACTTGCTACGACTTCGATTTTCATGTGAATCTCCGGTAATTCCCGCGCTTCCCTGCCGGCGTGATTGCCGGCGCTTCTGCGTTCAAGGCATCCGCGACCAGATGCCTTTGGGATTGCCCCTTCCGGGGCGTTGAACAAATTATTCGATAAACAGGCTGCTTACCGAATCCTCGGAATTGATGCGGCGGATGGTTTCCGCCAGCAGTTCGGCGACCGAGAGCTGCCGAATTTTGGTACAGGCGCGCGCGTCATCGCGCAGCGCAATTGTGTCGGTGACGACCAACTCGTCAATCACCGAGGCATTGATTTTTTGCACCGCATTGCCCGACAGCACCGCGTGCGTGCAATACGCCATCACCTTGATGGCGCCGCGCTCCTTGAGCACTTCGGCCGCCTTGCACAGGGTGCCGGCAGTATCGACCATGTCGTCCATGATGACGCAGGTACGGCCCTCGATCTCGCCGATCACGTGCATTACTTCGGACACGTTCGCTTTAGGGCGGCGCTTGTCGATGATGGCGAGGTCGCTCTCGAGGCGCTTGGCCAGCGCGCGCGCGCGCACCACACCGCCGACGTCGGGCGACACCACCACCAGATTTTCGTAATTGTGCTTCCACACGTCCGAGAGCAAAATCGGCGCGGCATAAATGTTGTCGACCGGCACGTCGAAAAAACCCTGAATCTGGTCGGCGTGCAGGTCCATCGTCAACACGCGGTCCACGCCGGCCGCTTCGAGCATGTTGGCCACTACCTTGGCCGAGATCGCCACGCGCGCCGAGCGCGGGCGGCGGTCTTGCCGGGCATAGCCGAAATACGGAATTGCTGCAGTGATGCGTGCGGCCGAGGAACGCTTAAGAGCATCCGTCATGACCAGAATTTCCATCAGGTTGTCATTGGTCGGCATCGAGGTGGACTGCAGGATGAACACATCCTTGCCGCGCACATTCTCAAGCAACTCGATGTTGACTTCACCGTCGGAAAACTTTCCCACCACGGCGCGCCCGACCGGAATGCTCAAACGGCGCGCGACTTCCTTGCCGAGCAGCGGGTTGGCATTACCGGTAAACACCATCAAGTTCGCGTTGGCCACGGCAAACCCGCTCGAAAAAGGGAAGGGGGAAATCCACTACAACGGATGGCTGGGGAGGAAGGATTCGAACCTTCGCATGCCGGAATCAAAATCCGGTGCCTTAACCAGCTTGGCGACTCCCCATCCGGTACTGCAAAATCTTCTTGCCGGTACGGCGCGAACGGCGCGCACAAACCGCACATCCTGCGCCCAACTTACAACAGCGCGCTGCCCGCCCATCCACGCAACGGGTGCGCAGCCAGAGCGCACACCGCGCGCCCGTTCAGCTCCGCCGGACAATGCGCCAATACCGCCTGCGCATCCAACTCCCGCCAGAACCCGGCAAACACGCAAGCACCCGAACCCGTCATGCGCGTACTGATTGCCGGTGCTGCGGCAGCTCGCTCACAGGCCGCGCGCAAGGCTTGCAATGCCTGCCCAATCTGCCAAAACTTGGCTTCTGCCACCGGCTGCAAATCGTTGCGAAACCGGGGTTCCGGAACCGAAAATTGTCCGCCAGCAACAAAGTCCGCCATTTTGACAGATTTGGCATTTCTGGTCAATTCCGGCGCGCTAAATATGGCGGCGGTCGGCACTTCCACCTGTGGTGTCAGCACCACAAACCAGAGCGGTGGCGCGTCCGGCGGCAGATCGAGGGCGTCGAGTTGTTCGCCCACCCCGCGTGCAAACGCATTTTGGCCGAATACGAAAAACGGCACATCCGCCCCCAGAGCCAATCCCAGCGCCATCAATCGCTCACGCGGAAAATCCAGCCTCCAGAGACGGTTGAGCGCCAGCAGCACGGTGGCTGCGTCCGAACTGCCGCCGCCCATGCCGCCGCCAATTGGGATGCGTTTGGTGACGCCAATGTCTGCGCCCCACTTGGCGGCTTGTGCGCCAGCGCCCGGCTCTCGCGCCGCCCGTTGCAACAGGCGTGCGGCGCGAATGACGAGGTCGCTCTCTTCGGGCACCCCGGCGAGCGAGGTCGTGCGGCGAATCACCCCATCATCGCGCACGCTGATCGTCAGCGTGTCGCCAAAATCAATCAACTGAAACGCGCTTTCGAGCGTGTGATAGCCATCGGCCCGTCGCCCGGTGACATGCAAAAAAAGGTTGAGCTTGGCGGGCGCAAAAAAAGTCTGCGGAGCGCCCGGCTGGTCTCGCGGCTCCTCAAGGCCCTCGCGCTGCGCACGATCACGACGGCTCGCGGCCTTCGCGCTGCTGCCCGCCGCTTCACTCATGCCGCCTCCGGCACCCGCGCTGTCGCGCCGCGCATTTGCACCAGCATCCACGCCACCGCAATACCTTGAGCAGCCAACAGGGTCACCCACGCAGCGTAATAACCGGATGCGGCATAACGGCCCTCGTCAATCGGCCACTGGTTGAGCACTGCGCCGATGCCCCATTGCAGCACGAAGGCACTGCCGAAACCGAGCAGGTTGAGGCTGGTGTTGACGCGCCCTGTGAGCGCCGGTGCGAACTGGCGCGCCATGGTGCTGAAGGTCAGCACCAGTGAGTTGGCGCCGAAGGAATACAGGCCCCAGGCCAGATGCGGCAGTGTGGTGGGGGCCAGCATCAGCCAGCTTTGCGCGAGCAGCGCAATCCCGCAATAGGCCGCGAGCGTGTGTTCGGGCGCGATGCCGCGCCGCTCCAGCCAGTCGCCCAGCACGCCCCCGAGCAGAAAACCCATCGTCATGCCGATATTGAAAGCGACCAGCACATTGCCGATGGCGATGCGGTCGCGCATGCCCGCCACGTCACGCATCCAGGTCGCCGCCCACAGGCTCTGAAACGCGAGCATGGTGCCAAGGATGAGCATGCAGGCGAGACCCACGCTCCAGAAATAGCGGGTGCGAAAAATTGTCGCGACCCCGCTCCAAAGCTGCGCCATCGACTGACCTTGCGCAGCGGGCTGCACCGCGCGGCGCGTCGCCCAGACCGCCAGCGCCGCGCAAGCAGAGAGCGTAGCCAGCACGAAGAACACGTTGCGCCAGCCGAAACCATCGATCAAGAGTTGCGCCGGCGTGCTCGCCACCAGCGCGCCGACACCGCCAATCACCATCACCAGGCCAATCGTGGTGGCGCGCCGCTGCGGGGCCACCCACAGATGCACGGCAGACATGGTGGACATCAGCGCAGCCCCGGCACCGAGGCCGATCAGGGCGCGGCCCACACCAAGCATGGTGGCGTTTTGCGCCAGGCCAAACACCACCGCACCGCTGGCAGAGGTGAGCAGCATGAAGGTGTTGACGCGGGCCGGGCCGAAACGATCCAGCACCACACCGAGCGGAATCTGCGCGGCAGAAAACGCCAGAAAGTAGGCGCTGGTAAGGAAACCCAGGCCGCCGGGGCCGAGCGCAAATTCGGCGGCCAGCACTGGGCCGGCCACCGCGTTGACGTTGCGAAAAAAGTACGAAACGCCGTAGCCGATGGCAAACGGCAGCAGCAGCCAGAACACGTTCGTGCGTGCGGACGTCATGCTGCAAGCCGGCTCACGGCACGACCCGTCACGGCATTCCCCATTGATCGATCACTAAGCGTATCTCGAGCGGCTCGGCGGCACGCACATAGCGCAGGAACAGGCGGCGCGGCAAGGCCGCGGCCGCGTCGCTGCCGTTCCCGCTGGAATCGTCTGGATACGCATAGTCAATACCCCAGCCCTCTTCGGCGAGAAAGGTGATGCGTCCACGCTCGTCGCGGCGCAATTCATCAGGCACGCTGCCATGCGGCCGCCCGCGTACCCAGTCGGCAAGACCGGTCAGCGGCAAGCGCCAGCCGAGACGTTGTTGCGTCAGCGTTTCGGCGTCGCGCGCGCGATGCGTGGCCTGCTCGCTGTCAGTCAGCGCAACGCCGGTGGCATCGCGCACCAAGCGCGCGACTTGAGTACCGAGCGGCGAAGCAAGTGCAATGTCGTCGCTCGCTGCCTCGTGGGTCCACTGCACCTTGCCTGACACATTTTGCGTGCCGTAGTTGACCGAGATGCGCCCTTCGAGGGTGAAACCGCCGGTGAGCGAACTCGCTGCGCCCGCCACACCGGCAGCGCCCGCCGTCCCGGATGGCGCAGCTGACCGCGTACTGAGCGGGGCGATTGCGCAGCCCGCAATCAGCAGCACGCTGCCGCACGCCAGCGCCCAGCGCCGCAGTGCGCGCGCGCAGCGCCGTGCGTGCATCACCCGCTGCGTCAAGGCTTGAAGCGCTTGATCGTCGACTTGAGGGTCTCGTTGTCGGGTGCGCGTGCGGTGGCTTCGCGCCAGACGCGCTCGGCCTCGGCGCGCCGGTTCATCGCCCACAATACTTCACCGAGGTGGGCGGCGATCTCGGCATCGGGCCGCGCGTCGTGCGCCTTTTTGAGCAACTCGTGGGCGCGTGCCAGATCTCCCAGCCGGTACATCACCCAACCCATGCTGTCGATGATGAAGGCGTCGTCGGGCGCAATCTTGAGCGCTTTCTCGATCAAATCACGCGCCTCGATCAGACGCTCGTTGCGGTCTGCCAGCGAATAGCCGAGCGCGTTGTAGGCATGCGCATAGTCAGGTTTGATCTGAATCACTTTCTTGAGCTTGGATTCGAGCAGATCATTGCGCTCGAGTTTTTCCGCCGTCATCGCCGACTCATAGAGCAGGTCAGGATGATTGGGCAGCTTTTCGAGCGATGTTTCGAGCACGTCAAACGCATCCTTGTGGCGGTTGGCGTCACGCAGCAATTGCGCTTCAGCCAGCACCATTTGCACACGCTGCTGATTGTTGACCGTGACCACTGCCTGCAAATAGGTGCGCGCTTCTTCAACCTTGCCCTCGCGCGCAAAGGCTTGTGCGATACGGCTTTGCGCGGTGAAGTATTGATCACCACGCGCGACTTGACCAAGCCACTCGCGCGCTGCCGGATAGCGCTTTTGCTCTTCGCTGACCTGCGCGAGATAGAGCAGCACCAGATTGCGGTCACGCGGTTCCAGGGTGAGTGTCTTCTTGAGGTATGTTTCGGCCGCCGGGTAATCCTTGGAGTCGAGCGCGAGCAGACCGAGGGCGTAGAGTACGTCAGGGTTGTTGGGCCCAGCGGCTTCGACGCGTTTGAATTCGACCAGCGCCTCGGTGTATTTCTTTTCCGCAATCAGCGAGCGCGCCAGCGCAATGCGCGCTTCGCTGGCAGCGGGATTTCGTTGCACAAACACCGCCAACTCACTCGATGCCTCTGCAGCAGAGCGCTTGCCCAGATGCTGGGCTGCGAGCAGCGCGGGAAATTCCCAATTCGGCTTCAGTGCCAGGGCAGCACGTGCCGACTTGATCGCCAGTTCATCTTCTCCCGCGTTCGACGCTGCCTGCGCAACCGCGCCATGTGACTCGGCGATCTGCGGATGTTTCGCCGCGAGGCGCTGCACGATTGCAAGCGTGGCTTTACGGTCAGTATTGCGTGCGAGCAGGCGGTTGAGTTGCAAAAAGCCCTCGGATACATTGGTGGACTCTGCACCCAGCAGGCGCTCCAGATGTGGAATGGCTTCGCTGGCGCGGTCCGCGTTGATTAACAAACCGCTCAGGGTTTGGCTGGCGTCGAGGCTGGCCGGGTCGATTTCGTACCAAAGCTCGGCCGCTTCGAGGGCGCGCGCGTTGTTGCGCTCGAAAAAGGCGATCTCGGCAGCACGCTGCGCGAGGCGCGGGTCGCGCGTGCGACGGGCCAACTCAAGATATTTTGCCAGCGACACCGCGCCTGCGCCGCGCTGCCCGGCGATCTCGGCGGCAATCAATTCATAGAGCATCGACGGTGTGAGATCGACCTGCGGCAGCGGCGCCTGACGGGTCGTGCCATCGGCTTCGCGGAACACGCCGCGGCGCGGCCGGCTCGGGGGTTCGGGCGCTTCCGCGGCCTCGTTGTTGTCCGCTTCTGCGACGCTGCTGCCGGGTGCCGCCGGCACACCGGTTCGCGGCGTGGTCTGGGCGCATGCGCCGAGGAGCGCGGCGCATAGCAGGGTGCAAATCAGGGGTAGCGGGTGCGGCATCATGGCGATCAGTCCGGACGGTCAACAGGGAATACGGCAAAGGCAGGAATGTGGATGCGAGACGGAAGCAGCGGCCAGGACGAGCATCACTGAAACGTTCAGCACAGAATAGCTTGCGTGGGCGCTGGACGGCCGCTTGCGTGCTGCCTCGCGCTGTATAGTCACGCGCCCACAGTGCAACAGCCTTCCACCAGCACAATACTACTATGCCCGAACTGCCAGAAGTAGAAGTCACCCGGCGCAGCATCGCGCCACGACTCGAAGGCCACGCCCTGACCGCTGCAGTGGTGCGCAACCGCAGCCTGCGCTGGCCGGTGCCGGCGGGACTGGAGCGCACGCTCAAAGGCTTTATCGTCGTGCGCGTCGCGCGGCGCGGCAAGTATTTGTTGATCGAATGCGCGCAGGCAGCCCAAACTGCACCGGCCACCGCAACGTCAGCCAGCGCTACGCCAGTCACCTCTGTACCGGTCACCTCTGCACCGGCCACCTCTGCGCCAGTAACCGCAGGCTGGCTCATCGTGCATTTGGGCATGTCGGGCAGCCTGCGCTTTGTTGCCCCAGGCACGGCTCCGCGCAAGCATGAACACGTCGATCTCGTCACAGCGGAAACCATCTTGCGCCTGCATGACCCGCGCCGCTTCGGCGCGGTGTTGTGGCATCCTGCGGCGCGCGGGCCGGTGCTTGGGCATACGCTACTCGCCAGGTTGGGGGTTGAGCCGCTCGACGGCCAGTTTGATGGCGAAACCCTGTATCAAGGCTCGCGCGGGCGCAGTGTGGGGGTGAAACCGTTTTTGCTCGCTGGCGGCGTGGTGGTCGGGGTCGGCAACATCTACGCTTCCGAAGCATTGTTTCGCGCGCGCATTCATCCCGCTACCGCCGCCGGACGCATCAGCCGCCGGCGCTATGCCAAGTTGGCGCAGGAAATCATCGCCGTGCTGGGCGAAGCCATCAACAAGGGCGGCAGCACCCTGCGCGACTTCAGCAGCGACGGCACGCCGGGCTATTTTCAGCTGGAGTATTTTGTATATGGCCGCGAAGGCGAGCCCTGCCGCGTGTGTGCCGCACCAGTGCGTGCATTGCGGCAAGCGCAACGTTCGACGTTTTATTGCGCGCGCTGCCAAAAATAATGCGGCAACGCAGAAGGCAACCTGCTTGCCCTAGCCCTGCCTTGTCAGGCCTGGCTGTGCCAGCCCCGCATCGTAGTCATGCAATTCGGTCATGCAATAATGACACTGTCATGGCGCTGATCCACAGCCCGCCACCCTGCACACACTTACCGTACAGCCCCCATGAACGGCATTAACCTGGTCGAGCGTTTCCAGTTGTACAGCTCGTGGCGCTTTGCGCTTGGGCAGACCATTGTGCGCTATCGCGAGTGGGCCACCGACCATAACCTCGCTGACGCGCAGGGCACAGCGCGCGTGTCGCGGGTGCTCGAGCGCCTGACAGACGACAAGTTGTCGATTGCATTTGTCGCCGAGTTTTCGCGCGGCAAATCCGAACTCATCAACGCGATTTTCTTTGCCGACTACGGCCGGCGCATCCTGCCTTCGTCGGCCGGGCGCACCACCATGTGCCCGACCGAATTGATGTACGACGAGAGTCAATTATCCGCCCTGCGCTTGTTGCCGATCGAATCGCGCGCCAGCGCAGCGGGAATCGCCGAGTTCAAACTGTACCCCGATGAATGGACGGTGCATCCGCTCGACACCACCTCGGGTGATGCAATGCTCGAAGCGTTCAAGCATGTAAGTGAGGTCAAACACGTGCCGGTGGCAGTGGCGCAAGGCTACGGCCTGTTCGACCCCAACGATCCCGATCACAAGGCCGGGATCGACGCGCAGGGCAATGTGGAAATTCCCGCGTGGCGCCACGCTGTAATCAATTTTCCGCATCCGCTGCTGGCGCAGGGCCTGGTGATTCTCGACACGCCCGGTCTCAACGCGATAGGCTCGGAGCCGGAGCTCACGCTCAACATGATTCCCAACGCACACGCCGTGCTGTTTGTGCTGGGAGCAGACACCGGCGTGACCAAATCGGATATCCAGATTTGGCGTGACCACATCGGCGTCGGCGAAGGTGGCGGGCGCGCGCGTCTCGTGGTGCTCAACAAGATTGACAGCCAGTGGGACGATCTCAAGACCGAGAAGGAGATCGACAGTGAAATCGCGCGCCAGGTGGCTGGCGTGGCGCGCTCACTCGGACTGCCGTCGACCCAGGTATTTCCGATCTCGGCGCAAAAAGGCCTGGTCGCCAAGGTGCACGGCGATGCCAAACTCTTGGCGCGCAGCCGCTTGTTGCAGCTCGAAGAAGCGCTGTCGCTCGATCTGATCCCGGCGAAGCAGGACATCGTGCGCGAGTTTGTCTCGGGCGAGATGACCGAAGTGATCCGTTCGGCACAGGCGCTATGCGGTGCGCGCGCCAACAGCGTCAAGGAGCAACTCGCCGAACTCGAGGGTTTGTCGGGCAAGAATGAAGCCGTGATGCAGCAGATGCTGGCGCGCGTGTCGGCCGAGAAGCAGGTGTTCGACAAGAGCTTGTTGCAATTCTCTGCCACACGCAATGTGATGGCAGATCAGACCAATGCCCTGTTCAAGCATCTGGGCATGGATGCCTACCGCGACCAAGTGAAAAAGACCCACGAAGCGATGCAGAACGCCAAATTTTCCACTGGCGTGCTTGACGCGATGCGTGACTTCTTTGGGCACAACCGCACCTTGCTCAACAACGCCGACGCCGTGGTGGCCGACATTGCCACCATGATGGCGGCGATGTACAAAAAATTTTCTACCGATTTTGGTTTGCGCATGGCCGCGCCTCCACCCTACTCGATGCTCCGTTACCTCAAGGAACTGGACCGCGTTGAAGCGAGTTTCAAAAAACGTTTCGGCGCGCTGTCGCTGATCACCAGTTACGAGAAGACGCTGACGCGCCAATTTTTTTCGGTGATTGCCGCACGCATCCAGGCTGCGTTCGAGATTGCCAACCGTGATGCCGAAGGCTGGATCAAGGCTGTGCTGAGCCCGCTCGAAGGGCAGGTCAAGGAGCGCCAGCAGCAGTTGCGGCGGCGTCTAGATTCGGTCAAGCGCATTCACCTTGCCACCGACACGCTCGAGTCCCGCGTGTCGGAATTGCGCGAAGCCGAGCGCGCGATGATGCGCCAGGTGCTCTACCTCGACAGCCTGCGCCAGGAACTCGAAGTCATGCTCGCGCAAGACATGACGCAGGATCTGGGGGGGCCCGGTGCGGGCTTTGATGTGTCACTCTAGGCCTCGATCGCGTCAGGCGGACAATCCGGTCAGCCGCTGATATTTTTGCAGTAGTTGTTCGCGCGTCTCGGTCACATCCGGATTGAGCGGAATGCAATCGATCGGACACACCTGCACGCATTGCGGCGTGGCGTAGTGGCCGACGCACTCGGTGCATTTGGCCGGGTCGATTTCGTAGATTTCAATGCCGAGTGAAATCGCGTCATTTGGGCATTCTGGCTCGCACACATCGCAGTTGATGCAGCGGTCGGTAATCATTAGCGCCATACGGCACTCCTCGCGTGCGCGGCATCAGGTCTATTGAGCCGGGGCCGGCATCGTCGCCAGCTTTTGATCGAGCCAACGCTTGACCGAAGGCGACACGAACTCGGAGACGTTGCCGCCAAGCGATGCAATCTCGCGCACCAGGGTGGCCGACACGAATTGGTAATTTTCTGACGGCGTCATGAACACTGTCTCGACATCGGGCAGCATCTTGCGGTTCATGCCGGCCAGTTGAAACTCATATTCAAAATCAGACACGGTGCGCAGGCCGCGCAAAATCACCTGCGCGTTATGGTTGCGCACGAAGTCGATTAACAGGCCGCGAAATGCCTCGACTCTCACGTTGGTGTAGGGCGCGAGCGCTTCACGCGCAATCGCGAGGCGCTCGTCGAGCGTAAACAGCGGGCGCTTGGCGCGGCTGTCGGCAATCGCGATCACCACTTCCTCATACAGGCCCGAGGCGCGGCGGAACAAATCCTCGTGGCCCAGCGTGAGAGGATCAAACGTGCCGGGGTATACCGCTCTGACCATGATTGCCTGCTTTCATTGTGCCGGTGCCGTCACCGTTTCGGCAGGTGCGCGCGCCAGCAATTGATAAAACACCTGACCGGCCTTGCCGGACTTGACCACATCCCACCCTGGCGGGACTTGCAACGGCGCGCCGCTCTCGGCATACACCATCCCGCCCTGCGCCAGCGCGCCCGCCAGTGCTTCTGCGAACACCGGCCACTCCCTGTCGAACCACGCTTCCCGAAATGGAGGGTCACAAAAAATCAGATCGAAACGCAGCATAGTTTGAGTGACCAGCTGAGTGACCGACTGCGTATCAACCTGCGTGGCCGGCTGCTTGGTGACAGTCCGCAAAAATTGTAGCGCATCGCCTCCGTCAATCGTGAGCCGTGGTCCGGCTTGCAACAGTTTCGCATTGCTTGATAGCGCGGCACGCACCTTGGCATCGCGCTCGACCATCACCACCGCGCGGGCATTGCGCGAAAGCGCCTCAAAACCCAATGCGCCGGAACCCGCAAACAGATCAAGACAGGTCTTGCCGGTAAGGTCTTGCCCGAGCCAGTTGAACAGCGTTTCGCGCACGCGGTCTGCGGTGGGCCGCAAATCTTGCACGGCGGGAAAGCGCAGCATACGGCTGCGCCACGCACCACCGGTGATGCGTACCTGCCCTTGCGTGGAGCGCGTCAGCTTGTGCGTCACCGGTCCGGCGCGCCCACAATCACGGTAGAGAACTGCTCCGGCTTGAGATGCTTTTTCAGCGCACGGCGAATGTCCTCAACGCTCACCTTCTCAACCTTGGCGCTCCAGGTATCAAGATAATCAAGCGGCAGGTTGTAGAAACCGATGGCCGACAGGTTGTCGAGAATCTTGCGGTTGCTGGCGATGCGCAGCGCGAAGCCACCCGCCAGATTGTCTTTGGCGGCGCGCAATTCCTTGGCAGTGGGGCCAGTCGCAACATAATCGGCAATGATCTTGCGCACCAGTGCCAGCGCTTCATTGGCCTGCTCTTTCTTGGTCTGCAAGCCGGCCTGATACGGCCCTTCCTGCATCAGCGGCGTGAAGTAGCTATACACGCTATAGGCGAGCCCGCGCTTCTCACGCACCTGCTCCATCAGGCGCGAAACAAAGCCACCGCCGCCGAGAATGTAGTTGCCCACGGTAAGCGCGAAGTAGTCCGGGTCGCCACGCTTCATCACCGCGCTGCCGATCAGGATGTGGCTCTGTGTCGCCGGATGCGGGATGCGCAACTCGTTCGCCTTTTGCGGTGGCACCGGCGGCACAGACGGCGCGGCACTGCCAGCGGGCAGATTGGCCGTGAGGCGCTCTGCAATCTCTTCGGCTTCGGCACGCGACAGGTCACCGATGATCGCCATCACCGCGCGCCGCGCGCCGTAGTTGGCTGCGTAAAACGCCTGCACGTCGGCGCGCGTGATGGCGTCGATGCTCGCTGCTGTCTGGTTGCGGCCATAAGGATGCTCGGCACCGTCGGACAAATACAGCGCGCGGTCAAAGGCGCGGTCGGCGATGACATCGGGTTTGGTGTCTTCTTCCTTGATCGCCGCGATGCGCCGCGCCTTTTCACGCGCCAACACCTCCTCGGCCAGAGCAGGCGCTGCGAGCATGCCGGCAAATGTGGTCAATGCCGCCTCACGCTCGGTGCGCGAGGACAGGGTACGCAGTGATACGCCGGCACGGTCAACATCCGCACTGCTGCTGCGTTGTGCGCCGGCATCGGCGAAGCGATCGGCGATTTGCTGCTCGCTGAGCACCTCGTTTTGCACGGTCGCGCCGAGGGCGAGCAAGCCCTGCGTCATCGCGGCCAGCCCGGCCTTCGCAGGCGGGTCGTAACGTGAGCCCGCATCAAAATCCACGCGCAGGTCGATCATCGGAATGCTGCGCGCCTCGACGAACAGCACTTTGGTGCCGGTCTTTGCAGTCCACGAGTGCACCGGCAGCGCAGCCTGCACGGCGCTAAACGCGATCACGCCAATGAGGGCACAGAGCAGTCTCGACACCGCACGCATGCGCGCGCCAGCCGTCAATAAGTTTTCCATCATCAATGCCTCGCCCCGGCCGGTGCAACGGCCGGCTTCTTGTCACTCAAAGGCAAGGGCGCGAGTGTTGCCACCGTCAACTGATCGTCGCCGAAATATTTTTTTGCCACCGCCTGCACATCGGCCGCCGTGACCGCACGCACCTTGTCGAGCATGCGATCGATCTGCTTGTGCGAAAAACCCGACATCTCCACCGTGGCGATCTCCATCGCCTGGCCAAAAATCGAATCGCGCTTGTAGACCTGCTGCGCCACAACCTGTGCCTTGACGCGCTTGAGCTCAGCCTCGCTGATGCCGTCATCAGCGATTTTCTTCACCTCGGCACGCAATGCCGCCTCAACATCGGCGGCACTCTTGCCTTCGGCTGGCGTGCCCTCGAGCGTGAACAAGGCCGGGCCGCGCTGGGTCGACTCGTAGCCGGCACCGGTCTCGACAGCGATGCGCGTGCCGCGGATCAAGTTGGTGGTCAGGCGTGCGCCGTCGTGGCCATCGAGCACACCGGCCAGCACTTCGAGCGCAAAAGGTTCGACATCCTTGTCCACATCCATCACGCGCGGCGTGCGAAATGCCAGCAACACGTAGGGCAGTTCGGCAGGTGCCTTGACAATCAGGCGGCGCATGCCCAACTGCTCAGGCTCGTCCTGTGCCTTGCGCTCAGGCAATTTCTTCGCCTTGTGCGGGCCATAGTATTTCTGCGCGAGCTTGACCACCTCATCAAACCTCACATCGCCGGTGACGATCAGCGTGGCATTGTTGGGCGCGTACCAGCGCGTGTACCAGTCGCGCGCGTCCTGGCCTTTCATGGTTTCGAGATCACGCATCCAGCCGATGGTGGGGATGTGATACGGATGCGCCTTGAACGCAGTGGCGAGCAGGTTTTCGTACACCAGTGCGCGCGGCTGGTCGTCGGTGCGCCAGCGCCGCTCTTCCATGATGACCTTGATCTCCTTGGCAAACTCGGCATCGGTCAGGCGCAAATTGGCCATGCGGTCGGCTTCGAGCTTCATCACCAGTTCGAGTTTGGACTTGTGAACCTGCTGAAAATAGGCGGTGTAGTCCTTGGCCGTAAACGCGTTTTCGCGGCCTCCCGCGGCGGCAACGCGTTTGGAAAACTCACCCACCTTCAAGGTCTTTGTACCCTTGAACATCATGTGTTCGAGCACGTGCGCGACACCGGTGGTGCCGTTGAATTCGTCCATGCTCCCGGCGCGGTACCAGACCATGTGGGCAATCGTCGGTGCACGCCGGTCTTCCTTGACAATGACCTTGAGGCCATTGGGCAGTGTGGTTTCGCGTGCGGTAGACGACTGGCTCGCAACCGGCTGTGCCGATGCCACAGGCGCGGCGGGCAAACCAGCAATAACGCCTGCCAGCGTGGCAAGCAGAGAAAACAGTTTCATGAGAGTGCTCTTGTTAGAATGCGCAGATTCTACGCGTTCACTTTGAATGCGGCTTAGTAAGCGGATGTGCCAGCAAGTTCCATGCTTTCTCTTTTTAAATCGAAACCCGCCAAAGAGCCGCCCGCACCAACGGTTTCGGCGATGCCGCCCGCTGTTCTGCCAGCAGATCCACCTGCGGCAACCTCATGGGCCGCGCGCCTCAAGGCTGGTCTCGCGAAGACGCGCGCTGGCCTCAACAGTCTGTTCACCGGCGTCAAGGTGGACGATGCGCTGTTCGGTGATCTGGAGATGGCGCTCATTGCCGCCGACTGCGGTATCGATGCGGCGCAACTGCTGATCGAGCGTTTATGGGAGCGCGCACGCGTTGAGAAAATCACCGACGGCGATGTGCTCAAACGCGCGCTCGCCGAAGTGGTGGCTGATCTGCTGCGGCCACTGGAAAAACCGCTAGACCTCAGTCGCGCCAAGCCTTTGGTGGTGATGATCAGCGGCGTCAACGGCGCCGGCAAGACCACGTCCATCGGCAAGCTCGCCAAGTATTTCCAGTCGCAAGGCAAAAGCGTGCTGCTCGCTGCGGGCGACACTTTTCGCGCCGCCGCGCGCGAGCAATTGATGACCTGGGGCGAGCGCAATAACGTGGCGGTCATCGCGCAAGAAAGTGGCGACGCGGCCGCCGTGATCTTCGACGCGGTGCAGGCCGCCAAGGCGCGCGGTATCGACATCATCATCGCCGACACCGCCGGCCGCCTGCCGACGCAACTCAATTTGATGGACGAGATCAAGAAGGTCAAGCGCGTCATCGCCAAGGCCGACTCGACCGCGCCGCACGAAGTGTTGCTGGTGCTCGATGCCAACACCGGGCAAAACGCCGTCGCGCAGGTCAAAGCGTTCGACGACGCGCTCGGCCTCACCGGCCTCATCGTCACCAAGCTCGACGGCACCGCCAAGGGCGGCGTAGTGTGCGCGATTGCGCGGGCACGGCCCAAGCCGGTCTACTTCATCGGTGTGGGTGAGGCGATTGATGACTTGCGCCCGTTCGACGCGCGCGAGTACGCCAACGCCATGCTCGGCCTCGATGGAGTTGCGGTGTCAGCGAGCCAGTGAACGCATGATCGAATTCTCCGCCGTTCACAAGCGCTACCCCGGCGGGTATGCCGCGCTCAAGGGCGTGTCGTTCACGGTCGCGGATGCGGAGTTGCTGTTCATCACCGGGCACTCCGGCGCGGGCAAGAGCACCCTGCTCAAATTGATCCCGGTGATCGAGCGCGTCAATTCGGGCAGCGTCATGGTCAACGGCCAGAACGTCTCGGTAATGTCTGCGCGCGCCATCCCCTTCCTTCGCCGCAACATCGGCCAGATTTTTCAGGATCAAAAGCTGCTCTATGACCGCAGCGTGTTTGACAACGTCATGTTGCCGCTCAACGTGACCGGCGTGCATCCGAAAGAAGGAGCCAAACGCGCGCGCGCCGCGCTCGACAAGGTCGGGCTGCTCGCGCGAGAGAAGTCGAACCCGGTCTCACTCTCCGGGGGCGAACAGCAGCGCCTCGCGATCGCACGCGCCATTGTGAACCGCCCATCGATCCTGATTGCAGACGAGCCGACTGCCAATCTCGATGCGCAGTACGCAGGCGAGATCGTTGATCTGTTTGTCGATTTCAACCGCGTTGGGGTCACCGTAATGATCGCGACGCACGATGAACGGGTAATCTGGCGTGCTGCTGCAAAAGCCAAAACCAGATCCTTGCGTCTGGCCAATGGGTTGCTCGAAGTTGATGGTTTGCTCGAAGGGGAGTCGCCTGGGGGCGGCCCATCTGACGCCCCACCGTGCGCCCCGATTGGGGCAGCGTCTGCGCTTCCGACCACGCCTCTACGCGCCGCCGGCGCCAGGCCATCATGATGGCCTGGCTGCGCCTGCACGGCATGGCCTTCGCGGCGACGCTGGCCAAGCTCGCACGCACGCCATTCACCAGCCTGCTCAACGTGCTGGTGATCGGCGTTGCGCTTGCGCTGCCGGCTGGCGCCTACACACTGCTGGTCAATCTGCAAGGTGCCGTGCGCGGCGTGTCGTCTGACCCCGAACTGTCCATCTTTCTGTCCCTCGATGCCAAAAAGGAAGACGTGAACGACATTGAAAAGCGCCTGAAGAATGAATCGCTCGTTGGCAACGTCGCCTTCAAATCGCGCGAGGCCGCCTTTGCCGAACTCAAGGCCGCACCCGCCTTGGGTGACGTGCTCGCCGCACTCGATCAAAACCCGCTGCCCGATGCCTTCATCGTGCGTCTGAAACAAAACGATGCCGACGCGCTCGAACGCCTTGCCGCCGCAGCCAAAGTCTGGCCCAAGGTCGAACACGTGCAGGTGGACTCGGCCTGGGTGCGGCGCGTCGCCGCGGCATTGAAGGTGGGCCAGCTCTCGGTGCTGGTGCTCGCCGCCATGCTCTCAGTCGCACTGCTCGCAGTCACGTTCAACACCATCCGCCTGCAAATCCTCACGCAGCGCGACGAGATTGAAGTGGCCAAATTGCTCGGCGCCACCGACGGCACCATCCGCCGCCCGTTCTACTACTACGGCACGCTGCTCGGGCTGTTGGGTGGCGCGTCAGCCGCCCTCATGGTGTGGGGCGCGATCACCGTCATGAACGCAGGCGTCGCAGATCTTGCGCGCACCTATGCCTCCGAGTTTCGCCTTGGCATGTTGAGCGCGGATGATCTCGCCACCATCCTTGCGTTCGCCGCTGCGCTAGGCTGGCTTGGTGCGTGGCTGTCCGTCACGCGGCATTTGCGCGAGTTCGAGCCGCGGCTATAAGGCTGTGTTCACGCCCGAGAATGAAGCACTCCATAGCTGATGGTTAAATTCGGCAACTGGAGAATCTGAAATGGGTCAAAGAGACGGGCAAGCAAAAGGCAAGTACACGCTGGACTTCAATCTGGAGGCAGTGCGGCTGGTCAAGGGTGGGCAGACAGCAGGGGCAAGGTCAGTTGCGCTGCTTGTAATGGCCTAAAACTGCTTGTTCGCCAAATTTGGTCCCGCCCTCGCCGGCCTAATTTGAAAGGGCGGGATTTGGAAAAGGAAAATTGAATGGCACGCGACCCCAACCTCTACGACTACCTGCCCAACGACGGCAACCGCCCAAAAATCACCTGGCCCAATGGCGCGCGCGTGGCCTTCTGGGTGGCGCCTAACATCGAGTTCTACGAACTCAATCCACCGAAAAATCCGTCACGTGGCGCGTGGGCGCGACCGCAGCCGGACGTGCTGAACTACTCCTATCGTGACTACGGCAACCGCGCCGGCTTCCAGCGCATGATGGAAGCGATGGACCGTTGCGGCATTCGCGGCAGCGTCTCGCTTAACGTCGCGCTGTGCGAGCACCATCCCGAGATCATCAAGGCCTGCGCCGAGCGCGGCTGGGAGTTTTATTCACACGGCACCTACAACACGCGCTACCTGTTCAACATGACCGAAGCGCAGGAGCGCGCGGTGATCCTGGATTCAATTGATACGATCAAGAAGCACACTGGTCAGAAGCTCGATGGCTGGCTCGCGCCTGCGTTGACGTACACCGACAACACGCTTGACCTCGTGGCCGACATGGGCCTGACTTATGTGTGCGACCTGTTTCACGACGACCAGCCTGGCCCCGTGAGAGTGAAGAAGGGGCGCCTCGCGTCGATTCCGTATTCGCTCGAGATGAATGATGTGATCGTCTACAACATCAATCTCGTCAGCCCGCGCCGTTACGCAGAGATTCTCAAGCGCCAGTTTGACCGGCTCTATGAAGAGGGCGCAGAGTCGGGCACGGTGATGTGCATTCCGCTGCACCCGTATCTGGTCGGCTGGCCGTATCGCATCAAGGCGTTTGAGGAAGCGCTTGACTACATCTGCGGGCACGACAAGGTGTGGCTCGCCACCGGGCGCGAGATTGCCCGGCACTTTCTCGACAATCACTACGATGCGTTCGCCAAGGCGGCGCATCCGGTGGCGGAGGCGCCGCTATGAGCACCCCCGCCGGCATGCCCGCGAGCTATCTGGAATACGGCAAGCGCCGTTACGGCATGGACCACGACCGCTATGCGTGGTCGCAATTGCATACGCGGCCCAATGTGCAGTGGCCCTCGCAAAGCAGCCCGGCGGAGGGTGCGCGCGTCGCGCTGTGGGTCATCCCCGCGCTTGAGTGGTTTCCGCTCGACATGAAAGGCAAACCCTTCAAGCCACCGGGTGCGATGGTCACGTCGTATCCAGATCTGCGCCACTACACGCTGCGTGACTACGGCAATCGCGTTGGGATCTTCCGCATCATGCGTGCATTGGAAGCGCGCGGCATCAAGGCGTCGGTCGCGACCAACGCCGCCGTGGCGGTACGCTACCCAGCGCTCATCAAGGCCTGTGCGGACAAGGGCTGGGAAATTCTCGCCAACGGCCTCGACATGGATCATCTGCACTACGAGGGTTTACCGCTGGAGGAAGAGCAACGCCTCGTCACCACGACGCTCGACATTTTGCGCAAGGCGTCCGGCCAAAAGGTGCGCGGCTGGCTCTCACCTGCCAAGTCCGAGTCGTTCGCGACGCCTGATCTGGTCGCCGCTTCGGGTTGCGACTATCTGTGCGATTGGGTCAACGATGACATTCCCAACACCATTAACACGGCTTACGGACCGGTCACCGCGATGCCGCACCCGTGCGACATCGACGATTACCAAATCCTCATCAACAACCATCACAACGAAGACGATTTTCGCGATGCGCTGTGCGACCAGTTTGATGTGCTCTATCGCGAATCCGCCACCCAAGGCGGGCGCGTGATGGCGATTTCGCTGCATCCGTGGATCACCGGGCAGCCGTATCGCATCGGCGCGCTGGAACAAGCGCTCGACCACATCCTGTCGCGCAAGGGTGTATGGTCGGCGACCGGGGCGCAGATTGTCGATGCGTGGAAAGCGCAGCAGCCGGCTTGAATTTCGATTCGATGGCGCCGCGTGAGCGTCGGGCATCAACCCTGCGCGAACCTTGCGCGAGACTGACAGCGGAACCAAGCGGCGCCGTGGCTGGTCAAAGCGGCTTGTTGGCGCAGTGCTTACTTACTTGGAAAAGCCGCGCCGTTGAAAAACCGTTAAGCCGCCGCCATCTTGTTTCTTATTTTCCGGAGTGCCGTTGCCCATGAAACGCATCGTTCTGTTCCTCGCCACCAACATGGCCATCGTGCTGGTGCTGTCGGTCACCATGCGCCTGCTTGGCGTAGAACCCTATCTGAACGCCAATGGCCTCAACACACTTCTTTGCTGATCTTCGCGGCGGTGATGGGCTTCGGCGGCTCGTTCATTTCGCTGGCGATTTCCAAGTGGATGGCCAAACGCTCGATGGGCGTGCAGGTGATCGAGACGCCTGCCAATGGCACCGAGGTGTGGCTGGTCGATACGGTGCGGCGCTATGCGGAGAAGGCCGGCATCAAGATGCCCGAAGTCGGCATTTATGACGCGCCCGACGTCAACGCCTTCGCCACCGGCATGAGCCGCAACAGTTCGCTCATTGCGGTGTCGACCGGATTGCTGCATTCACTGACGCGCGAAGAAGCCGAAGCCGTGCTCGGGCATGAAGTCGCGCACGCCGCCAATGGCGACATGGTCACCCTCGCCTTGATCCAGGGCGTGGTCAACACCTTCGTGATGTTCTTCTCGCGCGTGATCGGTTACCTCGTCGACAAGATCATCTTCAAGACCGAGCGCGGCCAGGGGCCGGCATTTTTTGTCACCATGATCATTGCCGAACTGGTGCTTGGCGTGTTGGCCTCGATGATCGTGATGTGGTTTTCGCGCCGCCGCGAATTCATTGCCGACAAGGGAGGGGCTGATTTTGCGGGCCGGCAGAACATGATCTCTGCGCTGCAACGTCTTGGCGGCCTGCATCCACAGCCCTTGCCCGACCGGATGGCGGCATTCGGCATTGCCGGTGGCGTGGGTGATGGCATCAAGCGTTTGTTTACCACGCACCCGCCGCTCGAAGAGCGCATTGCTGCGCTGCGCGCTGCGCAGTAGACGTAGCGGCTTGCGGTCGATTGCGGAGCAGATGCTATCGCGCTGGAGGCAACGGTGCGCATGCTGCAGTGCCGCGTTCTGGTTGCACCCGCCGGTTGCGCCCGCCTGGTGTGCCCACCGGCGGGACCTGCAAAGCGGTGCACTGCCAAGCTGCCTGATATTTCTCTCGTGTGATTCATGATCCTTGCCCCGCCCGCTGATCTGCCCGCCTCTGCCGCCGTGGTCATCATCGGCGGCGGTGCCTGTGGCATCGTTGCCGCGCTCACACTGGCGGATGCGGGCATCGAATGCGTGGTGCTGGAGCGTGACGCGTTGCCGCAAGGTTCCACCGCGTTGTCTTCAGGATTCATTCCCGCCTGCAACACACGCTGGCAGCGCGCACTTGAAGCCAAACACGGTGGCGTGCGCGATTCAGCCGAGTTACTGGCAGGCGATGTCGAACACAAAAATCATCGCGGCTCGGACCCGCTGGTGACGCGTGCGGTGTGCGCGGCGATTGGCCCCGCGCTCGAATGGCTCGCGGACAAACACGGGATCGAGTTTCAGGTGCTCGAAGGCTTTCTCTACCCCGGCCACAGTGTTGCGCGCATGCATGCCGTGGCGGAGAAGACCGGTGCCGGACTGATGGGGCGGCTTGCGCAAGCGGCGGAGCGGGCGGGCGTCACGCTGATGACACAAGCACGCGTCGTGGCGCTGTATACCGATGACGCGCGGCGTATTGGCGGGCCGGTCGGCCGCGCTGACGGTACCGCGGTCAGCGCGACCAACAGGAGTGAGAGTGTGGGTGTCAGCGGCATCGGCATCGGTGCAATGAGCGAGGCCCCGCGTGATCGCATCAGCGGCGTGCGTATCGGGCGCCCCGATGGCTCGCATGAAGACCTTGACTGCAAGGCACTGCTGCTCGCGTGCAATGGCTTCGGGGGCAATCGCGTCATGGTCGAGCAATACATTCCCGAAATCGCTGCGGCCACTTACGCCGGCCACGCCGGCAACCAGGGCGATGCGATGCGTTGGGGCGCCGCGCTCGGCGCGCAACTCGCCGACATGGGCGCGTATCAGGGCCACGGCTCGTGGGCGACGCCGCACGGTGCGCTGGTGACCTGGGCGCTGATGATGGAAGGCGGCATTCAGGTCAACGCGAGTGGGGTGCGCTTCTGGAACGAGCATGAGGGCTACTCCGAGGCCTCACAACATGTGATCGCGCAACCCGGTGGTGTGGCGTGGAACGTGTATGACGAGCGCCTGCATCGACTGGGTATGACCTTCCCCGACTATGCCGAGTTATTCAAGACTGGCGCGATGAAGTGCTCTGAAACCCTTGGTGGGCTTGCCTCACAGATGAGCATGCCTGAAGAAGCGCTTGCAGCAACGGTTTCAGAGGTGGTGGCATTGCAAAAAGAGGGTGCGCGGCGAGATGCCACAGGCGGTGGCCGCTGCCCTTTCGGCCGCGACTTCAGCGACAAGCCTGCTCTGCAAGCACCGTACTACGCGGTCAAAGTCACCGGCGCACTGTTTCACACCCAGGGCGGCCTCGCCGTTGACGCCCGCGCGCGCGTGCTCAAACAAGACGGCACGCCGT
>JANPAR010000156.1:0-3398 GCA_031430015.1 Burkholderiales bacterium
TGGTTGCAGCTTGCGCTGCGGAGGAATCAGAGGATGGCACCACCCGCACGATGCCGTCAGCGATCGAGAGGCGCCCTTCGGCAAACCAGCGCACCGCCTGCGGATAAATCACATGCTCGGTCGCCAGCACGCGCGCAGCAAGCGCAGCGGCATCGTCCTCGGGCAACACCGGCACCGCAGACTGGATCACGATCGGCCCGTGGTCGAGCGCTGGCGTCACAAAATGCACGGTCGCGCCATGCACCTTGCAACCCGCCGCCAGCGCGCGTTCGTGGGTGTGCAGGCCGGGAAAGGCGGGCAGCAACGATGGATGAATATTCATCAAACGGCCCGCGTATCGCGCTACGAACGCCGGTGTGAGAATGCGCATGAAACCAGCGAGCACGACGAGGTCAGGCGTGTGCGCATCGATGGCTGCGGCCAGCACCGCGTCAAATGCGTCACGCGTGGCATGCTGCTTGTGATCGATGCACACGGTCTCGATGCCGCGCGCCCGCGCGGTCTCCAACCCCTGCGCATCGGGCCGGTTGGCGATCACTGCTGCCACCGTCACCGGCAGCTCGCCACACGCCTGTGCGGCCAGCAACGCATCCATGTTGCTGCCACGGCCGGAGATCAAAATGACGATGCGTTTCAGGGGGCGCTCCATAGGGCGTGATTGTACCCGCCGCCTGCTGTTGCTCTGTGCGCTTTTCCCTGCATTCCCCCCTGCGGCAGCGCAACTTAAAGCGCCTCGCGCTGCTCTGAAAACCTGCGGTTTGCACTGCACAAATCGCTATAATTCGAGGCTTTGCATCGATGCTATTTCCGGTGCGCGTTTTCACGTCGTTTTCACGTCTCATCCAGCGCCTTTACGGTGCCCACCACATCCTCCATCGGCATCATGCTCGTCCGCCGCGGCATTGCGTCCGCTTCCCTTGCTGCTGGCACCGGGCACCCTGGCCGCGCTGCGCCCCACGCTCTGACCATCGGCAATTTCGATGGCGTCCATCTCGGGCATCAGGCAATCCTCGGCGAAGTGGGCAAGGCCGCGCAGGCGCAGGGCCTCGCGTCCGCCGTAGTGACGTTCGAACCGCATCCGCGTGAATTTTTCGCGCCCCACGCCGCGCCGACGCGCTTGAGTTCATTGCGCGAAAAACTCGAACTACTCACCGCGCACGGTGTTGAACGCGCGCAGGTGTGCCGTTTCAACCGCGCGTTTGCCTCACTCACTGCGGATGCTTTCATCGATCAGGTGCTGGTAGCGGGTCTGGGCGCACGCTGGGTGATGATCGGCGAAGACTTTCGCTTTGGTGCCAAGCGCATGGGTGACTTTGACTACCTGCGCGCCGCCGGTTTGCGCTTGGGCTTCGAGGTCAAGGCCATGCCCGACGTCACCCTCACCGATGCGCGTGGCCACGCATTGCGCGTATCGAGCTCGGCCTTGCGCGAAGTGTTGTCAGCGGGCGATGTGGAGCGCGCGATGACCCTGCTTGGCCGCCCCTACTCGATCAGCGGCCGGGTGATTCACGGTGACAAGCTCGGACGCACTCTCGGTTTTCCCACTGCGAACGTGCAGTTGCGCCACAACCGCCCGCCGCTCACCGGCATTTACGCCGTGCGCGTGGCCGGCCTCGGCGCAGCCGGGGTTGACGGTGGCGCTGTGATCGACGGCGTTGCGTCAATGGGCGTGCGCCCCACCGTCACCAACAGCGGCGAGATGCGCCTCGAAGTATTTCTGTTCGACTTTGACCGCGACATATACGGCAGCCACATCCGCGTTGATTTCCTGAAAAAAATCCGCGACGAAGAAAAGTACAAAGACCTCGACTCGCTCAAGCAGCAGATCGCGCAGGACGCGCGCGATGCACGTGCCGCACTGGCAAGCTTCAAGTAGCACTCACGCAAGCAGAAACACATCATGGCCCAATCCGAAAAAGTCCCCTCGAAATACCCCGTCAACCTGCCAGACACGCCCTTCCCCATGCGCGGCGATTTGGCCAAACGCGAGCCACTGTGGGTCAAGCAATGGCAAGACGGCAAGGTCTACGAAAAAATTCGCGCAGCATCAAAGGGCCGCAAACAATTCATCCTGCACGATGGCCCGCCCTACGCCAACGGCGACATCCATATCGGCCACGCGGTCAACAAAATTTTGAAAGACATCATCGTCAAGAGCCGCAACATGGCGGGGTTTGATGCGATCTACGTGCCGGGCTGGGATTGCCACGGCATGCCGATCGAGCGCGAGATCGAAAAAAAGCACGGCAAGAATCTGCCGGTCGAAAAAACCCAGAGCCTGTGCCGCGCCTACGCAGGGGAGCAGATCGAGCGCCAGAAAAAAGATTTCGAGCGTCTCGGCGTGCTTGGCGAATGGAACAACCCCTACCAGACCATGGCACCGCACACAGAGGCCAACGAGATCCGCGTGCTCGGCAAGATTCTCGAAAAAGGTTACGTCTATCGCGGCCTCAAACCGGTCAACTGGTGCTTTGATTGCCGCTCGGCGCTGGCTGAAGCAGAGGTCGAATACGCGGATAAAAAAGACTTCGCCGTTGATGTCGCGTTTCCGTTCGCCGAGCACGACAAGATCGCCGCCGCATTCGGTTTGCCCAAGCTGCCGAAGGAGCAAGGCTTCATCGTCATCTGGACGACCACGCCGTGGACCATCCCTTCCAACCAGGCGTTGAACCTGCATCCCGAGTTCGAATACGCTTTGGTCGATACCGAAAAAGGTTTGCTGATCCTCGCGAAAACCTTGGTGGAAGCCAATCTCCAGCGCTATGCTCTCTCAGGAAATGTGATCGCAACGTGCAAGGGTGCGGCGCTGAACGGCATCCAGTTCAAGCATCCACTCGCTGCCACCGACGCCGCGTTCAACCGCTTCTCACCGGTCTACCTCGGCGATTACGTCACGCTCGACACCGGCACCGGCATCGTCCACTCCGCACCGGCCTATGGCGTCGAGGACTTCAACTCCTGCAAAGCGCACGGCATGCAGGACAAGGACATCCTCACCCCCGTGATGGGCGATGGCAAATACGCCGAGACCCTGCCGTTTTTCGGTGGCCTGTCGATCTGGGATGCCAATCCGCACATCGTCGAGAAGCTGCGCGCTGCCGGCACCCTGCTCAAGTCTGAAACCTACGATCACAGCTACATGCACTGCTGGCGCCACAAGACACCGATCATCTATCGCGCCAGCACGCAATGGTTTGCTGCGATGGACGGGGCCACCGGCATCAGCGGCGCGAAGCCTGCCGAGGCATTGCGTGCTACGGCATTGCGCGCCGTCGAAGCCACCGAGTTCTTCCCCGCCTGGGGCAAGCAGCGGCTCTACAACATGATCGCCAACCGCCCGGACTGGACGCTCTCGCGCCAGCGCCAGTGGGGCGTGCCGATGCCCTTCTTCGTCCACA
>JANPAR010000157.1:0-17174 GCA_031430015.1 Burkholderiales bacterium
GACCAGGCCGGTCGGCCGCACTACTTGCTCGGCGACCGCATCGCCCGAGTGTTTGTGCTCGTAGTCGGCCGGCGTGGCTGATACGAAAATCGACTGGCGCATCATGCCCTCAAACTCTTCGAACTTGAGCGGGCGGTTGTCCAGCGCCGACGGCAACCGAAAGCCGTAATCAACCAGGTTTTGTTTACGCGAGCGGTCGCCTTTGAACATCGCGCCCAACTGCCCGATCAGGACGTGCGACTCGTCGAAGAACATCAGCGCGTCTTTGGGCAGGTAATCGATCAGGGTCGGCGGCGGTTCGCCCGGCGCGCCACCCGAGAGGTGGCGTGAATAGTTTTCGATGCCTTTGCAAAAACCGATCTGGTAGAGCATTTCGAGATCGAACTTGGTGCGCTGCTCGATGCGCTGCGCTTCGACCAGCTTGTTCTCCTTATGGAAGAACTCGATGCGTTCGCGCAGCTCTTCCTTGATGGCATCGGCAGCGCGCAGCGTAGTCTCGCGCGTGGTGACGTAATGCGAGCCCGGATAGACCGTGAAGCGCGGAATCTTCTGGCGGATGTGGCCGGTGAGCGGGTCGAACAACTGCATCGACTCGATCTCATCGTCAAACAAGGAAATACGAATCGCGGTCTCGGAGTGTTCAGCCGGAAAAATGTCGATCACGTCGCCGCGCACGCGAAACGCGCCGCGCGCGAAGTCGATTTCGTTGCGCGAATACTGCATCGTCGTCAAATGAATGATGATGTCGCGCTGGCTCTTCTTATCACCGACGCGCAGGTGCATCACCATCTTGTGATAGTCCTCTGGATTGCCGATGCCGTAGATGGTCGAGACGGTGCCGACGATCACCACATCGCGCCGCTCCATCAAACTCTTGGTGGCCGACAGGCGCATCTGCTCGATGTGATCGTTGATCGAGGAGTCCTTCTCGATGAACAAATCACGCGAGGGCACATAGGCCTCGGGCTGGTAGTAGTCGTAATAGCTGACGAAGTATTCGACCGCGTTGTTCGGGAAGAACTCGCGAAACTCGGAGTACAACTGCGCTGCCAATGTCTTGTTAGGCGCCAGTACCAACGCCGGGCGGCCCATGCGCGCGATCACCTGCGCCATCGTGAAAGTCTTGCCAGAGCCGGTCACCCCGAGCAGGGTTTGGTAGGCCAGGCCGTCGCCGATGCCTTCGACCAATTGCGCAATCGCTGTGGGTTGATCGCCAGCAGGCTCGAACGGCTCGTGCAGTTGGAATGGACTGTCAGGGAAGGTGCGGAGGTTCATTTCGAGCGCGGCATGAAGGGCAACTGAGCATTCTAACCATTGCGTCAAAAGACTTGCTCCCCTGCATTCGACGGTCCGTTCAATCCACTGGACGCGTCAGACGGCGCTCTTTTGCCGAATCGCGAGAATCGCCTGATCGCGCAGTGCTTTGAGCAAGCCGAGTTCGTTCTGTTCGAACTTCAAGGCGCGGCCATCGCTGCTGTCGGCGTAGATCAGCGCCAACGGCTTTTTGTTGATGACCACTGGAAACAGGATGAACCCCGCCGTCTGCACCACCGCGCGGTACCAACCGGGCACGTGGCCTTTTAACTTGCCCGCATTGCAATCTTCAATGCAGATGTCGGCCGCCTTGGTCAGCGCGACCGAAAACACATCCTTGGCCGGATCGAGCGGTATGTGAAATCCCTTTTTCACGATGCGCTCGGTGTCTTCTCCAAAACCAAAGCGCGCCTTCAAACTGTGCGTGCCTTGGTCGAGAGTACACAGCAGGACGCGCGTAAACCCCATGCTGCGGTACATGGTCTCAAGAATGATGCGTAGCGCATCGTTGAGCACGTACCCCCCGGCCAGAGTCGCGGTGATGTCGGAAATGCCGGCAGTGAGCATGGTGCAGCGGGTGTTGTCGGGTGAGAGCGTGACAGGTTCCAGCGTCGCGCGCCGTGCTGCTGGCACGGCAGCAGGAATGCTGGCCGCTTCGTTGACAATGGTATCGGCCTGCGCAGCCGTGCCGGATCGCGGAGCCGCTGTAGTGACCGGTTGCGCAGCACGAGTCATATTGACCAACGTCGCTGCGGCGCTTGCATTGCTTTCGGATGACGCTGCGGCCAATGCGGTGCCGGATGCACGCGTCATGGCTCGTCCGCCTGATACCGGTACCTCGTGCCCGCTGATGGCGCGCAATATCTGCATTAATTGGCCGTTGCCGGTTTGCAGGTCGAGTGCGCGTGCTTCGTCCACAAACGCCCGCGCAGCTTTTTCGACAAGGTTGTTGAGCGCAGTGACATCAAGATCGACGACATTGCCGTACTGCGCCGCGATCTGGCCAATCGCCTTGTCGCGGGCAACACTATCGGGCAGTTTGACGGCATCGCACAACAAATTCGACATGCCGGCCAGCGCGGCAAGCTTGTGTTGATCGGTACGTGCAGCCGCCACTTTTGCGTCTGCGGCTGGGGGAATGCTCTGCACAATTTGTTCGGGCATATTCCACTTCCGGGCAATTCCGGTGCCCAGATCGGTGTAGGTGATCCCGAGCACTTCGAGCGCCGCCCGGTCTTCATTCATGTTTTCAGCACTCGCCAGCCGCGCCACATCCGAAGCTTCTTCGTGCAGATAAAACGTCGCCAGCAGCTTGCCAAGCCTGTGAAACATGGCGCAGATGAAGATTTCTTCAGTGTTGCGCAGGTGCAACTTCCCCGCGAGCTCGCGCGAGAGCATACCGGCGAAATAGCTCCCAGTCACCAGATCCTTCAGGTCGGCCGCTTGCGCCTTGTTTTGCAGATGCTCAAACAACATCAACGACAGCGCCGCGCCGCGCACTTTTTGAAATCCCAGAATCGACACGGCGCGCGATATCGTGCCGACCGCACCGCCGTAGGATGAATAGGTCACCGTGTTGACCATGCGCAAAATCTTGTTGGTCAGGGCGACATCCTTGAGCACACTGTCGGCGAGCGCACTGACCGGCTCGTTTTCGGACGACACCACATGGTTGATCGATGCGATCGTTGCCGACAACACCGGAAAATCACTTTTAAAACGCATGCGCCGCAGCACGTAATCGAGCGCGCCGCCCGCTGCCCCGCCTGCCTCGGCGCTCTCGCCATCTACGGCACTACCCGGCTCAGCCAGGCCTGCACGTGCGCTGGGCCGCCGGTACTCATCGAGGGCATCGGCCATGTCGGCGGCAGTGGCAAAGCGTTGCGCCGGATCCTTCTCCAGCGCGCGCATAACGATGCGCTCGAGCCGCTCGTCCACTGCGGCATGACGCGCTGATGGCCGCTCGAATGCCTGGTGCACCATTGCGTACATGATCGCGTGCGGGTCGCTGCCGCGCACAGCAGGCGCACCAGTCAGCATTTCGTAAAGAACCATGCCGGATGCGAAGACATCACAGGCTTCGCTGTACGGCTGACCCGTGAGGTACTCGGGCGCCATGTAGCGCGGCGTGCCGGTCAGCCCCTTGGCGCTCGTGCTTCCACTTGCGGTTCCGGTGCGCAATGCGATGCCAAAGTCCATGATGCGCGGTGTCCAGCCTCCCATCACCATGATGTTGGCGGGCTTGATGTCGCGATGTACGACGCCCTGCTGGTGCGCATAAGTGAGGCCGCGCAGCATCGCCAGCGCAAGACCTGCGGCATCAGCCGGCGGAATGTGGCCCTGTGTGGCGATGACTTGTGAGAGCGGGTCACCATCAACGTATTCGAATACCAGATAAGGCAAGCCGCCGGCTTCACCTGCATCAAACAGCGTAACGATGTAGGGATGCTGCAGCTTGCCGGTGATGCGAGCCTCATCAAGCATGAGACGCATCATGTCTTCCTTTTGCGTGGCGTACCGATCCAGTCGCAGCGTCTTCACCGCCACCAACCGCTGCAGGTGCGGGTCTTCGGCAAGGTAGACCGTGCCCTGCGCACCGCGGCCAAGCTCACGCTGAATGCGAAAACGGCCTATCGTTTGCGCCGGCTCCGCCGCCATGCGAACTCCATCGGGTGAATCGAATGCATCGAGTGTAGGAGGCGGTGGGCCGGTGCCAGAGCCGAAGCAAAGCCAGATTGCACGTTCAATTCGCAGGGTATCGGCCCGGCAAGTCGGTGGACCACAATCCATCGCCATCCCACAAACGCAGCTTGCCAGCGTGCAAATCACTCGCTCTCGCGCTTGACTGCGCGTGCGGAAACCTATACTTGCGGATGTAAAATGCTGCCACGCAACACCGTTGGTTTGTTTTTCTTTTTTGTTATTTTTTGGTGCAGCGCCCGAGTCGCCCTGCGCTGCTAACCCATCTTCACCCTTGCCCCCACTGATCATGGCCTCCCAACTTTTCGCCCGCGTTGAACTCGCTGCCAAAGACCCGATCCTCGGCGTCACCGAAGCGTTTGTCGCTGACAAGAATCCCAAAAAAGTCAATCTCGGCGTAGGCGTCTACAACGATGACACTGGCAAGCTGCCGCTGCTCGCCTGCGTCAAGGCGGCCGAAGAAGAGATGGCCAAGATGTTGGCGCCGCGCGGCTATTTGCCAATTGACGGCCTCGCCGCCTACGACAACGCCGTGCGCGACCTCGTGTTTGGCGCTGACAGCGACGTGGTCAAGAACGGTCGCGCCGTGACGGTGCAAGGCCTGGGCGGCACCGGCGGCCTCAAGATCGGTGCTGATTTTTTGAAGCGCATCAACCCCGCTGCCGAAGTGTGGATCAGCGACCCGTCGTGGGAAAACCATCGTGCGCTGTTTGAAGGGGCCGGCTTCACCGTCAAGACCTATCCCTACTACGATGCCGCGACGAAAGATGTGAACTTCGCTGCCATGCTGGCTGCACTCCAAGGCGCCAAGGCCGGCACCATCATCGTGCTGCATGCCTGCTGCCACAACCCGACCGGCTATGACCTCAATGCGGCCCAGTGGACGCAAGTGATTGAGGCGGTGCGGGGGCGCGATCTCATCCCCTTCCTCGACATCGCCTATCAAGGCTTTGCCGAAGGCATTGAAGCGGATGGCGCTGCTGTGCGTGCGTGCGCCGCCACACCTGGGCCACTGCTGGTATCGAGCTCATTTTCCAAATCGTTTTCGCTCTACGGCGAGCGTGTCGGCGCACTCTCTGCCGTCGGTACCAACCCTGAAGAAGCCGCGCGTCTGTTGTCGCAGTTGAAGCGCATCGTGCGTACCAACTATTCCAATCCGCCCACGCACGGCGGCAAGATTGTGGTGACCGTGCTTGGTAACCCGGCCCTGCGCAAGCTGTGGGAAGACGAACTCAAAGAGATGCGCGAACGCATCAAGGCGATGCGCGTCAAGCTCGTGGAGAGCATTGAAGCGCGCGTACCCGGCGCCAACTTCCAGTTCATCATCCGCCAGCGCGGCATGTTTTCCTACTCCGGGCTGACGCGCGAGCAGGTGCTGCGCCTGCGTGACGAATATTCGATCTATGCCATCGAAAGCGGACGCATCTGCGTGGCGGCGATCAATACCAAAAACATCGATTACATCGCGGACGCCATTGCGACGGTGATCAAGTAGACGCAAGCGGCGAAGGCGGCTGGGGCTGGCGGCGCGTGCTGCTTAGCTTGCCAAACATGCCGCCTCATTTGCCGAACATCTTGCCGATCTTGTCGCCAACGGTTGACCCGATCGACGTGCCGACCCCCGGCAACAGCACACTGCCCACCACAGCACCCGCCATGCTGCCCCTGGTCGGCAGCAGTACCGGCGCGTCCAGCGTGCCGCTCACCGCGAGCGGCACGCCCACCAGCCCGCCGGTCCCCTTGACTTCGGTCTCGACGCGGCCTGCCAATTGTTTGGCGGGGCTGACATCGACATTGCCGGTGGCCTTCAGGACGCCGGAAGTCACGCGCACGTTTTGCAGCTTGAGCGCGCGGCCTTGCACTTTTACCGCCCCGGTCAGTTGATCAAATTGTGTGTTGCCGCCACCGGCGCCACCTTTGAGCAGGCTCTGCGCAGCGGACGCGAGATCGAAGCCTCGCAGCACGCCATTGCGCACGTCAAACGCAATCTCTGCGTTGAACGCTTCGGCCAAACCCGCCGGCTTGGGTGCGTGCGCGCGGAAGGGACCAGAGGCATCGAGCTTGCCCGTGAGCGCTGATTTGAGCTTGAGTGACTGTGTCAGCGGCGCAAGCTCGACACCGGTCACTTTGATGTCGCCTGCAAACCGCCAGCCTTTTTGCCACGCAAGATCGGCCTTGCCGGCTGCCGTACCGCCGTACAGCGCCGCAGTGATGCTGCCGAGTTCCAGTTTGTCGTTGCCAACGCGACCCGTCGCTTGCAGCCGGTCAAAGCGCAGCTGCGGCCCAAGCGGCAGTGGCCAATCCCTGGCCTCCAACGTTAGCGTCCATTCTGCGCCGGGTGCAATCGGCGCACCAACCGCGGCCGCGGCTGCAGTTGCCACCGTGTCAGCTGGTTTCAGGGTCAGCGCGGCTTTGCCGTCGTTCGTGCTGATGCGCGCCCTTTTCACCGGCATCGCCGCGCTGTTGTTGAGATCCACATCGGCATCAAACACCGGCAGTCGGCCGGCCGCCAGTTCAATTTGTACCCGACTGGCCCGCACGCGCTCCACCTTCAGCGCCGCGCCAGTGTACGGCGTGGCGGCAGCAGCCTGCGCCAACGCCGCCCCTTTGGGCGTGATGCTGACCTGCTCAAACTCAATGCTGCCCAATGCTGGCGCATCCGAAAACAGCGACCACAAGCGTGGGTAGACGACAATGCGTTGCACGGCGATCGCGCCGTCGGCTACATCGAGCGCGTTGACGGCAGCGTGCGGGAGCGGCAGCAGCGCCACGCGGATACCGCCAATGCTTACCGGTGCGCCCAAACGCGCACCGGCTTCCGCCTCAACGCGTCCGATCCATGCGCCGGTGGGTATCAGCCACGGTGCAGCCGCGGCAGCAACGAGCAGCAGCGCCAAGCCGGCGAGAAACCATTTGCCACGTATTTGCATGCTCGCCACCCTCCCGCGTCCCTGACTGTTGGGTCATCGTGATGCCAAGAATACCGCAGCCCGCCGCATGTTTTGACCTCGGGCACAGAAATGATGCACTGCACTTAAGATTCAGTTTATAATTGTCGGCTGTCCTGTCTGCTTTTATTCGCGAATCGAATTCGTTTCCGCGGAAATTCGCGAATGAGCGTAGCGGGCAAACCTCTGTCGATGTATTTTTTTCAATGCTTCACCCCCAATCTGTAAAGGAAACCTCATGAAGAAGTCGCTCCTCCTCGCCGCCCTCGTGGCTGCTGCTGTTGCCGCTTGCGGCGAAGAAAAGAAACCCGCTCCGGCACCCGCACCCGCTCCGGCCGCTGCACCGGCACCCGCACCTGCTCCGGCTGCTGCACCCGCTCCGGCACCTGCTGCTGATGCTGCCAAGCCTGCTGATGCACCCAAGGCTGATGAGATGAAGAAAGACGAAATGAAGAAAGACGGCGCCGCCGCTGCTCCCGCTCCCGCCGCCGCCGCCGCCGAAGCCGCCAAGACCGCTGCTGGCGCCGTAATGGAAAAAGGCAAGGAAATGGCAAAAGACGCTGCGAAAGAGGGCGCCGCTGCTGCCGTTGTGATCGAAAAAGGCAAGGAAATGGCCAAAGATGCAATGAAGAAGTAATTCTTCAGCGCATCAGCAAAAAAGCCGGGGCGACCCGGCTTTTTTGTTTTCTGCACGCGGCGCTCCGCGTACCGGGCTGTTGCAGTTACAGACTGCGCCAGTCAAAGCCTTCCTCCTGCCCGGCGACACCGATCCATTCCGGCGCGCAATCGAGTGCCGACGCCAGTGCCGCGCGCGCAAGCGCCGCCGTATTGTTCTGCCGGCTCAAGTGGGCGGCCAGCACGTGCTGCAAACCATCGTGCTTGACCGCAGAGAGCAGCAGCGCAGCCTGGTCATTGCCGAGGTGCCCGTAGCTCCCGCCCACCCGCGTCTTGAGCGACGGCCGATACGGGCCACCAGCGAGCATGTGCGCATCGTGATTGCATTCAAGCACCAAACCGTCGCAGCCTGACAGCATGCTCACAACGTGCGCGGTGACACTGCCCAAATCGGTGAGCACGCCAAGCTTGACCGCACCATCTGAAAACGTGAACTGCGCCGGTTCGCGCGCGTCGTGCGGCACCGGAAAGGGTGTGATCAGCATCCCGCCGACCGCGAAGGGCGCGTGATGGTCGATCAACATGACGTCGAACGTGCCGCCATCACGCGCGGCACGGCCCCCTTCGCCGAGGCGCGAGGCCACATAAGTGCCGTAGGTCATCCACACCGGCGTGCCATGTTTGCGCGCAAAACGCGCCACGCCGCCAATATGGTCGCCGTGCTCATGGGTCACAATGAGGGCATCGATATCTCGCGGCGCAAGCCCAACACGTTCGAGCCGGGTCTCCGTTTCGCGCAGACCGAAGCCGCAATCGAGCATGACGCGCGTGGTGACGGCACCTTCGTCGGCCTCAACCACCAGAGCATTGCCTTCGCTGCCCGATCCCAGTGACGCGAAGCGCAAGTTATCTAGCTCCGCGCTCGGCTAAACAAGCAAGAGCAGCTCAACGCAAATCTCTCAGCCTGCGCGCCGTACGACCAACCGGCCGGCACGCTGGTTTGCTGGCACATCACAGAATGCGCGGCTACTTTAGCTGCTCGTGCAGCAACCCGAGAATACGCTGCGTGGTCGCAGAGTTTTCCACCGCACCTGTCTTGGAGAGCACCGCGATTTGGGTCGTGGTACGGGCGTCGCGCACCAGCACTTGATATTGCTCAGCGGTCTTTTCTGGCGTCTTGCGTAGGAAGTCGGTCATCCTGCCCAAAAATCCGTCCGATTTCTTTTCGCCAGCGTCCGGATCGGCGTAACGCACAAAATACAGGCCCTTGGTGCGATCACGGTCTTCCACCGTGAAACCGACTCGGTCAAGCGCAAGACCCACGCGCCGCCATGCGCGATCAAAGGTATCTTCAATTTCTACCACGCTGTCAGCACCGGTTCGAACCAGCTTGGCACGCTCAGGCGGCCGGGCACCCGCCTCAAGTACCTTTTGTGCCGTCCCCGCATCGGTACCGAGGCGCACCATCAGGCGGCGCAGAAAATCAGCCTCCAGCTCCGGATCAGCAGGGCGCGGCTGCCACACGGTCTGGTCGCGCCCTTCGGTCTTGTAAATCTCAATCATGCCTCGATGGCTGATGAATATATCAGTCTCGCCGTTGGCGTTTGTTTCAAGGCGCGTACGAAATTTGTCACGCTCCGGGGTCGAATACAGAGAATCCAGAATACGCCCGAGCGTGCGCCTGATCGCATCGTTACCAATCTTCGCGCGATTCTCGGCCCAATCGGTTTCCATCACGCCGGACTCGGGGCGCTCGATGTCAAGAATGAAGCCGTTCTCCTGCCAAAACTCCTTGACGATCGGCCACAACTCGTCAGGCTTCGCCTGCACCACGAGCCAACGCTGACCACCGGCGCGATCAATGCGTGCATTTTTCACCGCTGGCAACACGCCCAGTGAAGCTGGCACCGGCCCGCCCTTGGTCTGCCCGCTTGCCGTCGCTGACCGCGGACGGTCACCCGGGACAGAAAACCGGTCTTCACGAGTGGGGGCCGTAAGATCGGGCGGGATCTCAAGCGAAGGTGCTGTGCTCTGCTTGCCTTCACTCTTGTAATCAATTTTGTCTGACGAGATCAAACCTTGGGTCCAGCTACAACCTGCAATTGTCGCTGACGCAAGCAGCGCCGCGACCATGCGCAGCGGCACCGCAGTTCGCAAAGAACGGAAAGGTATGCTCATCAGAATTGAATCCCGGCCTGGCGCATCGCATCTTCCAGCGCGGCCACGTGCTGCGCCGACAGCGGCGTCATCGGCAGGCGCAGTGCGCCGCCAGCCCTGCCCATGCGCGCCACTACCCATTTCACCGGGATCGGATTGGCCTCGAGGAACAGGCGCTGATGCAGCGGCAGCAATTGGTTGTTGAGTTCACGCGCAGTTGCCACATCCGCTCTTAACCCCGCCGCAATCATTTCATGCATCAGCCTGGGCGCGACATTGGCTGTCACCGAAATCGTGCCGTGACCACCGAGCAGCGTGAATGCGAGCGCGGTACCGTCACAACCCGACAACATGGAGAAGTCGGACTTGCCGGCACGCGCGAGATCGCGAAACAGATGGGATGCGCGTTCGATGTTGTCGGTGGCGTCCTTGAGACCCACAATGCCCGGCACCTGCGCGGCGCGCAGCACGGTCTCGTTGCTCATGTCTGCCACGGTACGGCCGGGTACGTTGTACATCAGCATCGGCAAATCCACCGCTTCGGCCTGCGCCTTGAAATGCTGGTAAAGACCCTCTTGCGTGGGACGGTTGTAGTAAGGCACCACAGACAGGCAGCCGTCAGCGCCGACCGACTTGGCATAGCGCATCAGCTCAATCGCCTCAGTGGTGGAGTTCGCGCCAGTGCCGGCAATCACAGGAATACGCTTGGCAGCCTGTTTGACCGCGGTCTCGATCAGCAGGCAGTGCTCGCCGTGATTAACGGTCGGTGACTCGCCCGTGGTGCCGACAATGACGATGCCATCGGTGCCCTCGGCCACGTGCCAGTCGATCAGGCGTTTCAAGGCCGGCAGGTCGAGCGATCCATCGTCCTGCATGGGCGTGACTATCGCCACCAGACTGCCTTTGAACATGACCATCAAAACACCTTGAAAAATTCCCGCGGCACGGATTGCCGCAGAGCGCAGAATTTTACTCCAAGCCCCTCTGGCGCGGCCACGTTGGAAGCCTCGCCGGAAGCATCTCCAGAAGTCAGTCCGGCAGCGTCTGCGCCGAGGTAGGCAACGGCGGCCTTACCGCGCAAATCCGCTGGATCATCGCCGGCGACGGTTGGGCGCGCAAGCCGTCCTCATACCCGATGATCTGCAAATCCGCACCCAGCGCAAACGCCAGCAATTCGCCCGGCTGCAACAGAAACGCCGGGTTGGAAGGCTTGCCATACGACTCGTTACCCGCGCGGAAAGTTTCGTAGATCAACGCCGCGCCGGGCGCAAGAGTAGCCGCAATCAGGGGTAGCAGGGGGCGATGCAGATAATTGCTTACAACAATGGCGTCGAAACTGCGGCCCGCATAGGGCCACGCGCCACCTTCGAGATCTGCACAGCGCGTGGTAATTCCCGCTACGCCGCTCAAAGTGGCGAGAGCAGCAGCATCGCGATCCACCGCTTCGACCGCATGGCCGCGCGTCGCGAGGAAGCGCGCGTGCCGGCCGCCACCGCAAGCGAGGTCAAGCACAGTGCCGCCCTGCCGGATCACCAAGGCCCAGCGTTGCACCCATGTGGACACCGTTGGTGTGTGGGGGTGAACGGTCGATATCGCTGGAGAGGCGCTCTGGGAGCCGGTTTGGGGGTTGGTTCGTTGGTCACCCTTGGAGTCAGACGCAGAGCCAGACTGCGGATCACGTCCGGAACCAATCAAAACGACGACCCCGGCTGTTGCAGGAAGACAACCTCTTCGACCGTCGAGGCGCGACCCAGAATCGCATTGCGATGTGGAAAGCGCCCAAAACGCTGGACGATGTCGCGGTGCTTGTGCGCCCATTCGGCCAACCCCTTGGTGGCAGGCTCGGCTTCGAGCAGTTCGAACAGCCGCACGGACTCGTCCTGATCGACCATCGCCTCGCTATGCTCATACGGCAGATAGACAAAGCTGCGCATCACCGGCAGCAATGCAGCATCCGCACCGCGCGCCACGAGATTTTTTGCCAACCGCAGTGCCGTCGCATCGCAGGCAAACGACGCAGGCAGCCCGCGATACAAATTACGCGAGAACTGGTCGAGCACGATGATCAGCGCCAGCTGTGAAGCGGGTTCACCTTCCCAAGCGGCAAGCTGGCCCGCAGCCGCTTGGGCATGCAAGGCACCGAAACGCAAGCGCAGCGCCTCATCAAATGCCGCGTCTTTCTTGAACCACATGGCACGGCTGTGTCCGCGCTCGTTTGAGCCGGGCGCACCAAACCAGAAGTCGAGAACGGTGTCAGGGGTCACGCTACAATCATCCATTAAATTTTGAGATTGACGAATTATGCCTTCACCGCTTTTCGACCTCACCGGCAAGACCGCCCTCATCACCGGCAGCACCAAAGGCATTGGCAAGGCCATCGCTTTTCATCTTGCCAAGGCTGGCGCCAAGGTCGTGATCTCAAGCCGTAAAGCGGATGCGTGCGAGGCGGTGAAAAAGGAGTTCGACGCAGCTGGCTTGGAGTCGATCTCTCTGCCCTGCAACATCGCGCGCCCTGATGAGGTCGAAGCGCTGGTGAAAAAGACGATGGACGCATTTGGAAAAATCGACATCCTGGTCTGCAACGCAGCGACCAACCCGGTCTACGGCCCAACCGCAAGCGCCTCGTCCGAAGCCTTTGACAAGATCATGGGCACCAATATCAAGAGCGTGTGGAGCCTGTGCAATCAGGTGATTCCGCAAATGGCCGCGCGCAAGGATGGCGCGGTCATTCTGGTCTCCTCCATCGCCGGGCAGCGCGGCAATGGCGTCATCGGTCTCTATGGCGTCTCCAAGGCGGCCGACTCGGCGCTGGTGCGCAATCTCGCCGTCGAATGGGGGCCGTCCAACATTCGCGTCAACGCGATTGCGCCCGGCCTCGTCAAGACCGACTTTGCGCGCGCGCTGTGGGAGGATGAAAAGAACCGCGCAGCGCGCGAAGCACAGACGCCGCTGCGCCGACTTGGCGAACCGGACGACATCGCCGGTCTCGCCGTGCTGCTGGCCGGACCGGGTGGCGCGTTCATCACCGGGCAGACTTTCGTCGCCGACGGCGGTGTGACCATCGCCTGATTTGGCTCCTTACACCGCACGCACCTTTCCCTAGACTCACGCCGCGCGTCGTCCTTCGCCAACGCTGCCCCGCATTCCTTTCGCGATCTACGACTTCCGCAACCCACGAGCATGGACTCCCCGCTTGTCATTGCCGCGCTGCTGATTGCAGTATTGTTTGGCGTATTGCTGCGCGCTCACCTCAAACTGCGGCGCCTGGAAGCGCCAATGCGGCTGTCGCGCGAGAGGGAACGCGCCGGCTGGCAGCCGCTGCCGCAGGCGTGGATGCCCAGTCTCACCGAGATCACGATTGCCTCGCACGACATGTTTTGGGAGACCAGCCCGCAACATGCCTATGTCAATTTCATCAAGCGCGAAGGCGCATTTGGCGGCTTTGACCTCTCGGATTTAAGCGGCAAGGCGCCCTGGGAGGTACCCGCAACCGGCGTGTCCGCCACACAGTGGGAGTCGCTCAAGGCCAGCATGGACGCGCGTGCGGCGTTTCACCATTTTGTAGTGGGCCGCGTCGACGCCGGCGGGCGTCTGCGATACGGCAGCATGAGCGGTGTACCGGTGGTTGATAGCAGCGGTGCATTCCTCGGCTACCGTGGCGCCAGCCGCGATGTCACTGCCGAATCCCAGGCACAGATGCAGCTTCAGGTGCAGGGCGACATCATGCGCATCCTGGCCAGCAGCGCGCGCCTGTCGGAGGCCATGCCGGCCCTGCTCGAAGCGGTATGCCGCCCACTGGAATGGCGCTATGGCGCGCGCTGGATGCGTGACACGCGCGACGACTGCTTTGTCTGCGGCGAAATCTGGGCGATGTCGGGCGCACAACCGCTGGTCGATGTCTCCAAAAAGACGCGTGTGCCGGGCGACAGCGGCGATCTGCTTGCTCGCGCCTGGGCCAATGCCCACCTCACCTGGGACAGCCGTGTCGCCAATCAACCCGACACCCTGCGCCGCGAAGCTGCAATGGCGGCGGATTTGGGTGCGGCCTTTGCATTGCCCATTGTGGTGCAGGGCGACATCGTCTGCATGCTGGAATTTTTCGGCCCGCGCGAACAACTGCACGACGCATTCATCGACGGCATCGGCAACACACTCAATCACCAGATCGCGCTGTTCTGGCTGCGTCGCGAGGCCGAGGCGCGCCTCACCTACGCCGCCACCCATGACGCCCTCACCGGCCTGCGCAACCGCAACGCCTTTCAGGCCGAACTCGACAAGTCCCTCGCGCGCTCGGCGCGCAACGGCTGGCGCGTTGCGGTACTGTTCATCGATCTCGATGGCTTCAAGCATGTCAACGACACGCTCGGCCACGCGGCGGGCGACATCGTGCTGGCCGAAGCGGCGCGGCGTTTCAAATCAGTGTTGCGTGCCAGCGACACTATCGCGCGCCTTGGCGGTGATGAATTTGTGGTTGTGCTCGAGCAGGCCGGTGATGATGGCGATATCGCCGAGGTCGCCAACAAGCTGGTGCTGATGCTTGACGCGCCGTTCGACGGATTGGAGAGCGACATCCGCGTCAGCGCCAGTATCGGCATGGCGATCTGCCCGGCCGATGCGCGCGACCCCACGCATCTGCTGCAATGCGCCGACAACGCGATGTACAAAGCAAAAGAATCGAATGGCTCACGCGTCGCGTTTTACCGGCCGCCTGCGGGCCAGCAGCCGTCCCTCGATCGTTCCGAAGAAACCTTGATGGCTGAGGCCGTGCGCCGAGAGATTGACGCAGCCTGGCGCCCGGAAGGCGCGTCACCGGCGCATGATGCGCGCGCACCTGACGCACCGCCAGATGACCCGGCGCCGGTTGATTCGAAGGGCGCAGCAGGCTAGCACTGCGTGCGGGCTAACGGTCGATGATGGCAGTACCGATCATCGCATCACGCGTCACGCGCGCGGCCAATTGCGCTTCGTTCATGCCCTGCGTATCCGCAGGCCGCATCGGCAGCACCAGATAACGCATGTCGGCTGTCGAGTCGTGTACGCGGATCGCCACATCTTCCGGCACCGCAGTACCAAATTCCGCCAATACGCGGCGCGGCTCGCGCACCACGCGTGAGCGGTATTCGCGGCTTTTGTACCAATCGGGTGGCAGACCGAGCAGCATGCGCGGATAGCACGAGCACAGGGTGCAGACCATCACATTGTGCGTCGCCGGTGTGTTCTCCCCCACCACGGGTTTGAGCGGCCCGACTTCGAGGCCGAGTTCTTCCGACGCCGCCGCACCACTCGCCAGCAGGCGCGCACGATAGCCTTCGTCAGTCCACGCTCGCGCCACCACTTGCGCGCCACGGGCCGGCGTGCGCGCATCCATCGCCTCGATCTGCTCACGCACATCGCCAAGTGTGAACACATTTTTCTCGATCAACAGCTCGCGCACCGCGATTTCCATGGTGCGGTAGTACGAGAGCGACTCTTCATCGTCGCGAAAGTGGGTGTGATCGTGTGCAGCATCGGCCGCCTTGACGCCGGCCCTGCCAGGCGCATTGTCTGACGCGTCGCCGGTTGCGCGGGGGGTGTTGCCGCTTGCGTTCATGACGCTGGTACTCCTGCATCCACTGCGTCGAGCCAATGCTGATAGATTTCAATTTCAATCACATCCTGCGCCGCCACCACATCCTCGCCCCACAATTCACGCGCAGTGAAGCGCACGCGGTACAGAGGTTGGACAGGCAGGCCATCGCGGTTGTAGGCCAACTCTTCAGGGTTGGCGAACGCGCCGCACAGGCGCTCGATCACGCCGCTCTTGCCGCGGCAATAAAACGGCGTGCGCACATGACCAGGCGGAAACGCAACACGCACCCGCACCTGATCGCCCACCCTAAAATGCGGCGGCACACGCGGTTTACGCGCCGGGGCAGCTGCGGCAGTCTGAAGCGCAGACATCAGCCTTTCCCCTCGTCCGGCAGGGCACCACGCGCCCTCACCACTTCCATCCTGCGGCCCAATTCATCGAGCGTAATTACACCGCGTTGAATCAGCGTCTGGCAAATCGCATGCATCCAGCGCTCGTAATAGCTCATACGGTCGTAAGGCTGCGGCCCAAGCGTTTCGATATTGCGGCGCAGCTCATCGACCTTGAGCAGTTGGCGTTCCTTGTGCGACAGCAACATCATCAGTGCGTCAACGCGCTTTTCCCACGGCTCGTAGGTGTGTTCACGCGGAACAATTTTGCCGGCGGTGAGACCGCCCATGTCGTGATCGGCGCGCAAGGTCATGGCAATTGACTGGAATGCAATCAACGAATCATAGCGCGCTGCGCCCGGCGCAGACACGCGAGGCCCTGCCGAATTGCTCGACCGTCACTCAAGCGACGTTGAGCGCCAGCATCACCACGACAAATCCGGAAGCGAGGGCCGTGCCGATGCCCGCTGCCGCTGCGAGGCCGACGGTGTGGAACATGTCCACCGCCAGATTCATTTCTTCAATCGGCTGTGTCGGCTGTGGCACATCAGCGCGGGTAGACTTATCGACGGGCATGATGTTCTCCTTGGGGTGAATTGAGAGGCGATGCAGGCATGGTGCGCGCCGGCAGCGGCAGCTCAATTGCAACTTTGCGGACGCGGCAGCGATCAAATCTGGCGAAAAAATGAATTTCGCATCACACCCGCGCCACGCGCGCATGGCTGGGCTATATTCGCCGCCATCGATTGCACGGCACACGGCACACGCCGCAACCACATCGCCAACCTCACCCGGAGTTCGCATGGCCAAACGCATTGCCCTCATCGAAGACGACGCCGCGATTCGCGCCAACTACGCCGACGCCATCAAGAAGCACGGCTACGACATTGCGGCCTATGCCTCGCGCCCGGAGGCGTCCAACGCCTTCAAGCAGCGGTTGCCGGAACTGGCCATCATCGATATTGGCCTGGGCAATGAACTCGATGGCGGCTTCACGTTGTGCCGTGAATTGCGCGCACAGTCGGCCACGCTGCCGATCATTTTTTTGACTGCGCGCGACTCGGACTTCGACGTGGTCTCGGGCTTGCGCCTCGGTGCCGATGACTATCTCACCAAGGATATTTCGCTGCCGCACCTGATGGCAAGGATCGCCGCTTTGTTCCGCCGTGCCGACCTCGCCAACGAGCCGCAATCGCAAGAGGAAATCCTCGATCGCGGCCCGCTGCGCCTCGACCTCAAGCGTTTTCTCGCCACCTGGAACAACAGCGAAGTCGATCTCACCCTCACCGAATTTTGGATGGTGCACTCGATGGCCAAGTTTCCCGGCCACGTGAAGAACCGCGACCAATTGATGGGCGAAGCCAAGATCGTCGTTGACGATGGCACCATCACCTCGCACATCAAGCGCATTCGCAAAAAGTTTGTCGCGGTCGATGACAAGTTTGACTGCATCGATACGGTGTATGGCATGGGGTATCGCTG
>JANPAR010000158.1:0-5195 GCA_031430015.1 Burkholderiales bacterium
CGATTGTTCGGTCGGCGGCGGCGAGATGGTGAGCCGGTGTTCGTACACGCTCTGCCAGTCGGTGGAACGCGGCGTCAGGTGCGCGATCTGGCGCGCACTGCTGACGGCGGACGTGTAGAGATAGCGTGTTTCGTGGATCACGCGATAACGCGCGGTGGCGGTCATGGTGCGGCCATGATTTTGGGTGAGGGAGGCGTCGCAACAGGTGTCATGGCTATTCAGGAACCGAGCATGGCGCGATTGTGCGCATCGGCGAGATTGAAAAAACGTGTGGACAGGCGCTCGCCGACGGCGAAGCCCGCAGTGCGCAGGTTGCCCAGCACGTTGATCAGATGATGGCTTTCCGGATTCAGGTCGGTGCCCGCGTTCAATTGCGTCAGCGCGTCCACGTGCGGTGTCATCAGTTCGCTGCCGCAGGGGCCGAACATTTTTTCGAGCTTGAACAAAAAACCCTGGACGCCATCGGCGGCGAACAGCACCGAGCGCGGGTTGGCTTCGTCGAGCACCAGCAGGTCGAGCACCGGCAGCCACTCCGGCCGCGCCATGTAGCGCGAGCGGTAGGTGACGATGGAGTCGGCCAGGCGCAGCAGCCAGGTGAGGCCCGATGCGCGGCCTTCCTGCAGCGCTACCTGCAAGCTCAGCGAAGTGAAGGTCATGCGCTCCAGGCGCCGGCCGATCGAGAGAAAACGCCAGCCGGTGTCGCGCGTCATGCCGTCGAGGGCGAAGCCGCCGAGGGTCATCAGGCTGGTGATGGCGCGGTCGAGCCAGTTGAGGGTTTCCGAGATTGACGCGTCGCGGCCGAACACCGGGTCCTGCAGCAAGCGGTTGATGGTGCGCCAGTTGTCCTGCGACATGCGTTCGCGCAGGTTGAATGCGACATGCGAGAGTTGCCGCAGGTTGGCCGCGAGGCCGAGTGGATGGTCTTCGTGATTCGCTGCCTTGAGCAGATTGGCTTCACACAGGTCCGGGTCGATCAGATCGGCTGCGTCGAGCATGCCGAAACGCCGAGCCAGCGCCATGATCGGCGCACCGGCGTCGTCATCGTCATCGTTGTCGAGCACGGTGCGTCCAAGCGCCACGCGCAGCAGCCGCGCGGCGTTGTCGCAGCGCTCGGCATAGCGGCCGAACCAGAACAGGTTTTCCGCCACGCGCGACGACAGGCCGGCGCCGGAACGCTTGAGGTCCTTGGCGGTGACGGTGCTGCGCAACAGCGAGAACGCGGTGTTGACCGGCCCAGGCGACATCACCCAGGTATCTTTTGAGCCGCCGCCGCGCTGCATCGACACCACGCGTGCATTGTGGCTGGCCGCCACGCGCGTGAGACCGCCGGGCATCACCATGTAGCCGTTGGGCGAGGCGACTGCATACACCCGCAGGCCAATGGCGCGCGCGTCAAGCGCAACAGCGTGTGCGCCGCGCCGCCGCACCTGATCACGGTCCAGGACAGGCGCTTGCGAGACACGCACCAACTCTTGTGCGACGTAACGCTCCGGGTGCGCCGTGATTTTTTTGCGGAATGCCGCCGCACCAGCTTCGTCGAGGTCTTGTCCAAACACCGCCTCAAAGGGATAGGCCGGATTCGCGGGCTTGAACACCAGGGTGTCGAGTTTTTCGAGCGCGTCTTCCAGCGCAGCCGGCTCACCACACCACCAGGTGGCGACCGATGGCAGCTTGAGTTTTTCGCCGGTCAGGTGCTCGGAGAGCTTGGGCAAAAAGCCAAGCAGCGAACCCGATTCGAGCACACCGGAACCAAGCGCATTGGCGACCAGCACATTGCCGCGCCGCGCGCAATCGGTGAGGCCGGCGATGCCCAGTGCCGAGTCGGAGCGCAATTCGAGCGGATCGCAAAAATCATCGTCCTGACGGCGCAGGATTGCATGTACGCGCTTCAAGCCATCGATGGTCTTGAGCCAGACCTTGCCGTCGCGCACGGTGAGATCACCCCCTTCGACCAGTGGAAAACCGAGATAGCGCGCGAGGAAGGTGTGTTCGAAATAGGTCTCGTTGTAGGGGCCGGGGGTCAGCAGCACCGAGAGCTTGGGGCCGTCGCCTTCGGGCGCGAAATTGACGAGTGAGTCCCGCAGGGTCGCGAAAAAACTGGCGAGGTGCTCGATGTGCAGGTCGCGAAACAGCTCCGGGAAAATGCGCGAGACGATCAGGCGGTTCTCCAGCGCGTAGCCGGCGCCGGAGGGCGACTGCGAGCGGTCCGCCATCACCCACCACTTGCCGTCGGGCGAGCGCGCCAGGTCGGCGGCGTAGACATGAAGATGAATTCCGCCGGGCACGCGCATGCCGTGCGCCGGGCGCAAAAAACCGCTGTGGCCGAAGATCAGCGCGGGCGGGATCAGGCCGTCGCGCAGCAGGTACTGGTTGCCATAGAGATCGGCGAGGATGCGGTTGAGGACGTCGGCACGTTGCGCAATGCCTTCTTCGATCACCTGCCACTCTTCCGGCGGGATCAGCATCGGCAACAAGTCGAGATCCCACGGGCGCTCCTGCCCCTGCGCGTCGGCGTAGACGTTGTAGGTGACGCCGTTTTCGCGGATCTGGCGCTCGACTGCGTTTACCTGTTCGCGGATGCGTTGCGCATCGGTACCCAACAGATCGACGAAGAGGCGCGACCAGTGCGGGCGCGCCACCAGCGGCGCTTGCAGCAGCTCGTCAAAGCGCTGGTCGGCCTTGGGATAGTCGGAGAGCAGGCGGTGCGGCATGGTCGATCGGAATTATGCCTTTGCGCCACGGGCACCAGCGGCACCGGAGAAGTACCTCATCGCGGCGCGCGCCGCATATCGAGCGTGAATGGATAGTTGGGGTTGCGCTCTTCGGGGACGATGTGCATCGCGCCCGGTGTATGCCCGGTGCGGAAAAAGCGCGCCAGCCGGCGCGCCTCGGCTTCGTAGGCGTTGACCGGAAAAGTCTCATAGCTGCGCCCGCCCGGATGCGCCACATGGTATTGGCAGCCACCCAGCGAGCGGCTCATCCAGGTGTCCACCAGGTCAAACACTAGCGGCACATGCGGCGAGATCGTCGGGTGCAGGCTCGATGGCGGCCACCAGGCGCGGTAACGCACGCCGGCCGCGAATTCGCCCACATTGCCAGTCGGGTGCAGCGGCACCGGCCGGCCATTGCAGGTGAGGATGTGGCGGTCACCGACCAGCCCGGTCACATGCACCTGCACGCGTTCGACCGACGAATCGACGTAGCGTGCGGTGCCGGTGGAAGAGCCTTCTTCGCCGAGCACGTTCCAGGGTTCGAGGGCCATGCGTACTTCGACATGGACATTCTTTGCAGTGAAGTCGCCCAGTTTCGGAAAGCGAAACTCGAAATGCGGGGCGAACCATTCGGCCTTCAAGCCATAACCGAAGTCGTTGAGTTCGTCGATCACATCGGAAAGATCGTCCCAGATGAAATAGGGCAGCATGAAGCGGTCGTGCAACTCGGTGCCCCAGCGCTTGAGCACCGGCGGTTTGTACGGGTGCTGCCAGAAGCGCGCGATTAGGGCGCGCATCAGGAGTTGCTGGGTCAGGCTCATGCGCGCATGCGGTGGCATTTCGAAGGCACGCATTTCGAGCAGGCCCAAGCGCCCGGTGGAGCTGTCGGGCGAGTAAAGCTTGTCGATGCAGAACTCGGCGCGATGCGTGTTGCCCGTGATGTCGGTCAGCAGGTTGCGCAAGATGCGGTCGATCAACCAAGGTGCGGGCGGGACAGCAGACTTACCCGCGCCAGACAGGCGCGCGATTTCGCCGAAGGCAATTTCGATTTCATACACAGATTCGTTGCGCGCTTCGTCGATGCGTGGCGCCTGACTGGTGGGGCCGATGAACATGCCGGAGAACAAATACGACAGCGCTGGATGGTTGTGCCAGTAGCCGACCATGCTGGCGAGCAGATCGGGGCGGCGCAGGAACGGCGAGTCAATCGGCGTCTCGGCACCGAGCACGAAATGGTTGCCGCCGCCGGTGCCGGCGTGGCGGCCATCGAGCATGAATTTTTCGGATGAGAGTCGGGTCTCGAACGCTGCGTCGTACAGAAACGTGGTGAGGTCAGAGAGCTCGTTCCAGCTCTTGGCGGGCTGGATGTTGACTTCGAGCACGCCCGGGTCAGGCGTTACGCGCAGGATGGTGACCCGTGGGTCGCGCGGTGGCTCGTAGCCTTCGAGGATCACCGGCAACTTCATCTCACTCGCAGTAGCTTCAATGGCGGTGGTGATCTCGAGATAGTCCTCCAATTGCACCACTGGCGGCATGAAGAGATAGAGCTTGCCATCGCGCACTTCAGCGCACATCGAGGTGCGGGTGATCCAGCCAGCCGATTGAAATGCGGTGGGCGGGGCATTCGTGGCTGGCTGCGCCGGTGGAAGATCACCAGCCTTGCGCTTCCCCGGGTCAGCCGCCGTCGTGGCGCGCATGTGGGCACCCGGCGACAGGCCTGCGGCGGCAGTGGCACCACCGGTGCCGCCAGCGCCACCGTCGCGTTTGCTCGCATACGAATCGCTCTTGAGCGCCATCCATGCCGCCCCTGCGTTTGGGTCACCCTCGGTTTGCCGGCGAATCTCCGCATAGGTCGGCAGAGCCGAAAAGTCCTGCGTCGGGTCAGGCTGGTGCTGATATGGATAGTCGCCCTTGCTGGTCCACGGCTGTGAATCGAGCGGCAGGCGGTAACCGACTGGTGAATCGCCGGGGATCAGGTAACAGCGCTCGGCGCGCAAAAACCAGGGCCCGGATTGCCAGCGTGCACCGCCTTGCGCAGCACCCACCTCAGCGCGCTTGAGCGGAAACACGAAGCCTGCGATTTTGTCGAGCCCCTGCGTGAATACCTTGCGCAATCGCTTGCGCTCCATCTCGTCTTCGAGGCGTGCGTCAAACGGATCGACATTGACCGGCAGCTTGCGCTCGCGCCAAAGGTAGTACCAAACGTCTTCATAGGCCGGGAACACGTACTGAGGGTCGAGCGCAAGGCGTTGCGCGATTTTTTCGAGGAAAGTTTTTGCTTGCGCTTCCGTCACGCCATAATCAACGTTTTCATCAGCGAACAGCGCCACGTCCGACCACATTGGCTCGCTATCCTTGCGCCAGTACAAATTGAGTGACCAGCGCGGCAATTGCTCGCCCGGATACCACTTGCCCTGGCCATAGTGCAGCAGGCCGCGCGGTGCGTAGCGCGATTTGAGTTTGGTGAGCAGGCTGGCGCCAAGG
>JANPAR010000159.1:0-1567 GCA_031430015.1 Burkholderiales bacterium
CAGGGCACTGCCAAGCGCGCCCGGGCCGCCTTCGTGAGCCGCGACGGTACCAAAGCCAGTAATCTTCTGCGCGCAGCACGAGCGCACGGCCTGCTCGCCAAAGGCTATCGCAAAGAGCCGACTGAAATAGCCTCGCTCAAACTCCCCTCGATCATATTCTGGAACTTCAACCATTTTGTCGTGTTGGAGGGATTCAGGAATGGCAAGGCGCACCTGAATGATCCGGCACAGGGCCGCCGCATCGTCGATGCCGACGAATTCGACCGCAGTTTTACCGGAATCGTGCTGGCGTTCGAGCCTGGCGCGGATTTCCGTCCCGGGGGCACGCGGCCATCGGTGGTACGTTCGCTTCGCCAGTACTTTTCATCGATGAAAGGCGCGTGGACGGTGCTGGTGCTGTTGGGACTGTTACTAGTGGTGCCCGGCGTTGTCCTGCCTCTGCTTTCAAGCCGCTTCATCGATGAAGTGCTGGTATCGCGCGCAGATGGCATGGTGATGCCGTTGCTCGCCGGCATGGCGATTACGGCACTGGCACGCGCCGTGCTCAGCTGGGTCCAGTCTCGCTACCTGAGCCGTACCCACGCACGCACGGCGCTGGACCTGTCGAGCCAATTCTTCTGGCACGCATTGCGGCTGCCTGCTGAATTTTTCACCCAGCGCTCCGCCGGCGAAATTGCTTCGCGGGTTGGCTTGAACGAACGGGTCGCCGACACGCTCTCAAGCGAGCTCAGCCAGGTTTTGCTTAACATGCTGACGGCAAGTTTTTTCCTGTTTGCGATGTTTTATTATTCGCCGCAACTCACGCTCATTGCCTTGGTGGCGGTGGGGTTCGAGCTATTCATATGGCGCATGATTTCCGAACGCACCGCCGAGTTATCACAGCAGATGTCGGTACAGGCGGGCCGCCTGTCCGGCGCCTCGGTCAACGGACTCAGTAACATTGAAACCATCAAGGCGGCGGGCCAGGAATGGGGCCTGTTCTCGAAATGGATATCACTGCAGACACAACTTGTCAATTCATCGGTCAAGGCTCAGAGCATCGGACTGACACTGGGACAAGTACCGGGCTTGCTGGGGCTGATCGTTAATTTGGCGATTCTGGCGCTGGGATCCCAGCGGATCATCGATGGGCAAATGTCAATAGGCGAACTGGTCGCTTATCAGACACTGCTGGCGAGCTTTGTGGCACCCTCGCACGCGCTGGTCTCTCTCACTCAACAAGTGCAGTCGCTTCGTGGTGACTTGGCGCGCCTTGAAGATGTGTTGAATTATCCGTTGGAAGCCACAGCCCAAGCCGCAATGCCGGCAGAGCCCGAAAAACTTCGCGGCGAGCTGGAACTGCGGGATATTTCTTTTGGTTACAACCGCAACGAATCTCCGCTGATAGAGCGTTTCTCATTGCGAATCTTTCCCGGGCAGCGCGTCGCCCTCGTCGGTGGCTCGGGAAGCGGAAAGTCCACTGTTTCGCGGCTGGTTGTCGGCTTATACCCGCCATGGGAAGGCGCGGTGCTGTTCGATGGCAGGCCGCGCGAAGCATTTTCGCGTGCGGCGTTTGCGGCCTCGGTGG
>JANPAR010000160.1:0-21905 GCA_031430015.1 Burkholderiales bacterium
GAAAAAGTACAAAGCGATATCGGCGACAGCATCGCTGCGCTGGAGGATGCCTGACATGGCATTGCTGCAAATTTCCGAACCCGGCCTCTCGACCGCACCGCACGAGCATCGCCTTGTCGTCGGCATTGATCTGGGTACTACCAACTCGCTCGTGGCCGCTGTCATGAGCGGCGTGGCGCGGGTGCTACCTGACCATCAGGGTCGGCCGTTGCTGCCGTCGGTGGTGCGTTACGACGCCAGAGGTGTCAACGCGGTGGGCCACGCTGCTGCCGCGCAGGCGGTGATGGACCCAGCCAATACCATCGTCTCGGTCAAGCGTTTCATGGGGCGCGGCCTCGCGGACATTCGCAAAGCCTCGGGTGGCTCGGAAGACGCGCGCCTGCCTTATGACTTCGTCGACGCCCCGGGCATGCTGAAGATTCGCACGCGAGCGGGCGAGAAAAGCCCGGTGGAAGTGTCGGCCGACATTCTCGAGTCACTCAAGATTCGCGCCGAAGAAGCGCTCGGCGACAAGCTCACCGGCGCCGTGATTACAGTGCCGGCTTATTTCGATGACGCGCAACGCCAGGCCACCAAGGACGCTGCGCAACTCGCGGGCCTTGAAGTGCTGCGCCTGATCAACGAGCCGACTGCGGCGGCGATTGCCTACGGCCTGGACAACGCGTCCGAAGGCATTTACGCGGTCTACGATTTGGGTGGTGGCACCTTTGACATCTCGATTCTCAAACTCACCAAAGGCGTGTTTGAGGTGATGTCCACGGGCGGTGATTCCGCTCTGGGGGGCGATGATTTTGATGCGGCGCTGGCTGAGTGGGCAGCCCGGGAGGCGCACCTGGTGCGGTTTTCCGGGGCGATGCGCCGAAAACTGTTGGTAGAAGCGCGTTTCGCGAAGGAGCGCCTGACAGCACACGACGCCACCTTCTTCAATGTGCCGCGCGACGACGGGCAGGTAGTGGCGCTGCACCTCACGCGCAAGATGTTTGAAGCGCTCACCGAGCACCAGTTGAAGAAAACCCTGGTCGCCACGCGCAAGGCGCTGCGTGACGCGGGCTTGAGTGCCAGTGAGGTGAAGGGCGCCGTCCTGGTCGGTGGCTCGACGCGCATGCCGCAGGTTTATACCGCTGTGAAGCAACTGTTCGGCAAAGACCCGCTGACCAATCTCAATCCGGATGAAGTGGTGGCGCTGGGTGCAGCGATGCAGGCCAATCTTCTGGCCGGTCATCACGCCGAAGGTGAAGAGTGGCTGCTGCTCGACGTGATTCCGCTCTCGTTGGGGCTGGAGACCATGGGCGGCCTCGCCGAGCGCGTGATTCCGCGCAACTCGACGATTCCGGTGGCCAAGGCGCAGGAGTTCACGACTTTCAAGGATGGCCAAACCGCGATGGCGATTCATGTAGTGCAAGGCGAGCGCGATCTGGTGTCCGACTGCCGTTCGCTGGCACGCTTTGAATTGCGCGGCATTCCGCCAATGGTGGCCGGGGCGGCGCGCATTCGCGTGACGTTTCAGGTCGATGCCGATGGCTTGCTGTCGGTGTCGGCACAAGAGCAGACGTCGGGTGTGAAAGCCGAGATCACGGTCAAGCCCTCCTACGGATTGGGCGACGACGAAATCGCACGCATGCTGCGTGAATCATTTGACCGCGCCGGTGACGACATCAAGGCGCGTGCCTTGCGTGAGCAGCAGGTCGAGGCTGAGCAGATGCTGGGCGCGATTGATGCGGCGTTGGCTGTTGATGCCGCGCTGCTCTCGGCAGATGAGCGCGCCGCCATCGATGCGTTGTGCGGCAAACTGCGTGTCACGGCGGCGGGTACAGATCACCTCGCGGTTAAGGCAGCCGTTGAGGCGCTGAACAAGGGCAGCGAAGACTTTGCCGGGCGGCGCATGGATCGCGCGATTCATGCGGCGCTGGCCGGGCGGACCCTGGCCTCCATTTCCTGAGACATTCCTGAGAAACAATTCATGCCGCAAATCGTTGTGCTGCCCCATGTCGAGCTGTGCCCCGAAGGCGCCGTGATTGACGCCCTCTCCGGCGTTTCCCTGTGCGATGCGTTGTTGCAGAACGATGTCGATATCGAACACGCCTGCGAAAAATCCTGTGCCTGCACCACCTGCCACATCATTGTGCGCGAAGGCTTTGCCGCGCTCGATCCTTCTGACGAAAAAGAAGACGACCTGCTCGACAAAGCCTGGGGTCTGGAAGTGCATTCGCGGCTGTCGTGTCAGGTGGTTTTGGGCGATGCCGACTTGGTGATCGAGATTCCGAAATACACCATCAACATGGCGAAAGAAGGGAAGCACTGATCATGAAATGGACCGACTCCCGCGAGATCGCCATTGCGCTGTGCGAAGCGCATCCCGATGTAGACCCGCTCAAGGTGCGCTTCACCGAATTGCACGCGTGGGTGTGTGCGCTGCCCGGCTTTGCTGATGAACCCAATCGCTCCGGAGAAAAAATTCTGGAAGCGATTCAGATGATGTGGATAGACGAGGCGGAATAAGCGCCGCCCGTTGCGATCTTTGGGACGTTCTACGGCGTTCTTGCAGCACTATCGCAGCCGCGTCCGGGTGAAGCCGCAGCCGCAGTGTGTTGTAGTGAGGCCTTCCCGCCGGCGCGCTGGCGGGTGCTCGAGATTCACGCCAGCGCAATCCCCGCCAGACCAAGCATCATCAACAACGCCGCCGCGATGCGACGTGGCGCATCGCCTTCATTCAGCAGTTGTGTGCCATACAAGGCTGCAATTAGTATGCTGATCTCGCGCGCAGGGGCGACATAGGAGAGCGGCGCAACTTGCATCGCGAACAACGCGAGGCAATACGACAAGGGTGACAGCACTGCGACCGTGATCACCGCCTTGCGGCTGTTGCGCCAAATGCCGCGTACCTTGTCCATTTGCCGGAGTGCATGCGGTGTTGTGACTACCAGCCGCAACACGATGGAGCACCAGTAGTAAATCACCGGGGGAATCAACAACGCCGCGACGGCTTGCCGGTCCCACACCGTGTAGATCGCAATCATGGTGCCGGTGAGCAGGGCAAACCCGATGCCGCTGCCGCCCTTGCGCAGCATGGTCAGCGGGTTACCGGATAGCAGTACCGCGCCGCAGCCGATCATCAACGCCCCCGCCAGCGCCGCCGGTGCTGGGCGCTCGCCCAGCAGCAGCATCGCGGCCACGATGGTCAACAGCGGGCCGCTGGCACGCGCGAGGGGATACACCACCGATAAATCGCCGGTGCGGTAGCCACGGTCGAGAAAAGCGAAATAGGCGACGTGAATCACTGCACTGCCAAGCATCATCACGATGGCCAATGCATCGGGCCGATAGCCGGTTTGCACAATTACCACGAGAGCGATGGGCAGGTAGACCAGCGACTCGATCCACGCCACCAGCCAGAAAAACGCGATGCCGCCACCCGGGCTTTTCTTCAACACCAGATTCCACGTGGCGTGAAAAAACGCCGCAGCGAGAATCAGGAGCAGGGCGGAGAGGGGCACTGGGAACGGCTGTCCGGAGAGAGGCGAGACGAATCGATGTACGGCAAAAGTATGCGAATCTACGACGCGCCAGCGAGCTCGCTACCAACTGCGCAAATGCCTGCCCACGGTCCAAAAAATGAGGGCAGCCATTGGCTGCCCTCATTGTGGCACGGGAATTACGCGATCGATCAGGAGTAGTTCAGGCTGAGCGAACTGCCTTCCACTTTGACGCGGTCACCGGCGCGCCAATTCGGCTGCGTGGCGCTGGGAATCGAACGCAGGCTGCCGTCTTCCATGCGCACCACCACCTCGTACGACTTCACGGTGCGGTAGCTTTTTTCGGCCTGATGGCCGGCGAAGCCACCACCAAGCGCGCCAAGAATCGCCAACGCATCACGGCCACGGCCATTGCCGAACTGCTTGCCTAGGACAGCTCCGCCGAGCGCACCACCGGCCATGCCGAGGCCCGAGCCTTCACCTGGCTTCTCGATTTCGCGAATGCTCTCGATAGTGCCGCACGAGTAGCAGGTTGCCTTGGACGGCGTGCCGGCCTGCGCTACCGGGTAGGTGGCCGGATAGTTTTGCGAAGACGTCGAAGTCACGGGCGGGTAGGGCTGCGAGTTGCCCTGACCATACGGCTGTTGGCCGTAGGGTTGCTGCCCATAAGGCGACTGACTATTGGTTGACGAGCTGGTCTGACCATAGGCACCGCCATCACTGCGCGATGCCGACACTTCCACCGGGTGGGCGGAGACCGGCGAGGCACGGCCATAGGGTTCATCAACATTGCGCGAAGTCGTGCGGATCACACGGGGCCGTGGTGCCGGGAGGCGTTCAACCGCCGGCGTTTGCGCTGCCGCGGAGGCGGGCTGTACGGCGACCGGCGTGGCGGGCAAAACAGGTGCGGTGGCCGGCGCAGCCATTGCAGGCCCACTGGGCGCGGCGAACGTGGGCTGGGCCGCGCCTATTACGTTCTGCGGCGCATCGCCTTTTTTGACCGGCAGATAACCGGTCATGGCGCCGATACCGGCGACCGACAGTGCGATCACGGATACAGCGGCAGCCTTGTAGAGAGCGGGGATCACCGTTTGCGGTGTGGTTTGAATAACGTTTTCCATTTGAACCTCCGGTAGATTGCGCCAACGTGGCGCTGAGCAGATAACGTGCATTGTGGACATGCGGCCCACCGCAAGCTGTGACCGTTTGTAATCGGATGTAACGCCTGTTACGCTTGGTGCCAACTTGTTACCGGGACGACGCCGATGCGCGCTCTGCTTGCTGTTTTCCTGTTCATCAGTGCCGCCGCACTCGCACAAGAGGTTCAATCGGAAAAAGCGCGGTTTCGCGTGGTGACGGTTGCGAGCGGGCTGGATCGCCCCTGGGCGCTGGCGTTCTTGCCCGATGGCCGCATGCTGGTGACGGAAAAGCCCGGGCGCATGCGCATCGTCGCGCGTGACGGCACGCTGTCCCCACCACTAGCGGGCGTGCCAGTGGTCGCGACACAGGGGCAGGGCGGTCTACTCGACGTGATCGTGGATCGTGAGTTCGCTACCAACCGCATGATCACGTTTTGCTATGCCGAACCGGGCGCGGGCGGGGCCGGCACGGCGGTAGCGCGTGCGCGATTGGGCGAGAACGGACTTGAAGACGTCACGGTGATCTTTCGCCAGCAGCCGAAAGTCGCCGGTGGTTTGCACTTTGGTTGCCGCATTGTCCCGGCGCGCGATGGGCTGTTGTATGTCACGCTCGGTGAGCGTTACAACCGCGATCGTGCGCAGGATCTAGCTGCGCATCTGGGCAAGGTGATTCGCATTCGCCCCGACGGCACCGTGCCGCCGGACAATCCCTTCGTAAACCGTGCCGGTGCGCTCCCGGAAATCTGGAGCTACGGCCACCGCAACCCGCAGGGTGCGGCGCTGCATCCTCAAACCGGCAAGCTGTGGCTGCATGAACACGGCGCGCGCGGCGGCGATGAAATCAACATTCCCGACGCGGGCAAGAACTACGGCTGGCCGGTGATCACGCATGGCATCGACTACTCGGGCGCGCCGATCGGCATCGGCAAGGCCGCGCCGGGCATGGAACAGCCGCGTTACTTTTGGGTGCCGTCGATTGCGCCATCGGGCATGGCCTTCTACACGGGCGATGCGTTCCCGTCCTGGAAAGACAATCTCTTCGTCGGCGCGCTGGCCGGGCAGCGGCTAGTGCGGCTGGAACTCGACGGCGACAGCGTTAAACACGAGGAACGCCTTCTGGGCGACTTGCGCGAGCGCATTCGCGACGTTCGTGCCGGGCCGAATGGCCTGATCTATTTGTTAACTGACAGCGCCAATGGCAGCGTGTTGCGGCTGGAGCCGATTCGTTAGACAGGCGCGAGGTTTTGAGCGCGTTGAGGTCATCGCCGCGCGCGGCGAGTTTGGCGAGGATCTCGTCCTCGTTGATTCAAGAATGCGTCGCGATACCAACAGCCGGCCTCGTAGAGCCGGCGGCAGGCAAAGGGATAAACGAGTCACCGTGCGGCACAGCAGCGGCTACCCATGCGCGTGCCGCACGCTATGCCCGCACAGCCTTACCTGCCAAGATGCTTGTCGAAGAAGCGCGCGATTTCTTCAAACGCTTCGCGCGTTTCGGGGGCATCCACATCGCGGTAATAGTGTGCGTGCGATTGCCCCTCGAACACCTGCAACGCCGCCTCTACGCCGGCCTGGCGCAGCTTGCGGTGAACGCGCACCGTGCTCGAGAGCAGCAGATCGCGCGTGCCGGTGGTGAGAATGGCAGGCGGGAAGCCGCGCAGGTCGCCATAGACCGGCGAGAGCAGCGGGTCTTTGAGATCGCGCCCGGCGGTGTAGAGCGCAGCGCGCTGGTCGCAACTGGCGCCGGGGGCGACCAGCACGTTGTCAAGCATGGCGTTGGTGTGGAACGAATCACCGGCGTTGGTGAGGTCTGACATCGGCGTGCCGGGGGCGATGGCGCCGGGCAGCGGCAGCTTGTCGCGCTTGGCGCGCAAGATCATCGCCAGCGTGAGATTGCCGCCGGCCGACGAGCCGAAGATGGCCATGTTCTTCGGCGCAGTCATTTTGGTTGCGGCATTCCACACCGTCATCGCGTCATCGAGCGCAGCCGGGTAGGGATGATCGGGCGGCATGCGGTAGTCAACCGAGATCACCTTGAATTTGCCAAAGCCCGCCATGTAGATCGCTTCACCCGTGCCTGATTCGCCGGGGAAGCTCACGAAGCAGCCGCCGTGCACGTGGATCAACAGACGGTCGCGGTTCTCCGGCGCAATCACCTCGGGCGTGAGCAAATGGGCCTTGACGCCATCAATGGTGATCGGTTCGACCTTCACCTTCAATGCCGCGCGCAGCGCCGGCAAACCGCGCAGCGCGGCATCGGCACCGGCCTTGACCTGGGCCTTCCATTCATCGGCGGTCTTGGGGATCACGTTCCAGGTCGGCGTGAGGGGCGCGGCGATCAGTTTCTGCATTTGCGGGCTGACGGTGTCCGGCACCGGAATTTTCTTGGCTGGCAGATCGCGCGTGTCCTGGGCGGTCGCGCCGAGGGAGCACAGCGTCAGGATGGCTGCGGTGGCGGCGCGCCGAATTGAGTTGCCAAGCGAGTTGCCAATCGATTGGCCAAGCGTGGATTTGCCAACCGTGGCGCGCAAGGGTGCGGAAGCGTCGGGATGCATGATGAAGGGCCTTTGGTGAGTTTGGGTGCGTGATCGTTGAGGGCGCGGCAGTCGTGGCATTGACGTGGGGCCAACCGGCGCTGCGCGGCTTTATGCTAACCGTCCGTGTTGGGCGCAGAGTTAGCCTTCGTTCTCACAAAAAATTAAATCCTTGGTGCATGAACGGTCGTGGTTCCAAGAATGCTGGTAGTAAGCGGGAACTCGGTAATAGCGGTGGCAACCTTGGTGGCTTCCTCTATGACCAAACCACGAATGGTGCTGGACCCTGCGCCAATTGCCAGCTTGATCCCCGTGCCTTTCAGCTCTATTCCTTCCCCGCCGACTATCGTGAGGCCTTCCATTCGAGGAATTGCAATTCCGTCTTCGTCCACTGACACGCCAACTTCCGCCCCAGTACACTCCAGCCGCTCAATACCAACGTAATACTCTACGTCAGCTGCAATTCTCCCCACCGACAAAAGATTGTTTCTTAGAACGAGATGACTATTGCCCACTCGCATATTCAAGTTCACGACATCAATAGCGTTTGGAGGAGATACGCGGAGATGTAATGCAATCGTATCTGGTGTGGAACGAATGAATATTTCATTTCCACGAATCTCCATATCCCACGCAATCGACGGCCCTATCCATTCATTTCTCTCGATTCGCATTATTTCGTTGCCGTGGCTATCAGTAAAGTAGCCACTCAAAACAGGAAACGCGGATTGGTCTTCCGGAGGTTCTATGGCAAGAACGACTTCGCCGTTCAGGACAATCAGGGTCTTAGCATTCCTGAAGATGCACGAACCGAGAGTTACCGTAATGTTGTTGTGTTCTAGATCAAATTGATCAAATGGTCTTTCGACATCTCTCTTTTCTTGGATTTCTTCGTATCGCCTCCTCACTGTGCTCTTAGCAAGCAACCCACGTGTCACTTTATCGTGACAATGTCCGCACAAAAGACACATGCGCTTTGAATCGTGCTCTTGTGCATCATGAAACTCAGGGTCTATATGTTCGTACTGATAGAAGGCGCATCTGCACACCACACAACCGAATTTTGACCGTCGGCGAATTTCTCTCTTCACGTCTACTGGAATATTTCGGCTTAGCCCGAATTTGTTCGTCATCGCGGTACTGGACTTAGTCGTTGGGCGTCATGGTTGGTTTGCGGCTAGCGGGCCGAATAGTTTTTCGAGAACCCCGCGGATAGACGGGACCTTCGTGAACCTTCCCTTCGTGATGACGCGAATGTTCTTCCGTTCTGCCTTCTCACCTGCCGCGTTTCCTTTGGTGTGTTTGGCTATTGGAAAACCTGTCATGTCGGGCAAAGGTTCGCCAGGTTTGCCGCCAAACCACAGGAAGGGGCCAAGCTCCATGGTGGAGGAATTGAACAATACCCATAGAACGCAACCGCTACGCTTGCTCCCGAGAGCAACATTAACCTTCTGCTTTGCCGTTGTGGCATTTTGAGCAGAAGACTTCAGTTGAATGTGGCGGGAAACGCCACCTACTTCAATAATGATGTCGTACCCGGCTGCGTCTGTTTCGGCGCGAAGAATGTCAACTTCGTGAACGCTGACACTCCACAAGCTGCGCAAGACTTCGCCGACGAAGACGTGCTCCACGAGTTTTTCGCGGCGGCTGGAATGCAGACTGTCAGATTCGGCCATGGCGGATGAGAGAGTGCTCTTGTGACGCCCAACGTGGCCCTGTGCGGCGCGCGCAGCGCGTCCGAACGGGCATAGGGTTGCCCTTGCTGTCATTTGATGAGAGCCAGCCCTGTCTTGTGGTACTCGCGACGGAGACAAGATTGATACTCGATTTGAATCAGTGAACCAGATCCGTACCGCTTGGTCGCTGCAACCAGTTCCTTTTCGCATGGCTCTTTGGCTTTCTCTCGAATTTCTTTGGTTGTCGCGTAATTTGTTTTCTCGCGATATTTCGCGTAGATCGCACGAAGTAGGAAGTCCTCGGCCATTATGGCGTTGGCCATTACACACGACCCCATGATCAATTGGCCTCCCGGATCACAATATCTCGGCTCGTATAGAGGCCCTCCGTACGAGCTGAAATCAATTTCGTCTTTATTCACCGAGTCAGCGGCTGACGATTGGCTCCAGCTCAAGGCAACAATCGTTGCGAGGAAAACGACGCAATAGTTCATTCCGAGAAGGCTAACGTGAAGTGCCCGACCTATTCGTGGGAATTAAAAGCGCCATGCCGTCGCACAGTCTGGCATAGCGCAGCTCAAGTCGTTGATGGGCAGAGTATTTCAAAATAAAAATTTGCCAAAACGCGACCTATAGCCAAAATCAAAAGCGGCAACGCAAGCGAGATTGATCAACTCTGATTGTCGCGCTTGGTAGCGCACCAGTCAATCGCATTGGCTCATTTTTCATAAGCCGGTTCATTGAAAACCGTTGGTGCAAGCCATTGAGCGGCGATATGTGTCGATTCATCCGCTCACACCAACGGTTTCAGGGCATCACTACCGCCGCACGCGCGCGACGATGCGCGCGCCGCCGAGTTTGCCTGCAGTGAACAGGCCGACGAAAAAGCTGTAGGTGTGATCCCACGCGTCGAAGTGGGCTGCGCCGAATTTTGCGACGGTGGTGTCGCGCAGGGAGCGGTACATGGCGAGGCGCTTGACGAGTACGTCGCGCCAGGGTGCGGATAAATCTTCGTGTGAGGTGATGGCGCAGCCTTGCTCATGCAAGAGGTCGAGGTAGCGCTGTGCGCTGGCGATGCCGGGTGCATGCATCTCGGCGGCGAGGCGGGCTTCTTCGTTGGTGCTCAAGGGGGCGAGCAGCACGGCGTCGGTGAAGGCGATGGTGCCGCCGGGTTTGGTGACGCGCACGGCTTCGCGAATGACTGCTGCTTTGTCGGGGATGTGCAGCCAGGCTTCCTGGCTCATCACCACGTCGAACGCGTCAGCGGGCAGGGGTAGGGCGGTGGCGTCGCCTTGTTTGAAATCGACGAGGTGGTCGAGCTTGACGCGCTTGGTTAAGCGTTGTGCGGCGTCGACGCGGCTTTGGGTGAAGTCGATGCCGGTGACGCGGCAGCCGATGCGGTGCGCGATCCAGCGTGCCGGGCCGCCCATGCCGCTGCAGATGTCGAGGACGTGATGCCCTGGTTTGATGCCGGCACGCTCGGCGAGGGCGTCAACCACTTCGATGCCGCCGTAGTGATCCTGATCGAAATCCTTGAGCGCGTCTTCGGTGAGCGCGTTGAGGTCGTCGCCGCGTGCGGTGAGTTTGGCGAGGATCTCGTCTTCGTTGATCGGGTGGGTGTCGTAGAAGTCGATCACACCGTCTTTGTGGCTGTTGCTCATGGTGTTGTGGCGGCGAGTGCCGCAGCGGATGCGGGAAGGGGAAGCAGGCCGTGCGCTGCGCGGGCACGCTGGCATTTGTCATCGCCTGGCTCGACTTCGCGGCAGGGTGACGGGCGTTGCGCGTACACGCTGCACGAGACCTTGCGGCCGACGCGGCCTTGCAGCGCGTTGCAGTGGGGCGTGGCCTGATTGGTGCCGCGCATGCAGGCGCGGGCGGGGCTGAGTTGTTCGACCAGGGATTCAGCGAGATCGGGGGCTTCGGCCCAGTAGAACGAGACGCGAAATGCCGCGCAACACGCGCCGCATTGCTGGCAGGGGGAGGCGTCTCGAAGCGTCATGCGCTGACCGGTTCAGCCGTCAGTCAGTGTCAGGCAACGGTTGCAGGGCGCGTAGTCGCGGCGCGCACAGTTGCGGCACTCACGCTACGCCGCATTGTTGCGCCAGCGCACGCAGCGCCTTGGTGTAGCAGGCCATCGGCGGGCGCACGATGCCGGCGCCGATCTGGCCGATGCCGGCCTCCTTGTGCGCGATGCCGGTGGTGACCACCGGGCGGATGCCGGTATCGACGATCTTGCGGATGTCCATGCCGGTCGGCGCGCCGTCAAACTCCAGATTGGGCAGCGAGAGCGCCGGGTTGCGTGTCGTGGTGATGTGATACATCAGGCGCGAATAGGCGGTCGCATCGGCGACCGAGCCGCCTACCAGCAGCGTGAGCGCGGGGGATGCGGCGAGCGACATGCCGCCGTAACCGGCGGTCTCGCAAATCGCCGAATCGCCCAGATCCGGATTGGCGTCTGCCTGTTTGAAGCCGGGGAAAAACAGGCCCACGGGAAGATCGGAAGGCGCTTCAAACCACTGTTTGCCCAGGCCCGAGACGCGAATCGCGGTGGTGGTGCCATTGCGCGCGGTGGCGGTGACGATGGAGGAATGCTCAACGCCGTGCGCAGCGTCCATGATGGCCTTGGAGGCCACCATCGACAGGTTGAGGAAAAACTGCGAGGTGTTGGAGATGAATTCGAGCGTCTCTTTCACATGCGCCTGCGGCGCATCGGTGGCGGCCAGTGAGGTCGCCATCTGCATGAAGTAGAGCGCGGTGGCGGCAGCGTTGCGCGAGTGCACTTCGTCGCCCATCAACAGCGCCTGCGCCTGAATCGATTTGAGATCAACGCCTTCCTGCCTGCTGTTGACCGAGGCGAGGGTTGCGGCCTTGAGTGTGGGCGCGAGCACGCGCTCGAACCACTTGAGGCGAGTCAGCACTTCAGGGCTGTTGGCGCCGAAGCGCAGGCACTTGCCGATGCCTTCGTTGAGGTTGGTGTAGGCGAGATTGCCGTGGGTGCTGTTCCTGACCACGAACACCGGCATCGATTGCGAAATGATGCCGGTCATCGGCCCGACTGCCTTGAAGTCATGGCATTGCGCGAAGGTGATGTCGCCGCGCGCGAGCATGGTGCGCGCGGCCTCGGGCGTGGCGGCCCAGCCTTCGTAGAGCACTGCGCCAATCATTGCGCCATGCATCGGGCCGCACATGTCGGGCCACGCCACCGGCGCGCCGGCGTGCAGCAGGATGCGCTGCGATTTCATTTCAGGCCACAGGCTGTCGGCGCGCAGGGCGACATCGACCAGCATCGGGCGTGCGGCGATGACTTTTTCGCACGCGAGGGTGTTGGCGGCGTCGATCTTCGAGCCGATGGCCTGCGAGTCTGCCGCGTCGCCCATCAACTGCGCGAGTTGCCAGGCGAGTGCGGGGTCGGCGTCGCCCGGTGGTTGCCAGTCGAGTTGTTGCGCGCTGCCGCCATTGGCGGTAACGCTGTCGATGAAGCTGTCGAGGCCGGTGTTGATGACGTTCGGGGCGGAGGCGAGAAGCGTGGACATGATGAGATCAGTGGGCAGGGATCAGGTAAGCGGGCTGGCACTTTTTCGCAGGGCAGTCATGAAACCGGCGAGCATGTCCCAGCCTGACGATGCGCCGATGGAAACGAGTGCGTTTGCGTGGGTGAATGCAGCGTGAGCATCGCACTGTGCGATGGCGGCGGCGAACGCATGCAGCGCTGCGTAGCTCTGGCCGCGCGCGAGATCGGCGAGCAGGGCCGCGCTGATGGCGTGCGTGCGTGTTGCGGCGTGATCGATGATTTGCGTTGCAGCCTGCTGCCAGCGTGCATCGTCCGGCAGGTGCGTCAGATGCAAGGCGAACAGCGCACCACCCACGAAATCGTCGCCGGAGGGTGTGAGGCCGCTGCCCACGCCGAGCAAGCGCTGCGCGGCGCCGGCAAAAGCTTGTGCTGCGGCGGGCGCATCATCGAGCGCGCAGGCCAGCGCCAGTGCGTGGACGGCATCGACGCGGTGACTGAGGGGGAAAGCAGGAGCTTGCCCGGTGAACAGGCAGGCAAAGCCGCGCGGAGTGGAATGATCGATCAGGCGAAGAATGGCTCTGGATGCGGATGTACGGGCATCATTGGCTGAAAAGTCGCATCCACCAAGGGTTTCCAAAGGGTGGCCGATGGAGATTTGCGTAGCGTCATCAAACTCAAGCACTTCGGGTGCCGCGCCGGCATCGATCAGCACAGTGCGGGGATGATCCGGCCCACTGTGGCTCACCCACACGATCTGATCGCCTGCGAGGCGAAATGGCGTTGCTTCGAACCCAGATACGGCGCGCGTCACGCCGCCACTTGTGCGCAGGGCGGCGTGGGCCAATGTGCCGCAGCGGCGTACCGGTGCGGCGGATGGCGTTGGCGCAAAGACAGCAAGGTCGGCAGCACTGCGCATTACGCGCCGCCCCCATCGCGGGTGATGCGCGTACCGGCGCGGCCTTCGACCGCTTCGAAGGTTTGCTCCAGCGAGGTGATGACGACCGCGCCATCAAAGTGTTCGAGATACTGGATCGCCGCCATGATCTTCGGCCCCATGCTGCCGGGCGGAAACTGGCCATCGGCCAAATGCCCGCGCGCCTCACTTACCGTCAGCCGCGCGATGCCGCGCTGCGTCGGCTTGCCGAAATCGAGCATCACCTGCTCGACGCCGGTGATCATCACGAAGGTTTGGGCGTGCAGTTGCGCGGCGAGCATGGCCGAGGTGAGGTCTTTGTCGATCACCGCCGGCACGCCCTTGTAATCGCCATTGGCGTCACGGATCACCGGAATGCCGCCGCCGCCGGCTGCGATCGGGATGATGTTGGCGGCGAGCAGGGCCTCGATGGCGGGCAGGTCGAGAATGGCGAGCGGCTGCGGCGACGGCACGACGCGGCGGTAACCGCGCCCCGAGTCTTCGACCATCACCCAGCCGGTCTCCTCGGCCATTTGCGCGGCTTCTTCCTTGCTGAAAAATTTGCCGACCGGTTTGGTGGGGTGCGTGAATGCAGGGTCGTTGGGATCAACCTCAACTTCGGTCAGCACCGCGGCCACCACCGCGTGGCAGTCGTGGTGGCGCAGCACATTGGTGAAGCTTTGTTCAAACATGTAGCCCATGCCGCCCTGCGAGTGCGCGACGCACACGTCCATCGGCATCGGCGGCAATTCGCGCGCGGTCTTGGCCATGCGATAGAGAATGTTGCCGACCACCGGGCCGTTGCCGTGGGTCAACACCAGCTTGTAGCCGCCCTCGATCATGCGCACGAAGTGTTCGCACAGTTGCGCCATCAGGCCGAGCTGTTCTTCGGCCGTTCCCTTGATGGTGGGTGGGTAGGCGGCGTTGCCGCCGAGGGCAACGACGATTCGCTGGTCGCTCATCGTCTCAAACAGTCACCAGTGTGGCAGCCCATTCGGCAGCCTGCGTACTCGATGCAGCAACGACGCAGCCAGAAGCTTTGAGTATCGCTTCCTGCTGTGAGCGCACCTGCGGATCTTCTTCGGTGCCACAGACGAAGGCGATCACCCACAATGCGTGCTTTGCCTTCGCCTGCATGATGGCTTGCGACAGCGCGCCCGCCGGGTCCATGTGGCCGGCGTACCCGAGCACGATGTCGATGAGCAATACAGCGGCGTCCGGGTCAGCTGCCTCCCGTGCGATCCGCGCGATGCGCGTGGACGGGTCGATCATTGGATGCGGCTTGCCAACGGTGAAGTCATCGTCACCGAGGTCGAGCATGGTGTGCTCTTGTGAACGGTTGAGGTCAGCAAGTTGTGCGCTCTGGTCGAGCGGCACGTTGGAATAACTCTTGACGCCGAGGGCGCGCAAAGCCACTTGCGCCTCGGTGCAAAAGGTGCCGCCGGAGAACAGGCCGCGCACATAGCGCCCTTGGCCCTTCGCGGGCATAACGACAGGAGCCGCTCCCACCAAGGGTTTGCGGGCGACATTAGCTTCCGATGCAGTGCCGGAAGCGAGCGCAACACAGGCCGCCGCACAGTCATGGAGCGTCGCAGTTTGATGCACGTTCGCTGGCGCGGCGACCGGCGCGCCGCCGAGGAATACCGTGACCACGGGTTTGCCGGCACGGCCGGCACGTTCGATCACTTGCGCCATCACCGCCGGGGCGGGCGGCTTGGAAATGATGCCAATGACTTTGGTGTCCACATCCGCCGCCAGCAGATCAAGTGCCATCAGCATGGTGACGCCACCGACCTCGGCCTTCACATCACGGCCACCGGTGCCAATGGCGTGCGAGACGCCTGCGCCCATCAGATGAATTTGCGACGTAACCTCTTGCAAGCCGGTGCCGGAGGCACCGATCAGGCCGATGTCACCACGCCGCACGACATTGGCGAAGCCGAGCGGCACGCCGCCGATGATCGCGGTGCCGCAGTCGGGGCCCATGACGAGCACGCCCTTGCGTTGCGCGAGTTGCTTGATTGCGCGTTCCTGTTCGAGCGGCACGTTGTCGGAAAACAGGAACACGTTGAGACCGGCCTTGACTGCTTTCAATGCTTCGGCGCCGGCGTAGGCGCCGGGTACCGAGATTTGCACGAGGTTCGCTGCGTCAAGAGGTTTGGGTTGCGTGGCCGCCGCCATGCTCAGCGCCATGTTGAGCGAGCGCGGCACTACTGCTTCGGACGGACTGCCACCCGCGCGTGAGCCACCTGCGAGCGATTCATCAACCAGCGCAAACGCTGCAGTGGCGACTTTTTCATCAGCGCATTCGATGACGATGATCAGGTCACTCGGTGCGCCGGCTTCGGCTTGCGTATTGAGCAAGCCGGCTTCCTTGAGGATGTCCTTGTTCGCGGGCGTGGCCATCACCAGCGTGGCACGCGTGATGGCGGGGTCGGCGAGCAACTTCTCGGCAATGCGCATCAGCGCGACCGAGTCTTTATAGAGATTGGGTTTGATGCGGCTGACGATCATCGTTTACGCGTCCACCGGCATGCCGCCGACCACGGTGTTGAAGCCGTTGTCCACGTAGGTGATTTCGCCGGTCACGCCATTGGCAAGATCAGAGAGCAAAAACGCGGCAACATTGCCGACGTCGTCACTCGACACGTTGCGGCGCAGGGGCGCGTTCTCCTCGACAAACTTGAGGATCTTGCCGAAGCCGCCGATGCCCATCGCCGCGAGCGTCTTGATCGGCCCGGCCGAAATGCCGTTGACGCGAATGCCCTTGGGGCCGAGGCTCGACGCCATGTAGCGCACGGCGGCTTCGAGGCTGGCTTTGGCCAGACCCATGGTGTTGTAGTTGGGCACCACGCGCTCGGCGCCGAGGTAGGAGAGCGTCAGCATGGCGCCGCGCGACTTGCCGTGTTCATCGACCATCAGCGGCAGGGCGGCTTTGCCCAGTGCGGCGAAGCTGTAGCTTGAAATGTCATGGGCAATCCTGAACGCTTCGCGCGAGACGCCGTTCATGAAGTCGCCTTCGATCGCGTCACGCGGGGCGAAGCCGATGGCGTGCACGAGGCCGTCGAGGCGCGGCCAGGAGGCCTTGAGGCCCTCGAATACGGCGGCGATTTGTGCGTCGTCGGCTACGTCGCAGGGGAAATAGAGCGTCGAGCCGAACTCGGCAGCGAAGCCTTTGATGCGTTCTTCAAAACGCTCGCCCTGGTAGGTGAAGGCGAGCTCGGCGCCTTCACGGTGGCAGGCGCGTGCGATGCCGTAGGCGATCGAGCGATTGGACAACACACCGGTGATCAGGAGCCGTTTGCCAGCGAGAAATGCCATGTTTTCCATCCGGTTGGGCGAAGTGCGCATTATGCCAGCGCGCCCAAATACGGCCTGCGGATAGGGAGTGCGAGGGAGCGCGCGCGGCAAACTGTATACTTTATGCCTTCGAACTGTATACAATTTTGGCTTTGCTGACGCCGCGTCCCGATGCACCACGCCGCACGAACCCTTCCCGACAATGACTCTCCAACTGCCGCCGCTCGCACCACTCGAAGATCCCGCCTCCGCATTGGCCGACCTCAACCCGCTGCCGCGCCTGATGATGGGGCCGGGGCCGATCAATGCCGACCCGCGCGTGCTGCGCGCCATGTCGGCGCAATTGCTCGGGCAGTTCGATCCGCAGTTCCGGCTGATGATGCGCGAAACCATGGCCCTGTATCGCCAGGTGTTCGAAACCAAAAACGACTGGACCTTCATCGTCGACGGTACCGCGCGCAGCGGTATTGAAACCGTGATGGCCTCGGTGGTCGAAACCGGCGACCGCGTGCTGGTGTGCTCGTTCGGGCGCTTCGGGCAATTGCTCACCGAGATCGCGCGGCGCGCCGGTGCCGAGGTCAAGGTGATCGAAGTGCCGTGGGGCACGGTGTTTACCCCGGAGCAGATCGAAGCAGCGGTGAAAGCGTTTTCGCCCAAGCTGGTGGCGGTGTGTCAGGGCGACACCTCAACCACGATGTTGCAGCCGCTAGAAGAGATCGGCAAGATTTGCCACCGGTACGGTGCGCTGTTGCAGGTTGATGCCACGGCGTCGATTGCCGGTACGCCACTCAAGTGCGATGAATGGGAGATCGACGGCACCACGGCCGGTTTGCAAAAGTGCCTGGCCGGGCCGTCGGGTGCTGCACCGGTGACGCTGAGTGACGCTATGGCGCGCGTGATCTACCGCCGCCGCCACATTGAAGAAGGCGTGCGCCCCGCCAACTACACGGCCGGTGATGGCAGCATCATCACCAGCAACTACTTTGACCTCGCGATGGTGATGGACTACTGGAGCGATCTCGCGCTCAACCACCACACCGAAGCGACCACCATGCTCTATGGCGCGCGCGAATGCGGCCGCATCTTTGTGCAGGAAGGCCACGCCAATGTGTTCAAGCGCCATGCCGACGGCTCGCGTGCCATGGTGGCGGGGCTGCGTGCCATGGGCCTGTCTGTGTATGGTGATGTGGCCAACAAAATGCCCAACGTGACCGGCGTCTACGTGCCCGCTGGCGTCAATGGCGACCGCGCGCGCAACGCCTTGCTCAAAGATTTCGGCATCGAGATCGGCACCTCGTTTGGCCAACTGGCCGGCAAGATCTGGCGCGTCGGCGCAATGGGCTACAACGCGCGCCAGGACTGCGTGTTGGTGACGCTTGGGGCGATGGAGACCGTGCTCGCCGCCGAGGGTTACCGCTTCACGCGCGGAGCCGGCGTGGATGCAGCCTATCAGTCGTACAAGGACTCAGGCCGCTAGAAACAGAAACACGGTAGGCAGTTTGGCGCGCGCAGCATCGTTGATGCCCCGCTCGTCTGCTCGCGTGCCACTGCGCTGCCGCCACTCGCCGACGCTGCAGGTCTGCACCGATTCTTCAGGCAAGGTGAGGCCGGCAGCGCGTGTGAGGCGCGTCGTGCCGGACAGCGTGGCGAGCAGGGCTGCCCACAGCGCCTCGTTGCGATAGGGCGTCTCGATCACGATCTGCGTTTCGCGCTCGCGCGCCGAGCGCGCTTCGAGTTGCTTGATGAAGTCCTCGCGCGCCGGTGATTTGACGGGCGCATAGCCGGCGAACGCAAAGCGCTGGCCGTCGAGACCCGAGGCCATCAGCGCCAGCAGGATCGACGAGGGGCCGGTCAGCGGCACCACGCGCACGCCCGCAGCGTGGGCCAGACGCGCCAATTGCGCACCCGGATCGGCAATGCCCGGGCAGCCTGCTTCGGACAGCACGCCTACATCAATGCCTCGGAGGAGCTTGTCCACCAAAGGTTTCAAGGCATTGTCGCCGGGTTGGTGGCCGAATTCGACGATGTCGAGTTGCTGCAACGGGAGTTGCGTGCCGATCAGTTTGAGAAAGGCGCGCGCGGACTTCGCGTTCTCGACGCCGAAGCAGCCGAGCCGCGCGGCGACTGCGCGCACCTGCGCGGGCAGGCTCCATTCGAGCAGGGAAGGTGCGCCTTCGGCTTTGAGGTCGCCCAGGGTGGCGGGGATGAGATAGAGCGTGCCGGGGTTCATCGCACGGGTAGCGTGGCAGTGCCGGGAGGCATACTCACGCAGCGGCGGCGCCCGGCAATGGCCGCGCCAACAACAAAGGGTCCACGCCTTCGGCACGCAGCATGCGCGTGAGCGCAATCAGCGGCAGGCCGATCAGGGCGGTCGGGTCATCGCCCGAGAGCGTTTGCATGAGCGCGATGCCGAGTCCCTCCGACTTTGCCGACCCGGCACAGTCGTAAGGCTGCTCGGCGCGCAGGTAGGCGTCGATCTGGGCGTCGGTGAGGTCGTGCATGCGCACGACGATGCTCACGATGTCCGACTGCACGCGTCCGGTCGCAGCATTGACGAGGGCGAGTGCGGTGTCAAAGTGGACCGTCTTGCCGCGCATGAAGCGCAATTGCCCGGTCGCCACCTCGTGCGTGCCGGGTTTGTCGAGTTTGCGGGCTTCGCAATGGGCGACCTGGTCGGAGCCGATCACGAGGCCTTGCGCGCGCGCGGTGGCAATCGCTTGTGCTTTGGCGATGGCGAGACGCAGGGATAATTCACGCGGCGTCTCATCGGGCAGCGGGCTTTCGTCTACGCCGGGCGCAATGGCTTCAAAAGGCATGCCGAGACGGGTCAAAAGCGCCTTGCGGTAGCGTGATGTAGACGCGAGAAAGAGGGGCGGCAGGGCGGGTGCTGTCATGTTGCGATGTTACCGCGATGTGCCTTCTGCCCATACGTAGCACCTGCCACGTTGGTGCGGCGATGGTTGTGCTGTGGTCGCGGTGCAGCCTGGTCTGACAGGGTCGCCTGCGACTGTTGATCGGGGGCGTCACCGCAGGCGTCACAATCGCGGCAAAAATGCGCTAAGGTTTTGACGAATAACGCTTAATTTGGTTATAATCCGCTCAACGCCCCAACGATCTTGCTGTGGGGCGTTTGTTGTTTTTGGCGGTTTGCTTGTTTCTGGCTTTTTTCTGCGCGGTTCCTGTGTTTTTGCGTGTTCGAATCAGTTGCCGTTTGCTGCATCGGCGGTCGAGTGAGTGATGGATTCCTGGCTGATTGATACGCGCCGTTTGGCTGAGCGTGGCGAGCGCGTTGAGCGGCAGTTGACGACGCGGGATTTGCCGCGCTTGCGCAAAGAGTGCAGTACGCCTTTTGTGCCGGTCGAGGCGTCGGTTACTGGCGTGCGCACGTCACTGGGCAAGCCCGGTGTACGGGTGTCGATGCGGGCGCAGGTGAAGGTGCCGTGTCAGCGTTGCCTTAAACCGCTGCCGCTGGAATTGGATCTGGCGTGTGCGTTTGAGTGGGTGGAGAACGAGTCTGAGCAGGCCCTGCGTGATGCCGACGACGAGTGGGATGCGGTGATCGCGGCTGAGCAGGTCGATTTGCTGCCGTTGCTGGAAGATGAGTTGTTGCTGGCTCTGCCGTTTGCCCCGATGCATCCGGCGTGCCGGAGCGGCGCGGCAAGTGAGGCGGATGAGGATGCGGAGGAGAAGGTGTCGCCGTTTGCGGCGCTGGCGGGGTTGAAGCGAGTTTGAATAACGTGCAGTAGCTGGTACCAGCCAGTCAACAGATTGCGGCAGTGTCGTCGCAGCGAAGTTGGGCAAATCTGGTCCGGTACTGGCTGCGTTGGTTGTTTTCGGTTTTTTTCTTTTTTCAGTTGAAGGAGTTTCATCATGGCAGTCCAGCAGAATAAAAAATCCCCCTCCAAGCGCGGCATGCATCGCGCCCACGACTTTCTGACCAACCCGCCCTTGGCCGTTGAGCCGGTGACCGGTGAAGTGCATCTGCGCCACCACATCAGCCCGACCGGTTTTTACCGAGGCAAAAAAGTTGTCAAGGGCAAGGGCGAGTAAGGCACCCTCAGTCTGACCAAGGCCTGACTGCGCCTGCATGGCACAGCGCCCCGGTACAGCGTCCGCAGCTTCTGCGGTGTCTACGGTTTCAGCAGCGCCTGCCGTGTCCGCCGTTTCTATTGCGATTGACGCGATGGGTGGCGATATTGGCCCGCGCGTCACTGTTGACGCGGCTTTGCAATTTTTGGCGCGTCACGCCGATGCGCGCGTGCTGTTGGTTGGTTTGCCGGATGTGATTGAAGCTGAGCTTGCGCATCTGAACGGCGCGGCGGCGGCGGTGTTCGGCCGCTATGAAATTTGCGCGGCGTCCGAGGTCATTGCCATGGACGATCCGCCGGCGCAGGCGATGCGCCGCAAGCGCGACTCGTCCATGCACCGCGCGCTCGGCCTCGTTAAAGAGGGCCGCGCCGATGCCGCCATTTCAGCCGGCAATACCGGCGCGTGGATGGCCATTTCCAGCGTCACGCTGCGCACCCTTGAGGGCGTGGACCGTCCCGCGCTGTGTTCGCTCCTGCCCAACCAAAAGGGTGGCCACACCTACATGCTCGATCTGGGCGCCAATGTCGATTGCAAGGCGGGCCACCTTTATCAGTTCGCCTTGATGGGCGCGGCGCTGGTCGAGGCGGTCGAGCACAAGGCCAAACCGCCGGTCGGGCTGCTCAACATCGGCTCCGAAGACATGAAGGGTAACGAGGCGGTAAAGAGTGCAGCCGAGTTGCTGCACGCCGCCCATGCACGCGGCGACATCAACTTTGCCGGCAATGTCGAAGGCAACGACATCTTCCGGGGCGAGGTTGACGTGGTGGTGTGCGACGGCTTTGTCGGCAATGTTGCGCTGAAGGCAGCTGAAGGTATGGTGCAGATGATCGGCCGCAGCCTGAAGAGCGAGTTCGAGCGCAATCTGTTCACCAAACTGGGGGCGCTGGTGTCGCTGCCGGTGATCAATGCCTTCCGCCGCCGCTATGATCACCGTCGCTACAACGGGGCGATCCTGTTGGGTTTGACCGGTGTCGTCGTCAAGAGCCACGGCTCGGCCGACGCGTATGCATTCGGCTGTGCGCTCGACCGTGCTTACAGTGCTGTGCAGACCGGTGTGCAGGCCGGTATCGGGGCGCGCCTCGCCGTGGCACCGGCACCATTGAGCGCGGCGGCGTAGGGCCATTGCGCCACGATGGCTTCGGCACGGCTCGCCGCACCATGATTTATTCATGCATCACCGGCACCGGCAGTTATTTGCCGGGCACATTGAGAATGCCCGCATGACTGCCGTCGGCATGCAGGGCCGAGGCGCGAATGCCAGGCCGATCGGACG